>CAMVAV010000014.1 GCA_947165595.1 uncultured Clostridia bacterium | reverse complement strand
CGTGCGCAGCACGCGCCTTTCAAATTAAATCTTTTAATTTGAAAGTAGTATAAGAAACTGTCAATGAAATCGACGCGTGCGGCATGGCGGGCAAACGGCACGTTACGCGCGGACGTCCACCGCGCCGCTTGATTCGGCATGCTCTGTCGGATCGGATACCTTGCCCGTCGTTTCGGCAACGACCTGAACGATCCCCTGCGCGTCATAGATCCCGCCGGCGTCCTCCGGGACGGTCGAGGGCTTCTTTTCCTCCTTCTTGTCGTCCTTTTTCTTGATTTCGACGGTATCCTTTTTCTCGGCCTTCTCCTTCGCCTTGGCTTCTTCCCGCTCCTTCTTCGCGGCCTCATTGATCTGCTTGTTGATATCGCCGAGCGAGCCCATCTGCGAGGCGGTGATCTTCTCGGCCTTCGCCTCCAGCTGCTGGAGGCGATCCTTTTGCTCCTCGCTGCCGCCGCCGTCCAGCTTCATTTCGCTTTTCAGCACGTTGATCTTGCCCTCGTTTCGGGCGCGGGCGCTCCCTTGCACGGACGCCTGCTTCAAGGCCGACTGCATAGACAGTAAAGACTGCATACCCATGATGATTCCCTCCTTACTATTTTGATAATTCTTATATCCTTACATCAGCGACGCCAGCGCGGACGCCATTTCCTCCTCCGGCGTCGCCTCGCGGTCCTCCGCCTGCCCCATGCGCTGCTGCGCGCCCCGCAGCACGTTCTTCGCCGCCTCGACCGAGGCTTCGTCCACGTCAAGCCCCTGCTCTTTCCCGGCTTCGCACTCCTTCAGGTCGGATTGGATCTGCGCGATGACCGCCTGCACCTGCGCGCGCGTCTTTGCCGCCGCGAGCATCCTTGCCAGCTTCGCCGCGTTGATGCCGACACAGCCGCCGCTCTTCGTCGCTTCGCCCCCGGCTTCATCGTCACCGTCGCCGTAGTCCTTCTTCTGCGTGGGTTCGAGCAGCTTCGCCGCGCTGCCGAAAGCGCGCAGCTCCCCGTCGCCAAGCACAAGCTCACCGGACTCCTCCGCCTTGTTCAGCAGCTCCTCCAGCTTGTCGGCGGCCTCCTTGTTTTTCTCACGGACGCGCTCGATCATCTTCTCGGTGTTCTCCCGCGCCTCCTTGCGAAGCTTTTCGTTCATCTCGTCCTTGCGCACCGAGATCGACGTGTGGTGGAGCTGCCCGTTCTCGTCGATGTAGTTCTCGCAGTAGACCGTCTTCATGCCGCGCGCCTTGATAAAGCTGTCGGCAAGCGACGTGGCGCGTTCGATGTCGCGAAGCTTTTGCAGATACTCCGCCTCGGCGTCCGGATCGCCGCGCATCTTCTCCAGCAGCTTCGGGCTGACCGTAAACGCCCAGCGGTTCGCGTTGTCGCCGGTGTTCTGCGCCGTCCTGCCGACAAAGCCCGTCCCCACGGAAAAGCTCATTTTAGGGAATTGCTCCTGCAAGCCCTTGAGATATGCCGCGCCGCCGCTGAGCTCCACGCTGTCCGTGCGCGCCGCGGGAGCGGCGCCCTCCGTTTCCTGCGCAAGCGGTCCGGCTTTTTCCGCAACGCGGGTGTTTGCGTAAACGCTGCCATAGCTTCCGATTCCTTTGATTTCCATACCATCGCCTTCCTTGGCTTTTTGTTAATGTTGTTTAACCGTTTCTTTATGAAAAAGGCGGCGCGGTCTCGCCGCCTTTTCATATCCATTTCGCCAGCTTGACATAGAACAGATCGTTGATATCCTGAAAATCCGCGCTTGCCGTCGAGCCGTTCAGAGGCGTTTCCACCCAAATCGAGTTCAGCGCCCCGCCAATCCCCGGCAGCTTCATAAAGCCGCCCCACATGATGTAATAGTACCCGTCCCGCGGCGCGTCCTCCGGCAGCAGGGCGCGAAACGCGGCGCAGTCCACCTCCGCGCGGTCTCCGCAGAGCGTGATCGGCGGCTCATCCGTTTCGCTTTCATAGATCGTGGAAAACCGGACGTCCTCGCTGACATGGACGATACAAAAGCCGGGCAGCTCCGTGTACCGCGGAAGCGAAAGCCGATACGCCGCCAGCACCGCGAGAAGCAGGAGGCAGGCCGTTGACGCCGCCAGCGCGCGGATGCGGAGGCGGGAGTACGGGCGATAATCCCGCACGCGCCTCATGCGCCGCCTGGCGTCGGAAAAGTCGTCCTCCCCCGCAAAGGTGACGGGAAGATAGGTCGCCGTGTCCCGCAGGAGCGTCATACATTTCAGCAGAACGCCGCCGTATGCCGGCGCGTCCCCGCCGCCCAGGCGGATGGTCACCGCGTCGCAGATCTGCTCCATATCCTCCTTCAGCCGCGGCGTCGCCATGCGGAGGAACGGGTTTACCCACAGCAGCGCGCAGAGGATATCCCAAAGGAGAAAGCACCACAGATGCCCCAGCCGGATGTGCGTCCGCTCGTGGAGCAGGACGGTGCGCAGCTCGTCTTCGCTGAGTTTTTCGCGCGCGAGCGTCGGAAGGACGATCTTTGGGGAGAGCACCCCTGCCGTGAACGGCGAGACCGTCAGCGCGCAGAGATAGGCCTTCTGCCCATCGATCATCTCTGCGGGCAGCTCGCGGAGCATCCGGTGGAGCTTTGCGCGGCGGCGGATCAGCAGGGCGAGGCTGACGGCCACGCCCGCCAGATATCCGCAGCACACCCACCAATAGCCACAGCACCAGCTCTGCCAGTACAGGAGCGGCAGGAACAGCCTGCTTTCATAGTAGACCGCGAGCTTCCCCAGGAGAAGCACCGGCGCCAGCGCCGCCCAGATCGCGCCCTTTGCAAAGGTAGTGTTTTGCAAAACGGTTATCCGCAGCAGCAGAACGATTCCCAGCACGGGCAGGGAGAGGATCGCGCAGCGTCCCAGCAGCGTCGCAAAGTAGACGGCGCAGAAGTTGAGCATGGAGAGCGTCAGGCGGAGCGGCGCGCAGTACGACCAAAAGTTCACGGCCGCTCGCCGTCCTTCCGCTCCTTCAATATTTCCTCCAGTTCCCTGAGCTGTTCGTCGGTGAACGCCGCGTTTTTTAAAAGCGCCGCCACCGCGACGCTGCCGCTGCCGCGGAAATAGGTGTCGACGAAGTCCCTGCTTTTCTCGCGCTGGCATTCCTCGCGCGTCCGCAGGGGATAGTAGTGGTAAACGCGGCTGTCGCGCTCGTCCACGACGTAGCCGAGAAGCCCCTTCCGGCAGAGGTGATGGAGCAGGACGCGCTCCGTCCGCGCGTCGAGCTTCGCCGCTTCGTCGATGCGGTTCAATATCTCGGCGGACGTGGGCCGGTCGCCGCTGTCCCACACGGCGTCCATAATAAGCCATTCCCGCTCGGTCGGGAGCATTTCTTCACGATCCATAGCGATCCCTCCAAACCCCGATTTGGTCTCTCACTATGTATATCGTTAAATAGCTTTAATTGTTAATAGCAATTAAGAATATTTTTTATGCGTTCCGTTTCCCGTAGAATCGGATCGAGACGTGCCACGACACGACGTAGAGCGCCGCCATGACCGGACAAAGGGCCCAGACGGGAAACGCTCCGCGCAGCAGCGTCGGAATCTCGCTCTGCCCCTGCGTCAGCACAATGGAAAGGCCGAAAAACGCGCCGATCACGATCAAATACGTTATGCGCCCCTTTTCCGTACCGTAGCGGAACATAAACGGCAGCAGGATTGCCGGCGCAAGCAGGCCGATGGAAAACTGCATGGCAAACAGCGTTCCGTAGTCCTCCGTACCGGCGGCAAGGTTCAGGACCGCCAGCAGAGCCAGATAGGCCGCGTAGCAGATCGCGCCGAAGAGATATTTTCCCGTCACATACTGCGCGTCGGAAACAGGCAGCGTTTTCGCGTAGTCCGTCCACTTTTCCCGCTCGTCATAGGAAAGCAGCGTCTGCGGCAGCAGCGCGATCAGCATGACCGGCAGGATCGAGAATACGGCGGCAGACGTGAAAAACACGCCGATTACCCCGTAAACCAGCACAAAAAACAGCAGAAAACGCGCGTATTTCAGCGTCAGATACCAGTCCTTCAGCAAAAGTCCCTTCATCTCATTTCGCCTCCTTCGCCATCAGCACAAACAGCTCCTCAATGTCCACGCGTCCCAGCTCGGCGCCGCGCGGCGCGCCGTCCCGCCGGAGCAGCGCCTCGATCCCGTAGGGCGTCTCCCGTTTTCCGACGACCGCGGACGGCTCAAGCGCCGCAAAGTCCTCCGGCGAGCAGCGGAAAACGCCGTACTCCTCGTAGAGCCGGTCCTTCTCCTCGCACAGCAGCAGCCTTCCCCTGTGCAGAAACGCGATATAGTCGCAGAGCTTTTCGAGGTCGCTCACAATGTGCGACGAGATCAGCACCGCGTGTCCCTCGTCCCGCGTAAACTCCGAGAAAAGCTCCACCACCTCGTCGCGCGCCAGCGGATCGAGACCGCCGGTCGGCTCGTCGAGGATCAGCAGCCGCGCGTTGTGAGAAAGCGCCACGGCGATCCCCAGCTTCTTTTTCATGCCGAGGGAGTAATCCTTGAAGGGCTTCTTCTCCGGCAGGGCAAAGCGCTTCAAATACCCCTCGTACGCCGTCTGGTCCCAGCTGCGGTAGACGCCCGCCATGATCCGCCCGATCTCCTTCGTGTTCAGGCACGCGGAAAAGCTCACCTCGTCCAGTACGACGCCGATCTCCTCCCGTCCCGCCGGAAAGCTCTCGCGGTTGTCCCGGTCAAATATCCTCACCGTACCGCCGTCGCGCCCGATCATATCGAGGATCAGCTTGATCGTCGTGGTCTTGCCCGCGCCGTTCTCACCGACCAGGCCCAGGATGCACCCCGACGGGATCGCCAGGTCGAACGGTCCCAGCGTAAAGTCGCCGTAGCTTTTTTGTATCTGCTTCAGCTCCAATGCGTTCATACTCCACCCTCCAAAATCAGTTTGAGCGTTTCCACCAGCTCGTCCCCGCCGAGCCCGCAGAGCGCGGCCAGCTTCACAGCCTCCTCCAGATGCGCCTCGACCGCTCGAAGATTAGCCTCGCGCACCAGATCAAGGTTTTTCGGCGCGACAAAGCAGCCCTTCCCCGCCACCGTGTAGAGAAAGCCCTCGCGCTCCAGCTCGTCATAGGCACGCTTGGTCGTGATCACGCTCACGCGAAGGTCCTTGGCGAGGTTGCGGATGGACGGCAGCGCCTCGTCCTGCCCCAGCGCCCCGCTGACGATCTGCGCCTTGAGCTGCGTATAGATCTGCTCGTAGATCGGCGCGCCGCTTTTGTTGTCGATCAGGATGTTCAAACTGTGCTCACCTCGCTTCCTGTATATATACAGTATATACAGTATTTACAGTTTGTCAAGTGTTTTTGCACAAATACATGAAAAAAGGAGTTGTGAAGCACTGCGCAGTGCTTCACAACTCCATGGGACAGATTACGAATCGCGGCCCGGTTCAGCTCTGGCTGCCCTTGATCTTGCTCTTGAGCTTTTCCGCCCCGGACTTGACCTTCTCGTCGAGATCGGTCTTGTCCAGCGTTTCCTGCACCTTGCTCTTGAGCTTGCCGGCGTTTTCCTTCACCTTTGCCTTGAGCTCGTCAGTATCCACGTCCGCCGCCTTTTCGCGCAGCTTTTCCGTGCCCGCCTTGATCTTTTCGTCGAGGTCGGTCTTGTCCAGGGTCTCCTTGACCTTGCCCTTCACCTTCCGGGCGGCCGCGCCGACCTTTTCATCCAGATCGGTCTTGTCCAATGTCTCCTTGACCTTGCTTTTCAGGCTGTTCAGATCCATACCATTTTCTCCTTTCGGTGAATTCATACGAATGGATATAGTATACGCCTACTTCTTAAAACTATCCTTGAGAGAAACGCTGCGGTTGAAGACAATGTGCTCCGCCGTGGAATCGCGGTTGTCGAGGCAGAAATAGCCCAGGCGCATGAACTGGAACGTCGGAGCGGTCTTGCCCGTCTTGTCGCTCCTGTCGTACTCGGCGGCGATCTTCGCAAGCTCCGGCTCGATCTTGCAGCCCTGCAGGACCTCGAGCGAATCGGGGCTGAGACAGTCGAGGAAGTTCTTGTCCGGACCGTCCGGCGCGGGATCGTTGAAGAGGTAGTCGTACAGGCGCACCTCGGCGTCCACGGCGGCGGCGGCGTCAACCCAGTGGAGCGTCGCGCCCTTGACCTTGCGCCCGTCGGCGGGATCGCCGCCGCGGGAATCGGGATCGTAGGTCGCATAGACCTCGACGACGCTGCCGCTGTCGTCCTTTTTGCAGCCCGTGCACCGCACGAGGTAGGCCCCCTTGAGGCGGCACTCCGGACCGTTCGGCGTCAGGCGCTTGTACTTGGGAACCGGCTCCTCCATAAAATCGTCCGCCTCGATCCACAGCTCGCGGCTGAAGGTGATCTCATGCGTGCCGGCGGCGGGGTCGGTGGGGTTGTTCTCGATTGCAAAGGTCTCGCTCTTCCCCTCGGGATAGTTCGTGACGATGAGCTTGACCGGGTGCAGCACCGCCATCGTGCGCTCGGCGTGCTCGTTGAGGTCCTCGCGCAGGCAGTGCTCCAAAAAGCTGTACTCGATCGTGGAGGGCGCCTTGGCAACGCCGATGCGCTCGCAGAAATTGCGGATGGACGCCGGCGTGAAGCCGCGGCGGCGCAGACCGCAAAGCGTCGGCATCCGCGGGTCGTCCCAGCCGGAGACATAGTTCTGCTCGACCAGCTGGCGCAGCTTGCGCTTGGACATGACCGTGTAGTTGATGCCGAGGCGCGCAAACTCGATCTGACGCGGCTTGTGATACGGAATGGACACGTTGTTCACGACCCAGTCGTACAGCGGACGGTGCTCCTCGTACTCCAGCGAGCAGAGCGAGTGCGTGATGCCCTCCAGCGCGTCCTGAATGGGGTGCGCGAAGTCGTACATCGGATAGATGCACCACTTTTTGCCCTGGCGGTGGTGGTCGATATAGCGGATGCGGTAGAATACCGGGTCGCGCATGTTAAAGTTGCCGGACGCGAGGTCGATCTTTGCGCGCAGTGTGCGGCTCCCCTCCGGAAACTCGCCGTTTTTCATGCGCTCGAAGAGGTCCAGATTCTCCTCCACGTCGCGGTCGCGGTAGGGCGAGACGGCGGGCTTGCCGATGTCGCCGCGATTCGCCTTGAACTCCTCCGGCGTCAGGTCGCAGACGTAGGCGAGGCCCTTCTTGATCAGCTCGACGGCGTACTCGTAGTCCTTCTCAAAATAATCGCTGCCGTAGTAGAAGCGGTCGCCCCAGTCAAAGCCGAGCCAGTGGATGTCCTCCTTGATGGCGTCGACGAACTCGGTGTCCTCCTTGGCGGGGTTCGTGTCGTCCATGCGCAGGTTGCAAAGACCGCCGAATTTCTCCGCCGTGCCAAAGTCGATAATCAGCGCCTTGCAGTGTCCGATGTGCAGATAGCCGTTCGGCTCGGGCGGAAAACGGGTATGGACCTGCATCCCCTCGTAGCGCCCGCCCGGGCCGATGTCCTCCTCCACAAACGCGTGGATAAAGTTTTTGCTCTCGCTCTCGGCGTTTTCAACGGTCTTGACTTCGTCCGCCATAGTGATTTCCCTCTCTTGCTTTCAAAATGATGAAAAATTATACCTCATTTTGTTTCGCTTGGCAATATGTTTCCAAAAAAGCCTCGCGCGTCAGGAGCAGATTCAGCACCTCCAGCAGCGCGTTGGCGCTCAAATGCTCCGGCAGGTCTAATTCCTTTACAAGCCTTGCGCGCCTTGTGCTGCTGCCGTCTCCGACCAGCCCGGCGTCCAGCATATCCGCCTTGGTGATGGGTTCGCCGTGCGGTATCGCTTCTTCGCCCGCAAAGGTCGCTCCGGCGCGCCGCAGCGACTCGATCAGGACCTCCGGCGGCAGTCCCTCGACGCCGAGCTTGCCCTCCCTGCCGCCCCTGCGCTTGCGCTTTTCCTTGCCGTAGACGTCGGGGGCGTAGGCGTGCTTGACCCTGTCCTTCGGCAGCGCGCCCTTCAGGTGGCCGCGAATCGCAAAGCCCGCGCCGTCCGGATCGGTAAAGATCACGACGCCGCGCGTTTCCGCCAGCCGGCGCAGCAGCGCGAGCTTCTGCCCGTCGTTAAAGACGCTGAAGCCGCCGACGTCGAGGATCGTCGCGTCGACCGCCTGGGCGAGCGTATTCTTGTCATAGCGTCCCTCGACGACGATGACCTCCGCGATTTTCGGCTTGTTCATGGCTTTTGCGCAAGCTCCATGAGCAGCAGCTTGAGCTCCCCCTCGTCGTCGATGTTCTTCTCGCTCTTCATGCGCCGGTCCAGCCGCTGGCAAAGCCTGACGCTGTTCGCGCACCATTCGCGCGTCGTGCGGCGCGCCGCGTCGAGCAGGAGCCGCGCCGGATAGTCCGAGCGCATGCCCCACTGCTCCATGAGCCAGAGCTTGTCCCGTCCCTCGTCCAGCGCGATGCGCGCCGTATAGAGCCGCCGCAGCTCCTTTCCGATGACGGCGAGCAGCAGAAACGGCTCCTCGTGTTTTTTGAGCAGCTGCCCCAGAATCTCGCTCGCTCCGTTGTAGTCGCCGCGGGTGATGGCATTGGTCATATTGAACGCCACCGCGTCGAGCACCGGGTCGGCGATCGCGTTGATGTCGTCTATCATGATCGATTTGCCGCGCGCGTAAGCGCCGATCTTCGCGATCTCCGGCACCAGTCCGGTCATCAGCGCCCCGCAGGTAAAGATCAGGTGCTCCGCCGTGCGCGCGTCGATGTCCTTGTCCAGCGCGCGGAAGCGGCGCCGGATCCAGTTGATGAGGTCGCTCTTCTCCGCGATCTGAAAATTCACCGTCTGCGCGTGCCGATCCAGCGCGGCGCAGAGCTTTTTCATCTTTTTGTCCGGCTTGTACTCGAGCAGATCGTACACGAACACCAGACAGCAGTACTCCGGAAAATCCTCAAGAATGGAGATCAGCGCCTGCCGCCCATCCTCTCCCAGTCGAAAGAGGTCGCAGTCCGTCACGACGACCATGGTGCGCTCCGCCATCATCGGCATGGCCTCCACCGTCTCGGACAGCTCCGCCATAGTGAGCGTCTTGCCGTCCAGCCGGTGATAGTTGAATTCCTCGAAGCCGTCCGGTACGATCGCCTTCTTGACCGCGCCGAGGTAATACTCGCGCAGATAGCTTTCCTCACCGTGGAAAACGTATACCTGCCCAAGCTCGCCGGAGGAAAGGTCCGCTTTCAGTTTTTGGTAGCCCTTGTCAGGCGTGCTCTTCGCCATAGTCAACCTCAATTCACCGTGATGTGGATGTTGCCCTGCAGGTCCGTCCGATAGACCTCCGCGCCGGAGCGTACGATCCGCCGCAGCGTCTCCGCGTGCGGGTGTCCGTAGCGGTTTCCGGCGCCGCAGCTGATTACGACGGTCTCCGGCTTCACCTCCGAGAGCAGATCGCCGCCCGTCGAATAGCGCGAGCCGTGGTGCCCCGCCATCAGCACCTCGATGTCCGGCAGGCGATTGGAAGCGATGAGCCGGTATTCGGTGTTCGCGTCCATGTCTCCCGTGAACAGCGCGTCAAAGCTTCCCGTCGTGCATAAAACGGCGAGGCATTCCTCGTTGGCGTCGCCGTCCGTTACGGTGGGCGGATAGACTGTCAGCACCGCCTCGCCCAGCGGCACGCTCATCGTATCGCGCACAAAAACGATCTCGACGCCGCAGCGCTCCGCGAGCGAGAGCACCGATTCGCGTACCTCGTCCCCTTTTCCGATATCGGGTATGAGCAGCTGCTTCACCCTCAGCCGCGCCAGCAGGACCGGAAGCCCGTTGCAGTGGTCCGCGTGGAAGTGCGAGAGCACCAGCGTGTCCACCGTACCCTCCCCGATGCTGTGCAGATAGTCGGCGCAGACGCCGCCCGCGCTCAGGTAGGATTTGCTTCCGCAGTCCACCAGCGCCGTCGCTCCCTTCGAGTGCAGGACCACGCATTGCCCCTGCCCGACGTCCAGCGCCATGACGTGCAGAGTGCCGTTCCGCATCGGCGAAACGTTCAGCCACACCGTCAGCGCCAGCGTTCCCAGTGCGAGGACGGCCGCCGCCGGATAGCGCAGTCTGCCCCGCCTTGCGAAGCAGCAGCAGGCGAAAAGCGCGTAGGCGTAGATCAGCCAGTATTTGAGATAGTCGTTGGAAAAGTAGACCGCGTGCCAGGGTATCCCCGCCAGATACCGCGCCGCAGTCAGGAGATAGAGCGCCCCGCAGTGCGGTGCCAGGGCAAGCGCGCTCGCCAGCGTTGTGCTGAGGAATCCGGCAAGGACCGTGACAAAGCCGGACGCGAAGGTGAGGCTCGCCGCCCAGAGGCACAGGAGGTTGCTCAGCGGCGCGATCAGCACCAGAATGTTGAAGTAAAAGGCGCTCAGCGGGATCGTAAACACCAGCGCGCCCGCCGTCGCGGCGAGGGAGCCGAGAACAAACCAGGCCGCGCGGCTGCGCTTTTTTGCGCGGATCCTTTCGTAGAGCGCCGGCGTCAGCCAGATCAGCCCCGTCATAGCGGCAAAGGAGAGCTGCAGGGATACGCTCTTCGCGGCGAACGGATTCGCGCACAGGATCAGGAACAGCGCCAGCGAGAGCGAGGTCGGCGGGTCGCTTTCGCGCTCGAACAGCGGCGCGAGCAGCACCATTGTCAGCATGATGCACGCGCGCACGACGGACGGCGTCAGCCCCACGGTCAGCGCGTACAGCGTAAGCAGCGGGATCGCGAGCGCGGAGAGCAGCTTTCTGCGGTGCCGTCCGATCAGAAAGCCGAGCAGCGACAGGAGAAACGCGCAGTGAAGGCCGGAGACCGCCGTCACATGGTAGAGTCCCGCCTCGCTCAGATTCGTTCCGTCCTCCTCGGACAGCTCATAGCGGTCGCCGAGAAGGATCGCGTTCATAAAGGGCGCCGTACGCTCCGGAAAGCAATCCGCGATCACATCCTGCGCCATTTTCGCCAGCCGCTGCGGCAGATAGCGGAGCGAACCGGCGCCGTCCGCCTCGATCACGCACTCGCCTCTAGCGTAGAGCAGCGCGAATTTGCCGCGCGAGGTGAAGGTCGTCACCGCGGTATCGCGAACCGTCGACGACGAGCGCAGCTCCGCACGCGCGGTAAGCCGCGCGCCGGGCGCAAGCCCCAGCAGCTCCTCTCCGCCGTAGTAGATCGCGCCGCCGTGCAGGCCGCGTCCGAGGATACGCACCTCCGCGCGGCTGCCGTATTCGGTGGCGACGGGGTAATCCGTCAGCTCCAGCGCCAGCGTTTCGGTCGTACCCGCGAGCGCCTCCCAGGGCTCCCACACAAGCCTTGCGTACGCCAGATCATAGCAAAGCGCCGCTGCCAGGCCGAAGCCGATCAGCAGCGCGCGCCGGCGCCGGTTTTCCCGCAGCGCGAGCGCCCACAGCACGCCGAGCACGGCGCAGCCGGCGGCGGCAAACAGAAGGAGCCGCAGCGGCAGTAGGTATTGCGCCGAGAATATCCCCGCCGCAAACGCGAAGCAAAAGGTCGCCAGGATTCTCATGTCTGCTCCGCTCAGAAAAAGCGGATCGGGTCCGCGTGCACCTCCGAGCGCAGGAGCTCAAGCTGCGGAAAGGATGCGCGCAGATGCTCCCCGATCGCTTCGCAAACCGGGTCCTCCGTCTCAAAATGCCCCGCGTCAATGAGATTGATGCCGTTTGCGTCGAGAAAATCGTGGTATTTGACGTCCGCGGTCACAAAGGTGTCACAGCCCATGGAGAGCGCATTGCCGAGGTAGCCGAAGCACGAGCCTCCGCCCACGGCAACGCGGCGCACCGGCCTTCCTCCGTCGCGATAGCGAAGTCCCGGGCAGTTGAGCGCGCGCTTCACGATGCCGAGAAACGCCTCCAGCGGCATTTCACGCTCCAGCGAACCGACGCGACCGATCCGCTCCTCGCTGAGCATCGAAAGCTCCGAAAGGCCGAGGCGTCCAGCCAGGATGTCGTTGACGCCGCCGTCCGCCGCGTCCAGATTCGTATGCATGCAGATCGCGGCGACACCGTTTCGGATCAGCTTGATGATCGTCCGTCCCTGCGCGTTGTCGTCCACGACGTTCTGCACCTCATGCCACCGGCAGTTCATCAGCGGATGGTGCGCGACGATCAGCTCCGCTCCGCGCGCGATCGCCTCGTCTGCCACTCGCTCCGTCACATCCAGCGCGACCAGCACGCGGCGCACCTCCGCCGCGCCGCTGCCGACCAGCAGTCCGACATTGTCCCAATCCTCCGCAAGCTCGCGCGGCGCCCATGCGTACATGGCGCGTTCGATATCAGATACCGTTGACATGCTTCCACTCCTCAATCCGCTCTCGCAGCTCTCTTGCATCCGCTTCCAGTCTTTCTGCGCCGCCGCTGTCAAGCCTTTTCGCCTGACGCAGACCGACAGCCGCTCGCTCCAGCTTCGCGGCGCGGTCACCCGCATAGGCGCCGTAGAGAGGGTCGTGCAGCAGTCCTGTGCCGCACCATGCCTCCGCGGCGGTCAGCGGCCGCATCGAACCGGCAGTCGCCTCGATCACGGCGTAGATCGTGCCTTTATCCGGCACAAGCCGCTCCGACACGATGGCAAAGCCGTTTTCGGAAAGATAGCGCCGCAAAAGCTCCGCCTTGGTCATCGGCTGCAGCAGCAGGCGCACGCCACGATAGTCCCAGGAAGCGCCGCCGAGGATGCCGAGGATCGTCTCCCCGCCCATGCCGGCGATCACGACCGTATCCGCCTCCCCGCGTCCGATGCCCTCCAGGCCGGCGCAAAGGCGGAAATCCATACGTCCGGACACGCCGTGCTCCTCCGCCGTGCGTCGCGCGTGCTCCAGCGGGCCGGCGTTGATATCCGACGCGATCGCGCGCTCGATCCTCCCCGCCTTCAGCAGCCACACGGGCAGATACCCGTGGTCCGTGCCTACGTCGGCAAGCCGCGCGCCGCGCGGCACGCAGTCCGCGATGCATTGCAGCCGCGGCTGCAGGCGCAGCTCCCGCTCAGCCATAGCTCCCTCCGTCACAACAAGGGGATGTGAAAAAACTTGCGTTTTTCACATCCCCAGGATTATAATACGCGCTGACGCGCGGCTCCCTTGCCTTCGCCCGGTCGCCGGTGCGTCAAACGGGGGGCTTTTTTCACAGCCTCCTGCAAGCCGTTATTGTCAAGCCTCCTCGCCCTCGGCGAACTCCCGGTTGGCCTCCTCGTTCACGATCTCAAGCAGCTTGTCCATCTGCTCGCCGACCAGCCCGTGGACCATGCAGGCTTCCTCCACCGTCTCGCCGCGGCTGGACGGGCATCCGAGGCAATGCATCCCGATGGAAAAGAAGATGGGCGCCGTCTGCGGCGCGATGTCCAGAATATCACCGATCACGGTGTCCTTGGTAATTTCGATCATGCTTTTTTGTCCTCCAAAACTCAATCTGAAAAATGATCCGTGGAAATCAGTTTACCCCATTTTCGACCGATTTGCAAGGTATAACTGTGAACAATTTGCAAAATCCAACCAAAAAACCACAAAAAATATCCGCCCTTCGGCGGATATTTTTTGTGGATTTTTACTGCTGCTCGGCACGCATCTTCGCGAAGCAATCGCTGCAGTAAACCGGACGGTCGGTCTTCGGCTCAAACGGAACACGAGCCTCGCCGCCGCAGTTTGCGCAAACAGCGGTGAAATACTCACGCGGGCCGCGGGCGGCGTTCTTGCGCGCATCACGGCAGGCCTTGCAGCGCTGGGGCTCGTTCTGGAAGCCGCGCTCCGCATAGAACTCCTGCTCGCCGGCGGTGAACACGAACTCGTTGCCGCATTCCTTGCAGACTAAGGTTTTGTCTTCGTACATGTTTTTTACCCTCTCTTTGAATTGGAAGAATATAACAAGCAACTCCCGATGCGGTTGCTGCCTATTATCTGAACGGACGCAGGGTTTCCCCTGCCGGCCGGGAGCCTGCCCGCTCCCCTTCAGCGCTTGCCCGCCTCGCCCGCGCGAAGCTGACGCGCGGTTTTTCTCCGCACGCGCTGAACGGCATTGTCCACCGACTTCGGAGATCTGTCGACCAGCTTTGCGATCTCCTGACAGGACAGGCCTTCAAGATAGAGTCCCAGGATCTTTGCCTCAAACTCGGACAACTGCCTCGCAGTGTCCTCCAATACGCTCTCCACATAATCCCTGTCGGCGATCAGCAGTTCGGGATCGGTGCAGGACGCGTCAAAGGCCCCGGCAACATAGGAAGTGCTGTCAAAGAAAGGGTGATCCAGAGATACGGACTGATTGAGCGGCGCATGCTTGTCCCGCGCCGCGGCGCGCAAGGCGGAATAGAGCCGATTTCGGATACAGATTTCAGCAAAGGTGCGGAAGGAGGCGGCTTTTTCCTCATGATACTCCCGAATCGCCTGCAAAAGCCCGAACATACCCTCCTGAATGAGGTCCTCCCCGTCGCCTCCCGCAAGAAACAGCGGACGCGCACAGGCGCGGACCAGAGCGTAATAGCGTTTTACAAGCTCCTCTTCGGCTTCGGCGTTCCCCTCGGTGACGAGCAAACAAAGCTCCTCATCCGAGCGGCGGCTGCCGCCGTCCAAAGTACCCTCATATTGATGAACCATATGGCATTATACCTGCATGAGTATTTTCTTGTCAAGAAAAAATCTATAAAATGTGATAAAAATTTTTGAGTAATCTGAATAATTATTAAAAACCGCAAATAATTATAGAATTAAAAGCTCAACTGCCCGTTTTCGCCCGCTAAGGCTCCCTGAACGGCAATTCCGAGGTGGTCGTAGGCCTTTTTCGTCACGCAGCGCCCGCGGGGCGTGCGCGTCAGAAATCCGAGCTGCATCAGATACGGCTCGTAGACGTCCTCCAGCGTGACCGCCTCCTCCCCGATCGTCGCGGCAAGCGTTTCGAGCCCGACTGGCCCGCCGCCGTAGTTTTCGATCACGGCGCGGAGCATCCGGCGGTCGATGGGGTCCAGGCCGAGCCGGTCGATCTCGAGCGCGCGCAGCGCCTCGTCCGCGACGGGACGCGTGATGACGCCGTTTGCCCTGACCTCGGCAAAGTCGCGCACGCGGCGGAGCATCCGGTTGGCGATCCTCGGCGTGCCGCGCGAGCGCTTCGCGATCTCCATCGCGCCCTCCGGCTCGATCTCGACGTTCAAAATGCCCGCCGAGCGCGTCACGATCTCACACAGCTCCTCCGGCGTGTAAAGCTCGAGACGCAGCGTCACGCCGAAGCGATCGCGCAGCGGCGCGGAGAGCTGCCCTGAGCGCGTCGTCGCGCCGATGAGCGTGAAGTGCGGAAGATCCAGCCGGATCGAATTGGCGCTCGGCCCCTTGCCGATGATGATGTCGATGGCATAGTCCTCCATCGCGGGATAGAGAATCTCCTCCACCGCGCGGTTGAGCCGGTGGATCTCATCGACGAACAGGATGTCGTTTTCGTTCAGATTGGTCAAAAGCGCGGCGAGGTCGCCCGCCTTTTCGATGGCGGGGCCGGAGGTGATGCGGATATTCACGCCCATCTCCTGCGCGATGATGCCGGCGAGCGTCGTTTTGCCGAGCCCCGGAGGGCCGTGCAGCAGCACATGGTCGAGCGATTCGCCGCGCCGCTTCGCCGCCTCGATGAATACGGCGAGGTTGCCCTTTGCCTTCTCCTGCCCGATGTACTCCCGCAGCGTCTTTGGGCGCAGCGAGCCCTCCTGCGCGTCCTCCTGCAGAAAGGTCTTCGCCACAATCGGCTCTTCATAGATATCCGTTCCGAAGTCAATGCTCATGCCAGCAGCTCCTTTGCGTCATCGCAGCGAGAGATAGGAAAGCGCGAGGAAAACCAGCGAGATGCCCGCCCAGACCCAAAAGCTCCGGCGGGACCGGCGCAGCGTCTTCATCTCCTCCTCGGTCAGCGCCTCTCCGAAGTGGCGTCGGCTCGACAGATCGCCCCAGCGGCGTCCGGTGAACCATGCGGCGAGAAGAGACAAAAAAGCAAGGAAGGAGAGCGAGAGAAACAAGATCAAGAGCGTCTCGTCGTTCCGCAGCAAAATGTCCATTCACTTTGCCATTCTGCGAAGCGCCTGGCGAACAAGCTCCTCCAGCGGCAGCGCGTCGACGTCCAGCCCCTTCAGCGCCGCGGAGATGTCGCCCTGCGTGTAGCCCAGCACCGCGAGCGCCTGCGCCGCCTCGACCGCCTTGCCGCCGCCCGTCGGGGAAGCTGCGGCGGTCGGGACAAAGCCGCCCGCCTGCTGCTCCTTTGCCAGCTTGTCCTTGAGCTCGAGAATGATGCGCTGCGCGATCTTTTTTCCGACGCCCGGCGCGGCGGTCAGCGTCTTCTCGTCGCCCGTGATGACCGCCATCGCAAGCCCCTCCGGCGTTACCGAGGAAAGGATCGCCAGCGCAGCCTTCGGCCCCACGCCGGAGACGCCGAGCAGCTGTTTAAAGCTGCCGAGCTCCCCCTGCGTGGCGAAGCCGTAGAGGTCAAACACGTCCTCGCCCACGTTGAGGTAGGTGTAAAGGCGTCCGCGCTGCCCCTTTTTGAGCTGCGCGAGCGTCGTGTTCGTCGTCCGGCAGGCGTAGCCGACGCCGCCGCAGTCTATGACCGCGAGATAGGGCTCGATGTGCGCAACGGTCCCGTCGACATAGTAAAACATAAGCTGGGATCTCCTTTCCCGCGTGAGCGCTATATCGTCTGCTTCGCCGCGAGGTTTGAGCGCTGCAGCAGCGACGTCGCGCTGCGCGCGTGGCAGAGGGCGACGGCGAGCGCGTCCGCGGCGTCGTCCGGCTTCGGCACCGCCTTGAGCCTGAGCAGGCGCTTCGTCATGTCCATGACCTGCCGCTTCTCCGCCTTTCCGTAGCCCACGACGGCCTGCTTGACCTGAGAGGGCGTGTATTCAAAGAGCGGCACGCCGCACTTCTCCGCGCTGTAGAGGATCACGCCGCGCCCGTGCGCGACCGCAATGCCGGTGGTGATGTTGTTGTTGAAGAACAGCTCCTCGATCGCGATGACTTCCGGCGCGCATTGGCCGATCAGCTCCTCCATATCATTGCCGATTTGAAGCAGCCGCTTTGCGAGCGGCAGTCCCGCCTCGGTCGTCACAGCGCCGTATTGCAGCATTCGCTGCTGCGCGCCGTCGGTCTCGATCAGGCCGAAGCCGACGATGGCGATCCCAGGATCAATGCCCAAAATCCGCATACGGAGCCTCCTTGCAGCATACTCGAACTATTGTATCAAAAAATTAAGAAAAACGCAATATCGGATTGAACATAAATCATTGCCGTTTTGTCGGGCATAAGCACTGCCGTTTTGCGCCGGGGTATGAAAAAACCGTCTCCCATCCAAGCGGAAAACGGTTTTTCAGGCTCTCGGGTGCGCCCGTTGATAGACGTCCTTGAGCTGCTTTTTTACCACGTGCGTATAAATCTGTGTCGACGAGATGTCCGCATGGCCCAGCATTTCCTGAATGGAATGCAGGTCCGCGCCGTTTTCCAGCAGATGCACGGCGAAGGAGTGGCGCAGCGTGTGCGGCGTGATCTCCTTGTTGATCTGCGCTGTCTCCTGATAGTGCTTGACGATCTTCCAGAAGCCCTGGCGGCTCATGCGTTCGCCGTTCATATTGACAAACAGCGCCGTTTCCTCCGGGTCGGCGATCAACTGGGGACGGACGTCCTTGAGGTAATCGGACATCGCCTTGACGGCGGCGGGATAGATCGGGATGATGCGCTCCTTTCCCTTGCTCTCGCAGCGGATAAAGCCGGCGCTGAGGTTGACGTCCTTCTCGTTGAGGGCGATCAGCTCCGAGACGCGGATGCCCGTTGCGTACAGCAGCTCGAGCATCGCGTGGTCGCGATAGCCCTTTGCGTCGACGCATTGCGGCTGCTCCAGAAAAAGCTCGACCTCGCGGTTGGTAAGGATCTCGGGGAACTTTCTCTCAACCTTTTGCGTCACGACGCCCTTCGCGGGGTTTGCCTTGACCTCGCCCTTTCCCTGCAGATAAAGGTAAAAGGACTTGATCGAGGCGATGGAGCGCGTTACGGTCGCGGCGGATTTTCCCTTGCCGGTCATCCATTCGACGTATTCGGTCACGGTTGCCTGCTTGACCTTGCGCAGATCGGTGGGATCATGCTCCTCAAGCCACGCGGAGAACTGGTTCAGATCGCGCATATAGGAGCTCAGCGTATTCTGGGAGGCCTGTTTTTCATTGGCCAGATAAGACTGATAGCCGGTCAAAAGCTCGTCCAAGAAAAACATCCCCCCTCTCTCTTTCAGGATGAGTCGATCACAGCGCGGCAAGCAGCTGAGGCGTCAGCCACAGCTCCAGCACGCAGCCGGTCGCCAGAAGCACACAACACACGGCGAAGCGGTACCAATACGCGGAACCGTAGACAACCGGCTTCGCGCGTTTTCCGCCTCCGAGCGACAGCAGCGCCAGCGACTGGGACTTGTCCAGCGCCTCCGCCGCCAAAAGGAACGTGCAGGGCACGACAAACAGCATCCGCACCGCAAACAGGGCAAACAGCAGCGCAAAGCCTTCGCGTCCGGCCGCCTGTGCAAAGCTGAACAGGGAGAACGAGAGCACAAAGCCCTGTCCCGCGAGCAGCAGCGGCAGCGCCACGACGCCGAGCGAGGCAAACCCCAGCAGGAACGCCAGCACCGGCGCGCGGAAAAAGCAAACCGCCGTGCGGGCAACCGTCTCGCCGGTGAGCGCCGCAGACGAAGCAAGCGACAGATAACCGGTCAGATAGCGGCGCAACTCTTCCCCCGCCTCGCCTCCGCAGCGTCCGGAAAGCACGTATGCACCGGCCGCTCCGAGCGCGAAAAAAAGCGCCAGCAGCAGCGAGCGCAGCGGTAAAAGATCCACCGTCAAACAGCGCAGCCTTCGCGCTCTTGCAATCCCCGTCATAGCCCGTTCACCTCATCGGGAGAAGGGCAATACGCTGTGCGAAAAGCGGAAAACTTACTCATAAATAATAGGACTTTTGCCGTTTTTTCGCAAGCGAAATTGCCGATTTTCTCCAACTTTGTTAATTATGTCAAAATATTATGTAAATTATATTATGTAAATCACGTAAACGCAAGGTTCGATTTTTGCTCTTTTGGACAAGATGTGGTGTCTGTGTTTTTGAGCTTCCCCACATTTGGATTTTCGTCACCATGCCCCCACCGAGCGGGCAAAGTCGCGGTTTTTTCGATTTTCCTCTCTTTATTTGTGCAAGTTGTAGAAGGCGTTTTTTTACTTTTTGCGGTCCGGCGCCTCATTCCGTTCAAATTTTTATGTTCACTTGTGGGAACGGCGCTTTCGTTTTCTCCTTTTCTCCTTTCCGATTCGCGGCAAACAGGCGAGCATACCGCCCGCCGCGATCGCGGTTGCGAGATACGCCGCCCTTCCGGGCGCAAGCGTGTCGTTGACCAGAAATCCGGACAGCAGGATCGCACACCAGAACAGCGCCGCGCTGCACGCGCAAACGGCAGCCGGATTCGCCTGTCCCGAGGACGCGAGCTTTGCCCCGGCAAACGCGGCGGCGCAGGCGAAGCACAAAACAAGGATACCTGTTCTCCCCTCCCCCACGGTACCGCGCACGATCAGCGCCGCCAGAAGCGCCGCCAGAGCGAGATACAGAAGCATTGAAATGCCCGCGCCGGCGGCTGCGTGTTTGATCTGTTTCATGCCGATGTCCTCCTCTTTACGGTCTTGTACACAAGAGAATATGGCGTTTTTCCAAAAAAAAGAACAGCTGCGCGCGCAGCTGTCCGTTTTGCTCGATCAAGCGTTGCTTTATTTGATTTCGGGATCGAAGCCGGGTTTTTCGTCCTTAGCGGCCTTCTCCACCTTCTCTTCCTTCTCGGGCTCGCTCTTCCCCGGCTCATCGGGCTTGCTTTCATCCTTTCTGGCGCCGCCGAACAGGCCGCCCTGCTTCTGCGCCGCCTGCTCCGAGGATTCCGTGCTCTGGATGCCCCACTTGGCGATCTCGATGCGGACGCGGTCCTCGCTGGTCTCAAACACGACCGTGCTGTCGTTCACCTGCACGACCTTGCCGACCAGACCGCCGATGGTGGTGATGCGCTCGCCCTTCCGGATGCTGCTGCGCATCTCCTCTGCCTTTTTCTTGCGCTTGTTTTCCGGCAGGATCAGCAGGAAATAGAAAATGCCGATCATGGCAACGATCATAAGAATCTGCGAAATATCCATGTGTAAAAAATCCCTTTCTTGAAAAGTCAAGCCATATTATAGCGAACGTATATCCGTTTCGCAAGCTTTTTTTGTGAAAACCGTTCCCTGATTCAAACGCGCTCGTCCAGGCGGCCGCTGTAGTGCGCGCGGAACGCGTCGAAGCTGCCGTCGTCCAGCGCGTCGCGGATGCGCTGCGCGAGCTTGTTGTAAAAGTACAGGTTGTGCATCACCGCCAGGCGCAGCGCAAGGATCTCCTCCGCCTTGAAGAGGTGCCGCAGATACGCGCGGGAAAAGCTTCGGCACACGGGACAGTCGCACTCCGCGTCGATGGGCGCTTCGTCGAGGCGGTATTTCTCATTTTTTATATTGATGGTCCCGGACCAGGTAAACAGCTTCCCGTGCCTCGCGTTGCGCGCGGGCATCACGCAGTCGAAGAAGTCGACGCCGCGCGCCACGCCCTCGATGATGTTCGACGGCGTGCCGACGCCCATCAGATAGCGCGGCTTGTCCTGCGGAAGAAACGGCTCCACCGCGTCGAGAATGTCGTACATCACCTGCGTCGGCTCGCCGACGGCCAGACCGCCGATGCCGTAGCCCTCGCAGTCGATCTCCGCGATGGCTTTCGCGTGCCAGATGCGGAGGTCCGCATAGGTCGCTCCCTGATTGATGCCGAAGAGCATCTGTCCGGGGTTCACCGTATCCGGCAGGGCGTTGAGACGGTCGTGCTCCGCCTTGCAGCGCTCCAGCCAGCGCAGCGTGCGCTCGCAGGACGCCTTGGCGTACTCGTAGGGCGCCGGATTCTCCACGCACTCGTCGAACGCCATGGCGACGTCGCTGCCGAGGTTCGACTGGATGCGCATGCTCTCCTCCGGGCCCATAAAGATGCGCCGTCCGTCGAGGTGGGAGGCGAAGGTAACGCCCTCCTCCCTGATCTTGCGCAGGCTCGCGAGCGAAAAGACCTGAAATCCCCCGCTGTCGGTCAGGATCGGCCCGTCCCAGTGCATAAACCGGTGCAGCCCGCCCATTTGACGCACCACGTCGTCGCCGGGCCGCAGATGCAGATGATAGGTATTGCTCAGCTCGATCTGGCAGCCGACTTCTTTGAGATCAAAGGCTGAGAGCCCGCCCTTGATGGCGCCCTGCGTGCCGACGTTCATGAAAACAGGCGTCTGCACCTCGCCGCCGTGCGCGCAGGAAAACCTGCCGCGCCGCGCCTTGCCGACGTATTTGATGACTTGAAACATAAGCCCTCCGAAGCCGCCTCCGCGGCGTTCTGCTTTTGTCTTGATTACAGGATGTATTGATAACAAAGCGTAATCAGGCGAGGAACATCGCATCGCCGAAGCTGAAAAAGCGATACCGCTCCCGCACCGCCTCCTCATAGGCGGCAAGCACGTGCTCCCTGCCCGCGAAGGCGGAAACCAGCATCAAAAGCGTCGACTGCGGAAGATGAAAGTTCGTCACCAGCGCGTCCATGACCTTGAAGCGGTAACCGGGATAGATGTAGATATCCGTCCAGCCGGAGGACGCCCGCAGCGTGCCGTCCTCCCCCGCCCAGCTCTCCAGCGTGCGGCAGGAGGTCGTGCCGACGCAGATTACGCGTCCGCCGTTTGCCTTCGTTTCGTTGACGAGCGCCGCCGTCTCCTCCGGCACGACGCAGTATTCGCTGTGCATCTCATGCGCCTCGACGTCGTCCTCCTTGACTGGTCGGAACGTCCCCAGGCCGACATGCAGCGTCACATAGCCGAGCCGGACGCCCTGCGCGGCGATCTTCTCCAGCAGCTCCGGCGTGAAGTGGAGCCCCGCCGTCGGCGCGGCGGCGCTGCCGTTGACGCGGGAATAGACCGTCTGATAGCGCTCGCGGTCCCGCAGCTCCGCCTTGATATAGGGCGGCAGCGGCATCCTGCCGAGGCGCTCGAGCACCTCGAGAAAGACGCCCTCATAGGCAAAGCGCACCAGCCGGTTCCCGTCCGGCAGGACCTCCGCCACCTCGCCGGTCAGTTCTCCCTCCCCGAAGGCGACCCGCGCGCCGGCGCGCAGATGCTTGCCCGGACGCACGATGCACTCCCAGACGTTCTCCCCGCGGTCGACGAGCAGCAGCACCTCGCACGCGCCGCCGCCCGGAAGCCGGCGGCCCAGCAGGCGCGCCGGCAGCACGCGGCTGTCGTTGAGGACGAGGCAGTCGCCGGGGCGCAGCAGCTCCGGCAGATCATAAAAGTGTTTGTGTTGATAGGCCCCCGTTTTCCGGTCGAGGCACATCAGGCGGGACGCGTCGCGGCGCTCCGTCGGCGTCTGCGCGATCAGCTCCGGCGGAAGGTAATAATCAAAGTCGCTTGTTTTCATGCTGATTCTACGGTGACCCCCGTATAATAGAATTGCAGGATATCGCGGAAGCTGTACCCAAGCTCCGCCATGGCGGTCGCTCCCCACTGGCTCATGCCGACGTTGTGCCCCCAGCCGCGCCCCGTGATCGTGATCGTGTCGGACGTATCCGCGGGCGTCGTCTGCTGCTCCCGCTGCAGCGGCGACGTTCCGCGCGAGGTGATGACATAGGCGTCGGACGCGCCGGACGAATACCGGCTGACCGTGCCCGTGCCGGAGATCGTATAGAGCCCGCGAAGCTCCGTCAGAGTCCTGTCCGCGCCGTCGACATAGCAGGAGAAGGCGCTCCCCCCTCCTCCGCCGATGTCAAAGCGCATGCTGCGAAGTCCCAGCGCGGTACGGCAGGATTCGCGATAGATCGTCTTCTTCCCCGACGTCCCCTCGATCGTTACGGCGCGGACGTTCCCGTTCGGCGTATATTCGGAAACGTAGATTTTTTTGACCGTCCCGACGTCGATCCCGCGCGAGCGCAGGCGGGTCGTCAGCTCGCTTCTGGTGTAGGTGACCGTCCAGTTGTATTTATAGATGCGGGAGGCGACGTACGCCTCGTAGGGGTCCTCTTTGCCCAGGCAGTACGGGACCTCGCTGCCCCAGACGTTTTTCGCGTCCTCGCTCGCGCCGCCGTTGCAGGAGTAGTAATACGCCTCGGCGAGCTTTCCGTCGTAATACATATAAATTCCCGCCGTCTCGTCCACGGCGCGGTCTGTGGTCGCGTTGCTCGCCGCCACGCCCTGATACACCTGACAGTCGTCCGTCGTGCACACGTCGAAGCCCTGCGAGCGGTGGCGCGTCTGCATTGCCGCGTAGGTGCGCGCGCAGACCGCCTGCGCCTTGATCGCCTCGAGCGGCTTGTCGTTGCCGATCTCATACGGCACGCTGCCCTTGGTGTAGTCCTCGATGTTCACGACGTTGACGACGGTCATGTTCCGTCCCGGCGCGCGCTGATACTCGAACGCGCCGTAATAGCGGTAGCCGCGGAACCAGGTCACGGTCTTCTCGCCGCCGACGGAGCGCGGCATAAGCGCAAGATGGCGCGCTCCGCCGCCGTCGAAATAGAACAGCACCCGGTTGGTGCCCGTCGCCGTCACGACCACGCCGGTCCCACTCGGTCCGGCAACCGCAGCCGCGTCCTCGCCGCCCCACGCGGAAAGCGCCGCCTGCGCATCCTTCTCAGAGGCGTACTGCCCCATGCGCACGGCGTACAGCCCGTCCGAAAGACAGCAGACAAAGCCGCCCTCGTACCGCGCCGCGGCGTCCGCGGCCGCCTCATAGGCGTCAAAACGCTCCGCCAGCTGCAAATGCCAGCCGCCGACGCCGCCGGTCCCCTGTTCATAGGTGTTGCCGGAGGCGTAAAAATTTCCGTCGATCGTGATGGATATTTTATATTCATCCGTTTCGGGACCCAGCGGCACAAAAACCCGTCCGCTGTCGAAATAGCCCATCGCATAGCCGAGCCCGGCAACGGTTTCATTGTAGTTTTGCAGGTTTGCGGAGAACATCGCGTCGTTCCCGTATTTTATCCCGACCTTGAGCATATCGTTTTCCATGGCTCGCGCTCCGGCGCAGAGCAGGACGCTTGCGAGCAGGCTCAGGGCCAGCGTTTGGATCCATCGTCTCATATTGGCACACGCTCCCTTTTTTGCCATTATAGGACAAAAAAAGGCATGTTTCAAGAAAAAGAGGCCAGTTTATCCATGTTAGTTTCTGGAAAGGCGGGATACTCCATGAAAAATCCACTGTTTACAGGCTGCGGAACGGCTCTGGTGACTCCGTTCCGGGACGGAGAGGCAGACCTTGCGTGCTTTCGGACGCTCGTTCGGCGTCAGCTGGAGGCGGGTGTGGACGCGCTGATCGTCTGCGCCACGACCGGCGAGGCGCCCACGCTCCGGCGCGGCGAGCGCGCCGCGCTCATTCGTGCCTGCGTCGACGAGGCAGCGCATCGGGTCCCCGTCATTGCTGGCACCGGCTCCAACGACACGGCGACGGCGATCGAGCTGACGCGGGAGGCGGAGTCGCTCGGCGCGGACGGCGCGCTCGTCGTGACGCCGTACTACAACAAGGCGACGCAGGCGGGGCTCGTTGCCCACTACGGGGCGATAGCGGACGCGGCCGGCATCCCGGTCATCGTATACAACGTCCCCTCGCGCACGGGCGTCTGCTGCACGGCCGATACCTACGCCGCGCTGGCGGAGCATCCGAACATCGCCGGCGTCAAGGAGGCGAGCGGAAGCTTTGCGCTCATACAGGAGACGCGCGTTTGCTGCGGAGATGATTTCCTCATCTGGTCCGGCAACGACGAGGACACGGCGGCGCTCCTGACGCTCGGCGGCGCGGGCGTGATCTCCACCGCTGCGAACCTGATCCCGGAGGACATGCGCGAGCTCACCCATCTCGGCATGTCCGGCAGCCTGCATAAGGCGGGAATTTTGCAGCTTCGCATGTCCGCGCTGGTGCGCGCGCTGTTCTGCGAGGTAAACCCCATTCCGGTCAAGACTGCGCTCGCGCGGCTCGGGCTCTGCTCCGGCGAGCTGCGGCTCCCGCTGTGCGCCATGTCGCCGGAGCGTCAAAAGCAGCTTTTCGACGCGATGGACGCATACGGGATCAGATCATAAAAAAGCACGCGGGCGGTTCATAATCGTCCGCGTGCTTTCCTTCTTCAAGTCTCGTCCTCCTCCAGGACGGTCTGCACCATCGTTCGCAGATCCGCGTCAGAGCCGTGCTTCGCGCGGTATTTGAGGAGGATCTCGCGCAGATACTCCTGCGCGATCGGTCCGCGCTCCCCCGCGGCGACGTTGAACAGCTCGCGGTTGTCCATCTCGGCCAGCGACTTCGGTCCCGACGTTCCCTCGGCTCCGACGGCAGCGGGCATCGGACGGCGCTTCGCGGTGAACGAATCGACGTCGATGCGGAGCACCGTGACGTTTTCGGCAGCCTGCGCGTCGATCGGGAATTCGCGCCCGGTCTGCGTTTTCATCAGGACATTGAGCCCGCGGACCTTCTCCGCCGGGTCCTCAACAGGCACCACCCTGCCGCTGCCCATGACGCTCTCATACGCGGCGCCGTACTTGCAGGCGTTTTCCCCGCCCGAAACGGGCGTCTCGCCGGTGTCCAGCTCGACGAACGCCCTGGGATTGACGCGGATGACGTTCAGCATCCGCCCCTCCGTCGCGCTGTGCAGGTAGAACGTCAGGCATCCGTTCTCCAGCGTATAGCCGTAGTGCATCGGCACGACGTAGGGCTCGCCGCCGTCCACCAGTCCGAGGTGAAGCACGCGCGCACGCTGCAAAATGTCCTCGATCCGGGCAAGCTCTGTGATCTCACGGTCCTTGCGGCGCATGACAGATCCCTCCTCCGGCCTTATCCGCGGGCGCGGAGCCCGTATTCCTCCGCCAGCGCCTTCCACGTCGGCAGCGAGCGCTCGATAACGCCGCGGCTCACGCAGTAGGCAAGGCGCACATAGCCGGGCGTACCGAAGCTGTCGCCCGGAACGACGAGCAGATCGTTCTTCATGGCGCGGCGGCAGAACGCCTCCGCGTCCGGCTCGGGCGTCTTCATAAAGAGGTAGAAAGCGCCGTCGGGATGCACGCAGGTGTAGCCCAGCTTCGTCAGCGAGTCGTACAGCAGATCGCGGTTGCCGTGATAGACCTCGATATCGCTCGTCGCGCCGAGGCAGTCCACCGCCACGCGCTGCCACATCGACGAGACGCAGATGTAGCCAAACGCGCGGATCACGGCGATGCAGGCGGCGTGGATGTCGGAATAGTCGTCCAGCTCCGGCGGCAGCGCCATGAAGCCGACGCGCTCGCCGGGCAGCGACATGGATTTGCTGAAGGAATAGCAGTAGATCGTGTTCTTGTAGATCGACGGCAGATACACGACCTCCTGTCCGTCGTACACCAGCTCGCGGTACGGCTCGTCCGCGACGATGTAGATCGGATGGCCGTGTTCCTTTTGCTTGCGCTCCAGCAGCGCCGCCAGCCCCTCAAGCCCCTCGCGCCGCAGCACGACGCCGGAGGGGTTGTTCGGCGAGTTGATGACCAGCATCACCGTATCCTCGGTGATCGACTTCTCCGCCGCACCGAGATCGAGCTGGAAGGTATCCGGGTCGGTCGGACACTCGATCAAGGACGAGCCGACGGACTCCGCGTAATACTTGTAGTCCATGAAATACGGCGTGAAGGTCAGCGCACGCCCGCCGCCGGAGAGCAGCACGCGGGTCAGCACCGCCAGGCAGGTCGAGGTGCCGCAGGTGATGAAGATATCCTTCGCGCCGTAGGCTACGCCGAAGGTCTTCGTCAGATAGTCCGCCACCTTCTGCCGCACGTCCGGAAAGCCGACGGCGGGCGCGTAGGTGTGCAGCTGCGCCGCCGGAACGGTGCTGCGATACCGCTCCATCGTCTCGAATACGACGGGCGGCGGGTCGATGCTCGGCGAGCCGATGGTGAAGTTGTAGACGTTCTCCGCGCCGACGACCTTCGCCCGTTCCACGCCGTACTCCGCGATCTCGCGGATAATGTTGCCGCTGCTGCCCCAGGTTACCAGTTTTTGATCGATCATAGCTTTTCCCTCTCTTCGGCACCTTTTGGCGATTTGGCGCAAGGCCGCGCCGATCGTGCCGTTATTTTCAATGCTCGCGTCGCAGGCGCTCTCGTACAGCGGCCTGCGGAGCTCGTACATTTTGCCGATATCCTGCGTCAGGGAAAGCGGACGGCCGCCGGTCGCAAGCGCCTCCGGGGAACGCCTGACCCAGAGCACGGTCCCGCTTTTCCGCAGCAGGGCAACGTTCTCCTTTAGCGTAACGCAGCCGCCTCCGGTCGCGATCACGGTGCTCCGGCGCGCGCAAAGCTCCCGGAGCGCTTCGGTCTCTCTCCGGCGAAAGCCCGCTTCTCCCTCGCGCGCAAAAATCTCGGGGATCGTCACGCCCGCCCACTCGCAGACCAGCTCGTCGCAGTCCGCGAACGCAAGCCCGTACCTCTCCGCATAGGCGCGCGCGAGCGTCGTTTTGCCGCTGCCCGGCATCCCGATGAGGATGACATTGTCCATCACGCTTCCCCGCCGAGGATGCGTTCCTGACGCTCGCGGCTCAAACGAAGGATCGTTTCAAAGAAAGCCGCGCCGCTGTCCTTCAGCTCCGGCGGCAGCATTTCCCCAACCGACGCAAGCTTTTCCCGCTCGCGCTCCGCGTCGCGCACCGGAAGGCCGTGTTCCCTCTTATACGCCGCGATCTGCGCCGATAGCTCCATCCGCTTGACGAAGCAATGAACCAGCTCGTCGTCGACGCGGTCGATCGCAAGACGGTAATCCTGTAATTGCATATTCCTTTACAGCCTTTCTTTTCTGTGGGACAGCAGCGCGTCGTAGACGGCTATTGCCGCCGCCGCCTCCACCGCGGGGATCGCGCGCGGCACAATGCAGGGATCGTGGCGTCCCCCGACGCGGAGCTTTGCCGGGCGCATGGCTTCGAGGTCGACGCTCTCCTGCTCCAGCGCTATGGAGGGCGTCGGCTTGAACGCCGCGCGAAATACGATGGGCATTCCCGTGGAGATGCCGCCGAGGATGCCGCCGCAGCGGTTGGTCGCTGTGACGACCCTGCCGTCCTCCAGCTTGAACGGATCGTTGTTTTCGCTTCCGCGAAGCCTTGCGGACGCGAAGCCCGCGCCAAATTCGACGCCCTTGACGGCGGGAATGCCGAATACGATGCGCGCGATCCGGTTTTCGAGCCCGTCGAAGATCGGATCGCCGAGGCCCGCCGGAACGCCGCGCAGCTCGCACTCCACGACGCCGCCGACGCTGTCGCCCTCCGCTTTTGCCCTGCGGATCGCGGCCTCCATCGCCTCCGGCTCCGTTTCGCCTCCGATCTCGGCGGCATGGGCGCGCACGGTGACGCCCTCGCGCTCCAGAAGCTGGATGCAGATGCCGCCCGCCGCGCAGAGCGGCGCCGTCAGACGTCCGGAAAAATGCCCGCCTCCGGCGTAGTCCCGCGCCGCGCCGTACTTGACCCAGGCGGTATAGTCCGCGTGCCCCGGGCGAGGGATGTTTTTGATGGAATCATAGTCCTCCGGGCGCGCGTCGCGATTGCGGAGGATCACGGTCAGCGGCGCGCCGCAGGTGACGCCGTCGCGCAGCCCCGACAGAAACTCCGGCTCGTCCGTTTCCTGCCGCGGAGAGCAAAGCTCGCCCTGTCCCGGCGCGCGGCGGGTAAGAAACGCGCGTAGGCGCTCCACGTCGATCCGCTCCCCGGCGGGGATGCCCTCCACGGTCGCGCCGACCGCGCTCGAATGGGACTGTCCGAAAATCGTCAGGCGAAGATTTTCGCCGCAGCTGCTTCCCACAGCCTCCGCCCCCTTCCGATCCGGCGTTTCAAAATGCGTCCTCGAGGTATTCGATCCGCGTCCCGCCGTCCTCCGCGTAGACCTCCGCCACATCAAAGCGGCAGACCGCGTCGGGATCGTGCGTCGAGAGGTAATACAGCGCCGTCGTGCGCAGGCGCTTCTGCTTGGCCGCCGTCACGGATTCTCGCGGCAGGCCGAAGTCGGAGCGGCTCCGCGTCTTGACCTCCACAAAGCAGAGCACGCCGCCGCCGCGCGCGATCAGGTCGATCTCCCCGAAGCGGCAGCGGTAATTTGAGGCGACGATCTGATACCCATTTTCGCGCAGATACGCGGCGACCGCGCTTTCGCCCCAATCGCCGCGCGCCTTGCTGGTCACTGCTCCTTCTTTTGCCATTTCTTCAGGAATGTCACGCGGTGCGCCGGACATGGGCCGTACCTGTCAAACATCTGGCGGTGCAGCTTTGTCCCGTACCCCTTGTGCTGCGCGAAGCGGTACTCCGGGTACTGCTTGTCCAGCACGTCGATCACATAGCGGTCGCGGCTGACCTTGGCAAGGATCGAGGCGGCGGCGATGCTCGCGGAAAGGCCGTCCCCGTGGACCAGGCAGCGGTGCGGCGTCGTGATCGCGGCGGTTTTTCCGTGGTCGCGGTTCCCGTCGACCAGCGCATAGTCCGCCCTGACGGCGAGCGCGTCGATGGCGAGCTGCATCGCCTTCATGCGTGCGCTGAGGATATCCGTCGCGTCGATCTCCTTCTCGTCCACCCACGACACCGAATACGCGACGGCAATGTTCTGTATCGCAGAATAAAGCTCGTCGCGCTTGCGCGGCGTCAGCTTTTTGGAGTCGTCCAGTCCGGGGATCACACAGTCCTCCGGCAGGACGACGGCAGCGGCATAGACCGGCCCGCAAAGGGGGCCCGCGCCCGCTTCGTCAACGCCGCACACAATGGCATAGCCTGCGGCGCGCGCCTCGTTTTCAAAGCTCAGGTCCGGCACCTTTTTCCTCCTCCGGCGGCGTTTCCAGTGTAAAGCGTCCCAGCTTTCCACCTCTGAATTCATCAAGCAAAATCCGGCTCATCCGCTCCGTGTCGACCTCGCCGCCGGCAATCAGAAAGCCGCGCTTGCGTCCCGCCTTCTCCACCAGCGCCCAGCCGTCCTCCCCGGGCTCGGCCGCGATCCGGTAGCGTGCGGAAAGCGCCTCGGGATAGTATCTGCCGAGATAGTCCATCAGGCGCATCGCCAGCTCCTCGATATCCACGACCTCGTCGCGGATCGCGCCGGTGAACGCAAGGCGCATCCCGACGGACGCGTCCTCAAATTTGGGCCAGAGGATACCGGGCGTATCCAGCAGTTCCAGCGTTTTGTCCACAGGCACCCATTGCTTGCTGCGGGTGACGCCGGGCCGGTCCTCCGCCTTTGCCGTCTTGCGGCCGGAGACCTTATTGATAAACGTGGACTTGCCGACGTTCGGGATGCCGAGCACCATGACGCGCAGCACGCGCCCAACCTGTCCCTTTGCCTCATAGGCGGCGATCTTTTCCCGCAGCAGCGTCCGTACCGCCGGCGCAAACTGTTTGACGCCGGCGCCGTTTTTCGCGTCGGCCTCCAGCACGTCGCAGCCCTGTCCGCGGAACCACGCTGCCCAGCGCTTTGTTGCTTCCGGGTCCGCCTGATCGACGCGGTTGAGCACCACAAGGCGCGGCTTCCCCGCCGTCAGGGCGTCGATCTCGGGATTGCGCGACGAGAGCGGAATGCGCGCGTCGACGATCTCGCATACCGCGTCCACGTTCCCGAGCTCCGCGGCGATCATGCGCCGCGTTTTGGTCATGTGCCCGGGGAACCAGCTCAGATTGTCAACCTGCATGGCTCTTTGCCCCGTTCAACACGCCGATGCGGCTGAAGTCGCGCTTGTCCGTCACGGAATCCGGTCCCGGAAAGAGCAGGAACACCGCCTTGCCGATCAGATAGCGCGTGTCTACCGTGCCGATGCGCGGCTCGCGGCTGTCGGTGCTCATGTTGCGGTTGTCGCCCATCAGGAATACCGAACCGTTCGGGACCGTCAGCGGAAAGGAGGTTCCTTCATAGGTATAGGTGAGGTCGTTGATATAGTCCTCCTCCAGCGCCGTGCCGTCCACATAGACCGTGCCGGAGATGAAGTCGATATCCACCGTCTGTCCGCCGACCGCGATGATGCGCTTGACGATCGGATCGTCGGAAAAGCTCTCCTTGCGCGCGATGACGACGTCTCCCTGCCGGAATTCGCTCACCAGCGGCGCGTTGAGCACCAGCAGGCGGTCGCCGTTTTGAAGCGTCGGGATCATGGACGGTCCCTGCACGCCCATCATCCGCGCGACAAAGGTAAAAAGCAGTACGATCGTCAATACCGACATCACCAGGGAACGCACCCATTCGTACAGGTCGCGCCCCGGCATTCCCTCTTCCCCGGGCTCGCCGTCCTGCTGCGGCAGATCGTTTTCCAATTCTTCCATGCTGCACTCCGTTAAAACAATTTTTATAGTATTCTATCATATTATTTCAAAAACACAACTGAAAACCGATGACGGACCCAACAAAAAAGCACGGCTTACTGCCGTGCTTTTTCATTCGGTATGAATTTCTTATTCCGCCGCGGTCTTCGCCTCGATGACCTTGACGGTGCGTCCGTTGTACGTACCGCACTCGGGGCACATTCTGTGCGGCTGATGCAGCGCGCCGCACTTCTTGCACGCGACCAGCTTCGGAGCGGTCAGCTTCCAGTGAGAGCTGCGCCTCTTATCACGCCTTGCGCGGGAAACCTTCCCCTTAGGGACTGCCATGTTGACACCTCCTTGATCGACAACGGCGTTTCGCCGTGAAATTTACAGCAGCTTTTGCAGCGCCGCCCAGCGCGGGTCGATCTCCTTTTTGCAGCGGCATTCCTCCACGTTGAGGTTTGCGCCGCAGCCGGGGCACAGGCCCTTGCAGTCCTCGCGGCAAAGCATTTTCGTGTCCATATTGAGGATGTACGCCTCCCGCGTCAGCTCGTCCAGATCGAACGCGCCGTCGTCGAGCAGCAGGATCTCGTCGTTGTCCTCCTCCTCCAGCTCGCTTGCGAGCAAACGCTCCAGCGAAATGTGGAAGGGCTTTTCAAACGGGCTCCCGCAGCGGTCGCACACACAGGAGAGCAGCGTGTCGACGTCCATCTGCAAACGAAGCATCCCGGCAATGTTCCGCACCGACCCTACCACTGAGACGGGCCGAACCGCCGGACACACGCCGCCGAAGTCCACATCGGAAAGATCCAATTCCTCGTTGAATGCAATTCCGTCTCCGGGCGTGTGAAGGATACCTTTTACATCAAGACGCATGACGCACCTCACAATGACACGAGTAATATTATAGTTAAGTGCCCCCTGCTTGTCAAACATTTTTTTGCTTTTTCTTGAAAAAATCTTTTTCATGCCGTAAAATAGCATAAAAAGCTCGGGAGGCGCGGCTTATGCGGGAGTTTATCATCGGCAAAAACGACGCCGGTCAGCGGCTGGACCGGTTTCTTGCCAAGGCGATCCCCCTGCTCCCCGCGTCGCTGGCGCAAAAGTACCTCCGCCTCAAGCGCATCAAGGTCAACGGCGCGCGCGCGGCGCGGGACCTGCGGCTGAGCGAGGGCGACGCGGTGCAGTGCTACGTCAACGACGAGTTTTTTGCCGCGCCGGACAGGAACAACGTCTATCTCACCATCGCCTCTCCGCGCCTGAGCATCGTCTATGAGGATGAGAATATCGCGCTGCTCGACAAGCCCGCCGGTCAGCTTTGCCACGCCGGCGACGGCGATACGGGCGTCACCCTTGTGGATCACTTTCTGGCCTACCTCTATCAGAAGCGCGAGTGGCGCCCGCGGGAGGAAAGCGCCTTCACGCCGGCGCTTTGCAACCGCATCGACCGAAACACCGGCGGCATCGTCATCGCGGCGAAAAACGCGGAGGCTCTGCGTATCCTGAACGAAAAGATCAGGGACCGCGAGCTGACAAAGCGCTACCTCTGCGTCTGTCTCGGCCGGCCCGAGCCGCCGAAGGGGCGCATCGAGTGCGTTTTGCGAAAGGACGAGCGCGAGGGGCGTATGCGCGTCTACCACCGCGCCGTGCCGGACGGGCGCAGCGCCGTAACGCTCTACGATACGCTGGAAACGCGCGGCGAGTTGTCGCTCGTCGAGGCGGAGCTGCTGACGGGCCGCACGCACCAGATCCGCGCAAGCTTCGCCGACCTCGGTCATCCGCTGCTCGGAGACGGGAAATACGGAAGCGGAGAGACGAACCGGCGTTATGGGGAAAAGGCGCAGCTGCTCTGCTCCTACCGCCTGCGCTTCGACTTCCCCACCGACGCAGGGACGCTTTCATACCTGAGGGGAAAGGAATTCGCGGTGGAGTCGGTCCCCTTTCGGGAAAAATACTTTCCGCCATGCACCAAACAGACAAAAACAGGGGCGAAATAAGCCCCTGCTTTTCTTATTTGTAGAAAGTTTGATTTTATAAACCAAAAGTTTAATTTTCTGTTGCTTTTTTTCCCGCCTGCGTGTATCATAGCATATGGTTTTATATCGAAAACATTTTGTTCACTATATTGAACCTTGGAGGCAGTGGGATGGACGTCGGCGGTAAAATCAAGCAGCTTCGCACGCAAAAGGGGCTGACGCTGGAGGAGCTGGCCAGCAGAAGCGAGCTGACCAAGGGCTTTTTGTCCCAGCTCGAGCGAAACCTGACGACCCCCTCCCTCGATTCGCTCAGCGACATCGTGGAGGCGCTCGGCACCAATCTGTCCGATTTTTTCAAGGAGGAAAAAGCGGAGCAGATCGTATTCCGCGAGTCCGACTTCTTTGTGGACGAGCGCGAGGAGTGCACGATCCACTGGATCGTCCCGAACACGCAGAAAAACCGTATGGAACCGATCCTGCTGACGCTTCCCGCCGACGGGCGGTCCTTTGAGGTGCAGCCCCACAGCGGTGAGGAATTCGGCTACGTGGCGGACGGTTCCGTGGTCCTGGAGTGCGACGGCAAGCGCCTGGCGCTGCGTCGTGGCGAAACGTTCTACCTTCACGGGCGCACCTTCCACAGCCTGCGGAACGAGCACAAGACGCCGGCGCATGTGCTTTGGGTATCGACGCCTCCCCTGTTCTGAGCGTTACGGATCCGATCGTCGCATTGTATTTATATAAGGAGAGAGAATGCTATGGCGGAAGAAGCAAAGAAGCTCATTCAATTCAAGAATATCGTCAAAAGCTTTGAGGACGGAACGGTCGTGCTCAAGGGCGTATCCCTGGACATCTATGAAAACGAGTTCGTGACGCTGCTCGGGCCCTCCGGCTGCGGCAAAACGACGCTGCTGCGCATTCTGGGCGGCTTCCTGCAGCCGACCGAGGGCAAGGTCCTCTTCGACGGCGAGGATATCCTCAGCGTCCCGCCCTACAAGCGCGAGATCAACACCGTGTTCCAGAAGTACGCGCTGTTCCCGCACATGAACGTGTACGACAACATCGCCTTCGGCCTGACGATCAAGAAGGAGCCCAAGGACGTCATCGAGCAGAAGGTCATGCGCATGCTGCGCCTCGTGAATCTGGAGGGCTACGGCAAGCGCAACGTGACGGAGCTCTCCGGCGGTCAGCAGCAGCGCATTGCCATCGCCCGCGCCCTTGTCAACGAGCCGAGCGTGTTGCTGCTCGACGAGCCGCTGGGCGCGCTGGACCTCAAGCTGCGCAAGGAAATGCAGCACGAACTCAAGAGCATCCAGCAGGAGGTCGGCATCACCTTCATCTTCGTCACGCACGATCAGGAGGAGGCGCTGACGATGTCGGACAAGATCGTTGTCATCAACGCCGGCGAGATCCAGCAGATCGGCACGCCGACCGAGATCTACCGCCGCCCGGTCAACGAGTTCGTCGCGAACTTCATCGGCGAGACGAACATCATCGAAGGCGTGATGCTGGACGACGACCTCGTAATGTTCGAGGATAAGAAGTTTCCCTGCAAGGCGCGCGGCTTTGAAAAGAATGAGAAGGTCGACATCGTCATCCGTCCCGAGCACCTGGACATCGTCCCCCGCGGGGAGGGCATGCTCAAGGGCGTGGTCAAATCCCAGCTTTTCAAGGGAATGCACTACGACACCGTCGTCGAGACCCGCGCCGGCACCTCCATCACCGTCAAGATGCAGGTCTCGCAGGATAAACCGGTGTTCAATGCCGAAGCGGGCGAAAAGATCAGCGCCAGCGGTTTCATTCTGGACGTCGCGGACGCGGCCTCGCTCAGCGACGCAAAGGTCATTGCGCTCGCCTCCGCGGAGGCGTGGATCGCCGAGACGGAGGAAAACGTCTCCATCAAGACCGTCGATTACGACATCAAGCCCGAGACCGGCGAATACTCCGTCACCTTCGCCACCGCCGCCGGCACCTCCATCACCGTGCGCGCGCTGGTCGTCAAGGAGAACCGCGTGGAGAGCACGGTGTATCAGGAAGAGATCTACGCGATGAACTTCTTCAAAAAGGTCGAGGATATTCAGGAGAGCATCGCGCTGGATACCGATCTCAAGATGTGGGCGACCGCGTCGGCATGGAGCCTGGAGGATGAAAACGAGCAGGTCGAGATCACCGACGTCAAGTACGACTTTGATCCCGAGACCATCACGCCGGGCGTCTACGACGTGACCTTCGCCACGGCGGGCTACGAGTACAAGGTTTCAACCACCCGCGCCGCGGAGGAGGGCTCCGAGGTCGGCCTCGTCTTCCGTCCCGAGGACATCCATGTGATGAAGAAGGGAGGCCACAAGTGAAGCAATTTCGCTCGATGACCTATCCGTATGTCGCGTGGATCACGGTCATGATCGTTGTGCCGATGCTGCTGATCGTGCTGTATGCCTTCACCCAGTCCGGCAACGACGTGCTCACCTTCCGCTTTACGTTTGACAACTTCGTCCGCTTTGTCACCGACAAGATCTTTCGCGCGGTGCTCTGGCGCTCGCTGTACATCGCGTTCTTCACGACGCTGATCTGCGTGCTGCTCGGCTATCCGATCGCCTATGCGATCGCGCACCTGTCCGAGCACGGCGAGACGGTCATGATTCTGCTCATCACCATGCCCACCTGGGTCAACATGCTGGTGCGCACCTACGCGTGGCTCGGCATCCTCAAGGACGACGGCGTGCTCAACGCTTTTCTCGGGCTCTTCGGCATCGGGCCGGTCACCATGCTCCACACGAGCTTTGCCGTTATCCTCGGTATGGTCTACAACTTTATCCCCTTCATGATCCTGCAGATCCATACCTCGCTGAACAAGATGGACAAAAATCTGCTCAACGCGGCGGCGGACCTCGGCGCGAACAACGTGCAGTCCTTCCTGCGCGTCACCCTTCCCCTGTCGCTGCCCGGCGTCGTCTCCGGCATCACGCTGGTATTTCTGCCCGCGGTGTCCAGCTTCTTTATTCCAAAGCTGCTCGGCGGCGGACAGTACGTTCTCGTCGGCAACGTGATCGAATCGCAGTTCCTCACCTCCGGCGACTGGAACTTCGGCAGCGCGATCTCAATGATCATGGCGGTCATCATCATGCTCTCGATGTACTTTACGCGCAAGATCGACGTCTCGGTCGCGTCGGGCGGAAAGGAGTGAGCACGGCATGGACGAAAAGAAATCCCGCAGGATCGGCGGCAAGATCATTCTCGCGCTGACGCTGCTGTTCTTCTACTTTCCCATTTTCTATATCATCGTGTTCTCCTTCAACGACTCGCGCTCGCTCACGAAATTCAGCGGCTTCTCCCTGCGCTGGTACGAGAAGATGTTCTCAGACTCCGCCATGACGGAGGCGATCCTGTACACGGTGCTGATCGCGGTGATCGCCACGCTGGTCTCCACCGTCGTCGGCACGATCACGGCGATCGGGCTTTCCAGGTCGAGCAAGGTGCTCACCGCGATCGTGGAGCGCGTGAACGACCTGCCCGTGATGAACCCCGATATCGTCACGGCGATCAGCCTGCTGATGTTCTTCAGCGTGCTTGCCGTAAAAAAGGGCTTCCTCACGATGCTGCTCGCGCACATCATGTTCTGCATCCCCTACGTCATGCTCTCGGTGACGCCTAAGCTGCGCTCCCTCGATCCCAATCTGATCGAAGCGGCGCTCGACCTCGGCGCGACGCCGTTTCAGGCGCTCACGCGCGTCATCGTGCCGCAGATCCGCCCCGGCATCGTCTCCGGCGCGCTGATCGCGTTCACGATGAGCTTCGACGACTTCGTGATCTCGTATTTCACCACCGGCAACGGCGTGAACAACATTTCCATCCTCGTCTACACGATGTCCAAGCGCGTCAACCCCTCGATCAACGCGCTTTCGACGATCGTGATCCTGCTCATCACGGTGGCGCTCGGCATTGTCAATATCGTTCCGATCATCCGCGAGAAGAAGGAAAAGAAGAAACAATAGCGCGCACACTTTCATCGGGACACCCCACTTTGGAAGAAATCGGTTCAGAAATATTGGAATGAAAAGGAGCAAAACAACATGAAAAAGGCAATCTCTCTTCTGCTGACGGCGGTATTCCTCACCCTCGCCCTTGCCGGCTGCGGCGGCGGCGACGGCAGCGGCGGCGGCACTTCGGAGTCGGACGCAGCGGCCAAGTACGGCTCCGCCGTGCTCAAGCTCTACCTCCCCGGCGAGTATCTGGGCGAGAACCTGATCTCGAACTTTGAAAAGCAGTTCGGCGTCAAGGTCATCGTCGAGAACTTCGACTCCAACGAAATGATGTACACCAAGCTGCAGGCGGGCGACTCCTACGACGTGCTGATCCCCTCGGACTACATGATCGAGCGTCTGATCGCCGGAAATTATCTCCAGCCGCTCGACAAGAGCCTGATCCCCAACCTCGGCAACCTTGCCGAGCAGGTCGTGGGCCTCGGCTATGACCCGGACGGGACGTACTCCGTGCCCTACTTCTGGGGCAGCGTCGGCCTGGTCTACAACCACAACAACGTCGATCCCAGCGTGGTCGAGGCGGAGGGCTGGTCGATCCTGCGCGATACCGACTACGCCGGCCGCATTTACATCTACGACTCCGAGCGCGACTCCTTCATGATGGCGTTCAAGGCGCTGGGCTATTCGATGAACACCTCCGACTCCGGCGAGATCGAGGAGGCGTACGAGTGGCTGCGTGAAATGAACAACACCATGGCCCCGATCTATGTCACCGACGAGGTCATCGACTCCATGATGAACGGCGAGATGGACATCGCGGTCGTCTACAGCGGCGACGCGACTGTCATCCTCGACGAGAACGAGGAGATGAGCTTCAGCATGCCCAAGGAGGGCACGAACATCTGGTGCGACGCGATGGTCATTCCGACGAACGCTGAAAACCCCAAGCTGGCGCATGAGTTCATCAACTACGTCCTCACCTACGACGCGTCCTTCGACAACTCCAGCACCGTCGGCTATGCCTCCCCGAACGCCGAGGTGCTCAAGGAAATGAGCACGAACACGGAGCTCTACGCCTATAACGAGGCGTATCTCCCCCGCAGCGGCTACGACAAGGACGAGATCTTCCACGACAACGTCACGCTCCAGCGCGAGCTGAGCAAGCTCTGGATCCGCGTCAAGGCGGAGAACTGAGCGCGCAAGCGGAAATTTTTCCAAAAGAGGCGCCGGCTCTTGTGCCGGTGCCTCTTTTATGCTACAATATATTGCATTCTGATCATTGGAGGTATTGTTATGCAGGTTGGAGACCGCTATGAGGTCACGGGCCTCGTCACGGAGGAGAATACCGCCGCCAGCCTCGGCAGCGGCGCTCTGCCGGTTTTCGGTACGCCGTTCCTTGCGGCGATGATGGAAAACGCCGCGTTCTGCCTCATGCAGCGCGAGCTGCCCGAGGGCAAGAGCAGCGTCGGCGTAAAACTCGATATTGCGCACGTTTCTCCCTCTCCCATCGGTATGAAGCTGCGCGCGGAGGCGGAGATCACGCACATCTCCGAAAACGGAAAAATTTTCGATTTCCGGGTCGCCGGCTACGACGACGCCGGCCTGATCGGCGAGGGGACGCATCAGCGCGCGATCATAGACGTGGAACGTTTTCTGTCCAAGTGCGAGGGCAAGCTGAAAAAGGAGAATTGAGATGCACTATTCCGGCAGCGTTTACCGCCCGCCCAGCGAGGCGCACAGTCTGATCGTCCAGTGCACCCTCGGGTGCAGCCACAACAAATGTGCGTTCTGCATTATGTACAAGGAGAAGACCTTCTCCATCAACCCGCTGGAGCAGGTGCTCGGTGATCTGGCGGAGGCGCGCGTCTACTATCCGCACATCGAGCGCATCTTTCTCGCCGACGGGGACGCGCTGATCCTGCCGATGGACTATCTGCTCAGCGTGCTCGACTATATCCGCGACCACTTCCCCGAGTGCGAGCGCGTGAGTGCCTACGCCTCCACCAAGGCGCTGATGCGCAAGACCGACGCGGAGCTGCGGTCGCTGCGCGAGCACGGTCTCGCGCTGGTTTATGTCGGACTCGAAACGGGTCTGGAGCCGCTGCTCAAAAAGTACGACAAGGGCGTGACGGCGGAGGAGATCATCGAGCACTCGCTGCGCGCGAAGGCGGCGGGGATGACGCTCTCGGTCACCGCCATCAACGGCATGGGCGGCAGAGAGCAGAGCGAGGAGCACGCCGTCGCCACCGCTGCGGCGCTCTCGCGCATCAAGGCGGATTACGTCGCAATGCTGACGCTGCGCGTCTACAGCGGCACGCCCCTGCACGACTGGATCGAAAACGGCGAGCTGACGATGCTCGGCCCGAAGGAGCTGGCGATGGAGAACCGCGTCATCTTGCAGCACATCGACAGCGACGGCAGCGTCTTCCGCTCCAACCACGCCTCGAACTATCTCCCGCTGCGCGGCACGCTCAACCGCGACCGTGAGGCGCTGATCGCACAGATCGACAAGGCGCTCGCCGGTGAGGTGCGCTTCCGCCGCGCCGTCGAGCTGGGCCTGTAAGGAGCCGCGCGGCGATCAGCCGGACATACTTTAAAGAAAAGACACAAAGGAAAGCTTTCATGAAACGAAATACGACACAATTTGACGTCCTTCTTGCGGGCGTTCTTCTTCTGTTGCTTCTGCCCCTCTTTTCCTGCGACGCGCGCGCCTATGACGACCTGAAGACGGGCGACACCGCGATCGAGCTGATCCGGCGCTACGAGAGCTTCTCGCCCGAGATGTACTATGAAAACGGACACTGGTACGTCGGCTACGGCTCGCAGGTGAAGGAAAACGCATTCCCCGACGGCGTCACCGAGGAGGAGGCGGCGGAGCTGGTGCGCGCGGAGCTGAAGGGCATCGAAACGGACCTCAACGCGTTTTTCTCGCGGAACGGCATCACGCCCACACAGGCGCAGTTTGACGCGCTGGTGGATTTCACCTACACGCTGGGCTCCTCCTGGCTGCGGGGCAACAGCGCGCTTTTGAAGCTCGTGCGTGGGGATACGCAGCCGACCCGCCGCGAGACGGCGCGCGCCTTCGGCGTCTGGAGCCACGAGGGCGGCAAGGTCGCCCCCGGGCTTGCCGAGCGCCGGCTGGAGGAAGCGGCGCTCTACATGGACGGCAGCGCGGAGAACAGGGACGAGTTCGCCTATCTCGCCGTTGCCAAGAGGGACGGCGTCAAGTGCAACACCGATTTCGCCGTCTATGAGCGCGGCGGCGTATATGACGCGTTCCCGACCATGTTCCTGCTGGGCTATACGCTCACCGGCGTGCGCACCTCGGACGGCAGCGTGCTCCATGTGGGCGACACGGTCACCGCCAGCCGGATCACCACGCCGATCTGGGAGAAAAACACCTACTCCAACCGCTTTGACGATGTACGCGAGGGCGACTGGTACTACGACTATGTCATGGAGCTCAACGAAGGCGGCGTAGTCAGCGGGCGCGGCGACGGCAGCTTCGATCCCTCCTCCTCCGTAACGGTGGGCGAAGCGCTCAAGCTGATCCTGCTCGCCGCCGGACACGAGGAGCAGGCGGCGACGGGCGAGCACTGGGCAAGCGGCTACGCGGATTACGCGCACGCGAACGACCTGCTCTCCGCCGCCCTGCTCGACAGCCTGGACGCTCCCATCCGCCGCGTGGACGTGGCGTATCTCGCCGCGAGAGCGATTGGCTTCGGCCAGGTCTTCACCGACTCCCCCTTTGCCGACTCGGACGACGGCTACGCCGCCGCGCTTTATGAGATCGGCGTGCTCACGGGGATCAGGGAGCATGACGAAATGCATCTCTATCCCAGCAAGCCGCTCACGCGCGCGGAGGTATCCGCCATCGTCTGGCGGCTGCGCAATACCATCGCCCTCGAGACGGTGCAGACCATTCGCTATGAATCGCGGACCTATGAAATTGCCTCCGACGTTCCGCTCAACCGCTACAATAAAAACAGCTTCTCCGGCGAGGGGAACACGATGGCCTACGATGAGCCGGGCGTCGCGGTGCTGCGCGGCATCGACGTCTCAAAGCACCAGGGCGAGATCGACTGGGAGAAGGCCGCGGCGGACGGCATTGACTTTGCGATCCTGCGCGTCGGCGGCCGCGGCTGGACCGAGGGGCAGATCTACGACGACGCTTGCTTTGAGGAGTATTACGCCAGCGCGAACGCCGAAGGGCTCCGACTCGGTTACTACTTCTACTCCCAGGCGGTCACGACGGCGGAGGCCGTCGAGGAGGCGGACTATGTGATCGACAAGCTGCGCGGCAGGCGCGTCGACGGTCCCGTCGTCTTCGACTGGGAGACCGCGGGCAGCAAGAGCGCGCGCACAAACGACCTTCCCGTCTCCGTCGTGTGCGACTGCGCGGTCGCCTTCTGCGAGCGGATCAGGGAGGCCGGATATACGCCGATGGTCTACATGAACGCCTATGACGGCTATGTGCGCTACAACGTCGGCAGACTGAAGGATTACGCCATCTGGTACGCGGGACAGTACAACGGCGAATACCCCCGCTTCATGTACGATTTTGAGATTTGGCAATATACCTCCTCCGGCGATCTGGACGGTATCAACGACGGCGTGGACATGGACCTGTGGTTTCTCCGCTGACTTTTATGCAGAATATGCATTTTCCCCTTGACAAATCAGTTGAAAATTATTAAAATATTTAAATGAATCAATCGTTTTTATTCAACCGAGAAAGAAGGGCTTATGGAGATCCGCAATCTGACCACATTCCTCAAGGTGACAGAACTCAACAGCTTTTCCAAGGCAGCGGAGGCGCTGGACTATTCCCAGTCCGCCGTGACCGTGCAGATCCAGCAGCTGGAGCGTGAGCTCGGCGTACAGCTGTTCGACCGCATCGGCAAAAACGTTTCGATCACGCAGTACGGCAAGGATTTCGTCTCCTACGCGCGCGACGTCGTCAGCGCGGTCTCCCGGGCAAGCGCCTTTGCCACCGAAAGCGCCGATCTGACCGGTACGGTGCGCGTCGGGACGCTTGATTCCCTGATGACCGCGTCCTTTTCGGACATTATCCCCTCCTTCCACGCGCGTTTTCCGCGCGTCATCGCCAACATCCACGGCGACAGCGTCACCCGTCTCAAGGAGCTTTTGATCAAGAACGAGCTGGACCTTCTCTACACGCTGGACGATCAGATGCTGGACACGCAGTTCGTCAAGGTGTTCGAGGCGGAGGAGGACATCGTCATCGTCACAAACGTCAAGAACCCGCTGGCATCCGGAAAGAGCGTCCGGCTCGACGAGCTTGTGGGGCATCCGTTTGTGCTGATGAACCGCAACAACGCCTACCGCGACGAGTTTGACCGTGAGCTTGCGCGGCACGATCTCGCCATTGAGCCGTTTTGCGAGCTGGAGAGCGACGTGCTGGCCCTGCGCCTGATCTGGGAAAACCCGGAGTATCTCTCCGTCCTGCCGCGTTACACGGTGCAAAAGAGCATCCACGAGCAGCAGCTCGCCATCATCCCGGTGGAAAACTGTGTGATGCGGCAGTATCGGCAGCTGGTCTATCATAAAAACAAGGTCCTTACACCGCAGATCCAGGGTATGCTGGACACCATCCTCGAGGCGGCGAAAAAGCCCTTCTGATCCCCGTACAAATTATGCGCCGGACCCCCGCGGGGGTCCGGCGCACATTTTTTCTTGTCGTATTCTATTGTCCGCAGGCGGCGCGGAATTCCGTCCAGTTGCGGTTGTAGGCGTCGTTTGCCTCCTCGGAGACATTCATGATGAACTCGCCGCCTCCGGCGGATTTCGGCGCCACAAGCGCCGGGTTCACGATGGAGTCCGCCGCGCCGGTGGTGTTGACATAGCCGATGTACTCAAAGCACGCCTTGCTGACCTCCGGCTCCAAAATGTAGTTCAGGAACTCGTTCGCCGCCTTGGCGTTCGGGGCGTTGACGGGGATAAAGCCCGCCATGATGCCGAAGCCGAGCCCCTCCTCGGGATAGACGACCTTGAGCGACGGGTCCTCCGCCACCACCTGCGTCACCTGAGAGGTGTAGAGGAACGCGGCAGCCGCTTCCCCGTTGAGCAAAGCGTTCTGCGTGTTGTCGTCCTGAATGAGGCGGATGTTCGGCGCAAGCTCCAGCA
>CAMVAV010000013.1 GCA_947165595.1 uncultured Clostridia bacterium | reverse complement strand
CGCCGAGGGCAAAGACCAGATACCACGCGCCCTCGTTGCACAGCGCGTCCATCGTCTCGCCGCGCCGGACCTTCATGCTCACGCTCACGCCCATGCCGAAGAAGATGTGGATCAGCCCCAGCACCAGCGAGCCGACCAGCGCCGTCACCGCGTCGTCCAGCGGGTTAAAGAGCGCCGGCATTTGAAAGGTGCTCGCCGGGTTGACGATCTTGAGCAGCTGCGGGATGAAATCTCCGAAGAAGCCGCCCGTCAGCGCGCCCATGATAAAGGTGCTCACGCCGCAGTAGCCCATCAGGGGCATCATGTTCCGCATCGTCGGTCCGTTGGGGTTCGACTTTTTGATCACGACGAGCGAAATGAGGATCATCACCAGCCCGTAGCCCATGTCCGCCATCATGATCCCGTAGAACAGGATGAAGAAGAACGACATCAGCGGGTTCGGGTCCACGCCGCGGTACGACGGCAGCGAATACATATCCGTCACCATGTTGAGCGGGCGGGTGAACCAGTTGTTCTTGAGCGCGACCGGCACGTTGGGGATATCCTCCTCCGCCGGGTCCTCCGCCTCCCACGCGCAGGAGCAGTCGTCCAGCAGGGCGCCGACGTCGTCCATGCGCTCCGCGGGCGCCCAGCCCTCGAAAAACACGATCGTGCCGTCGGTCAGCAGCGCCGCGGTGCTGTCCTCGCGCGCCGCCTCCGTCTCCAGCCGGTCGGCATAGAGCCGCAGCGCGTCGCGCGAGCGCTCTCCCTTCGCGAGCTTTTCCTCCGTCTCCTTCTGGGCGTCTCGGTTCTCGGCGAGCCGCGCGTCCACCGCGCCGATGTTGTCCGCCGCGCTGCCGGTGAGCGCCGAGAACGCCGTCACGCTGAAGCCGTGGGCGCGCAGAAGCTCCTGCACGCTGCCCTCCTCCGAGCGCAGGCAGAGCAGGCACACATAGCGCTGCTGCTTGTCCGCGCCGATCTCATAGAGCTCCGCGCCGGCGTCCGCCGCGTCCAGCTCCGCGCGCACCGCGTTCATATCGACGCCCGCGGGGCAGACCTCCAGCCGACAGACCGTGTGCGCCGTGCCGTGGAAATCCAGTGGGACGTCCAGCGCCTCCCACGGGGCAAGGCTCGCGCGCCGCCCCAGCAGCCGCCCCTCGTCCGTGCGGAGCGCGGAGAGCTTTTTGAGCGTGTCGTTGATCTCCCGGCTCGCCTTGTCCGCGGTCTCCACGGTCTCCGCGCTGAGGAAGGTCTCCTCCGTGACGCCGGGGCGCAGGTGAAGCGCCTTTTCCTTCGTCGTCCCGTAGCGCTTTATGGCGTCGAGCGCGGTGTTCACGTCCGCGAGCTCGCTCCTGCGCTGCGCGGCGGCGGCGTTCTCCCTGTGCAGGAGCTCCCGCCACTCGGGGTCCGCCAGCTTCTCCGTGGGCTCGCTGATCTCCAGACAGCCCAGGTGCAGCAGCCCGCTGAGCAGCCGCTCCCGTTCGCCGGCCATCGCGATCACACGGAGCTTTTTCATTTTAACGATCATTCAGCTCTTCACGACCCTTCCGACGATCATTTCCGCCGCCTCGTCCAGGCGGCCTTTCGCGGCGCTGCGCAGGGCGTCGCTCTCCGCCTCCGCGCGTTTCGCGACCTCCTTCGCCGCCTCCGCGGCGCGTGCCTCCGCCTGCCGCAGCAGCTCCTTTCCGTTCTCCGCCGCCTCGCGGCGCGCCTTCTGGAGCTGCGACTGGCCCTCACGCTCCGCCTCGGCAAGCGCCTGCCTGACGCGCGCTTCGGCGTCCGCCTTTTCGGCGCGGCTCTTGTCCTCGACCTCCGTGACCTTTCGGATGGCATCCATTGTCATTTCCTATCACCACGCTTTCCGTTGCATTTCAAACCTTACATATTGTATTATAAATTTTGGCATATTTCAACAGGCAATTTTGACGTCCTCTCTCTCCTCCGCGCCGCCCTGCGCGACGGCGAGCAGCAGCCAGACATAGGGCGCCGTGATGCAGGTCGAGATCGAAAAGAACGCCATCGCGGCGTAGCACAGAAGCCCCGCGCCGCAGAGAACGAGGCGCGGCTCCGCCGGATGGCGGAAGCAGCGCGCGAGCGAGCAGCCCAGGATACCCAGATACGCCGCCAGCGCCAGGGCGCCCTGATTGACCAGGATGTTGAGGTACTCGTTGTGCGCGGCGGTGATGTCGGCCGGCACGGCAACGCCGTCGCGATACCAGGTGAAGGGCTCGACGCCGCGCAGCCAGAGCGTGTCCGGTCCGCCGCCGAAGAGCGGGCGCTCCCGCACGAGGGGCAGGCAGTCGCGCCAGATGCTCAGCCGTCCGGAGCCGAAGGAACCGTCGAACTCGCCGTGCAGCAGCCGCGACGCCTCCGCGAGCGTCTGCTCCGTCCCGGCGTAGGTCCGCAGCCAGACGAGCGCGGCAAGGGTCAGCGCGGCGGAAAGCGCGTATGCCCACCGCCGCCGCAGCAGCAGCGGAAGGCTCCAGACGGCGGCGAACGCAAGCCCCACCCACGCCGCCGCGACGCCGAGCCGCGCAAGCGTCCAGAGCAGCAGCGCCGCAAACGGCGCAAGCCCCCACAGCCGCCGCAGCAGCAGCGCCGCAAGCAGCACGCAGAGCGCGAGCGCGAGCAAAAACGCCGTGAAATCGACGTTCCCGGAGGTCCCCGCGTAGTAGCCGGGATAGGCGGCGTCCCCGTCGCCGTAGCGCAGCCCCGGCGGATAGAGCCCCAGCGGATCGAGGCCGGAAAGCTGCGCGAGCGCGAGGATGCCGCTCAGCGCCGAGGCGCCGGCGGAAAGCCAAAGCAGACGGCGGTCGGGACGCAGATACCGCGACAGAAGGAAAAACGCCGCGGCATAGAGCGCCAGCGTCACCAGCCCGTCGCGCCGCGGGCCGCCGAGCAGGGTCCGCGCCCCATAGGGCGAGAGCAGCGCCGAGAGCGCGGAGCAGCCGAGATACGCCGCGCCGCACCACAGTGCCGCCGTCATGCGCGGACGCTCCGGCGGCGTCAGGACGCACATCGCCGCGAGCCAGCCCAGCGTCAGCGCAAGGTAGCAGACGTACTTTCCCTCCATCATGCGCTCATAGCCGCCGAAGGGAAGAAACAGACCGTGCACCGTCAGCAGCGCGCAGGCATACAAATAGGAGGCGCGCTCCGCGAGCGCGCGGGATCGTCTCATCCGCAGCATCGCCGGTGCACCCCCCTTTCGGTTCTGTGATTTTATTATAAAACAGGATGAAACTTTTTGCAAATTTTGTCGTCTAATCAGACAAGCACCACTTGACATAAAGCAACAACATCTTGTAGAATAAGCCTGATACGATTCGCAGGGAGGTCAATATTATGGAAGGTCGCCGCGTTACGCGTAAAAATCAAAAATACAATCCGCTGTTCATCCTGTTCCTGTGTCTGGTCGCCGCCGTGATCATTCTTCTGATCATGTCGATCGTCTTCGGACTCCGGCTGGGCAGCGTCAGCAAGAAGCTCAAGGCGTCCGAGGAGGAGGTCAAGGAGCTCACCGCCACCGTCAGCCGGCTCGAGGAGGAGTTGGAGGACGCGCGCAAGAAGCAGAATCCCACGACGCCGAATCAGCCGGCGCTCCCCTCCACGGGCCAGATCCCCACGAATACGACGGAGCCCGCAGGGACCGGAACCGACGTCTCCTGGCTCGATCTCTCCGGCCACAGCGAGGTCACGGTCAAGCCCACGAACGTGCTGGACGGCTACGCCACCTATTATACGACCGCCGGCGTCAACCTCCGCAGCGGTCCCGGCACGAACTATGACCGCATCACGACCATCGACTACGCCGAAAAGGTGCAGGTCGCGGCGCAGGAGGGCGGCTGGTCCTTCGTCAAGTACGGCAGCAAGTTCGGCTGGGTCAGCGCGGATTACCTCTCCACCTCCGCGCCCGCGCCCCAGACGACGGCGCGCCGCACGGAGACGACCTCCGGCAGCATCCGCCGCTGAGTCCGAAGCCCGCGATGTTTTAAGGAATGAGACGGCAGCTCCGCCGTCTCATTTTTTTGTGAGCTCACATTCGGTTCTGTGCCCGCAGTAGTTGCAGTCGTTGTCCGGGTCGCAGGCGATCGCCCGGCCGAGGTAGGCGCGCACCGCCTCGTCCGCGCCGCCGGAGGCGTCCGTCGCCAGAAGAAGCCCCGCCGCGGCGAGCGCGCGCCGCTCCGCCTCGTCCGGCGCGCCGCACAGCAGCACGTCCGCGCCGCGCCGCTCCAAAAGCGCCAGCGCCGCGTCAAAGCCGGGGCGCTCCACCGGCTCCTCGTACTGCCGGACGATCCTGCCGTGGTCGTCCTCGTAAAACCGGAATGCCTCGCACGCGCCGATCCGCCCGCTCACGGCGCCGCCGGCAATGGGAACCGCTATCCGCATCTCTCCGTCCTCCCGTCGTGGTTTTCCGTATCAGCTTACCACATGCCGCGCCCGTTTGCAACGGTCCGAAGCAAACGCGGACGGGAGAAATAATTTACAAATAGTTCTTTCATTCCGGCGTCCGATGTGCTATGCTTATATTGGGGATGAAGAGGTATTGACCAAAAACCACAAACAGACAGGAGGATCGGATGATGAAGAAAAAACGTTTGGCAGCGCTGCTTCTGGCCTTTCTGATGGTGTTCCAGTGCGCCGGCTGCGGCTTTCTGGACGAGCCGGAGGAGGAGCCGGACAAGCCGAGCAGCAGTCACAGCAGCAGCAGCGACAAGCCCCATTCCGATATCACCGACTCGCTCCAGCGCATGAGCATGAGCGTCAGCCGTTCGACGGGCAAGCTGACCGTCAAGCGTCCGGGGCTCTCCTCCTCGGGCGGCTCGGACGTCCCGAGCGGCTGGACGATCCTTGTTTACCTCTGCGGTACCGATCTGGAGACGGAGTACGGCGCCGCCTCGAACGACCTGGTCGAAATGATGGACGGCGCGGCCAAAAAGGGCGTGCGCTTCGTCGTGGAGACCGGCGGCACCTACGAGTGGCAGGTAACCGGCGTGGAGAACGACAGCATCCAGCGCTTCCTTGTGGAGAAGGGAGACGCCGAGCTGGTGGATGAGCAGCGGCTCTCCGGCATGGGCCGTCAGGAGACGCTCTCCGATTTCCTGATCTGGGGCGCGAAGGAGTATCCCTCCGAGCACATGGGCGCCATCCTCTGGGACCACGGCGGCGGCAGCATCAACGGCATCTGCTTCGACGAGCGCGACGACTACGACTCCCTGAGCCTGCGCGAGCTGGACGGCGCGCTGTTCGACGCCTGCGAGGCGATGGGCCGGAAGTTCGACTTCATCGGCTTCGACGCCTGCCTGATGGGCACGCTGGAGACGGCGAACGTGCTCGCGTCCTACGCCGACTACATGTACGCCTCCGAGGAGGTGGAGCCCGGCCTCGGCTGGAACTACGTCGCCATCGGCAGCTACCTCTCCAAGAACCCGGACGCGAACGCGAAGGACCTCGGCAAGGTGACGTGCGACGGCTTCATCGAGGCGTGCCGTGAATACGATCAGGACGATATGTGCACACTCTCGGTGATCGATCTCTCCAAGCTCGACGATCTGCTGATCCGCTTCAACGACTTCGCGCTCAACATGTATGAGGCGAGCGCGGAGACGTCGATCTGCTCGGGCATGATCCGCGGCATCGAGCAGGCGGACAACTTCGGCGGCAACAACCGCTCCGAGGGCTACACCAACATGGTCGACATGGGCGGCCTGATCACCGCCTGCGCGGACTATGCCGAGGGCGCGGACAAGGCGCTCCGGGCGCTGGACAAGGCGGTGGTCTACAACGCCACCGGCTCGGCGCACAGCGGCGTGTCCGGGCTTTCGATGTACTATCCGCTCTGTCCGCAGGGCTCCGAGGAGCTGGCCATCTTCGGCGAGATCTGCCCCAGCCCCTACTACCTCTCCTTCGTTGACCGGCAGAGCCAGGGCAGCGTCAACGGCGGCAACACGGAGAACTACGACAACGATTTCTGGTTCTTCAACGACGAGTGGATCCTGGGACTTCTCAACGAGGAGTTCAACAACGGCGGAAACGGCAACGAGGAGGATTACTGGAACTTCTACGACAATTTTGAGCAGACCGGCGAAAGCCCGCTGATCACCTTCCAGGTCGAGCCCGAGCTGGACGAGGACGACGGCTCGTTCTGGTTCGCGCTGGACGACGACGGCCTGAGCTACGCCGCCGGCGTCTACGGCGTCGTGTATGAGATCTCCGACGACGGAGAGGACCTCATCGAGATCGGCTACACCTACGACGTGATCGCCGACTGGGACGAGGGCATCTTCGTGGATGATTTCGACGGCTACTGGCTCTCGCTGCCCGACGGGCAGAACCTCGCGACCTACATCGTCGAGGCGGGCGAGGACTACATCATCTACACCTCGCCGATCCGCCTCAACGGGGTGGACACGAACCTGCGCCTGCGTCAGGACGCGGACGGCGTCAAGATCGAGGGCGCGTGGGAAGGCATTAACGAGCAGGGCGCGGCGTCCCGTGACCTGGTCAAGCTCGAGGCGGGCGACGTGATCCTGCCGATCTACACCGCCTACGGGATCGAAACCGGCGAAGAGTTCGTCTACCGCGGCTGGGAGTACACCTTCGACGGCGAGCCCGAGATCTACTACGACATCATGGAGGACGGCGACTACATGTTCGCCTTCGGCATCGACGACATCTTCGGCGACTACTACCTCACCGATTTCGTGATGTTCAACGTCGAGGACGGGGAAGCCTACTACTATCCCGATTTCTAAGACTAAGGAGTGGAACCGACTTGAAGCCCTGTTTCAGCAACGCCTTCGGGCTGGCGCGAAACGCCAATCAGGACGGCAGGACCGTCGAGCTGCAGCTGGATTTCCTGCTGCGCTATATGGAGGGCGAGTCCCAGATCACCAAGGACGGCCCGATCTCCGCCTCCGTGCGGAAAACCGAGCAGGTCACGTCCGTGCTGCTCACGCGGGACGGCGTCACCGCGCTCATCGCACTGCTGCGCAAGACCCTCGGGGACGAGTTCGACGAGATCGTCTCGTTCTGCGAGGCGCAGGACGAGTTGCGCGGCGACTGAACCGAATGTCATCTCTGCCGTACCGCGCCGCTCTCCGGAGCGGCGCGGTACGGCGGCGCTGTCACAAATACAAAGGAGGTCTTTTCCCATGCCCAAGCAACACCGTGCCGGCGACGAGCTTCTTGCCGTAATGGACAAATACTGGCGCGCCGCCAACTATCTCACGGCCTGCCAGCTCTATCTGCTCAACGATCCTCTGCTGGAGACGCCGCTGACGAAGGAGGACATCAAAAAGAAAATCGTCGGCCACTGGGGCACCTGCCCGGGACAGAACTTCATCTACACGCATCTCAACCGCGTCATCAAGGAATACGATCTGGACATGATCTACCTCTCCGGCCCCGGCCACGGCGGCAACGCCATGGTGGCGCAGGACTGGCTGGACGGCAGCTATCAGGAGGTCTATCCCGACATCACGCGGGACAAGGAGGGCATGCAGCGCCTGTTTAAGCGCTTCTCCTTCCCCGGCGGCATCCCGTCCCACGTCGCGCCCGAGACGCCCGGCTCCATCCATGAGGGCGGCGAGCTGGGCTACTCCCTCGCCCACGCCTTCGGCGCGGTGACGGACAACCCCGATCTGATCGCCGCCTGCGTGGTCGGCGACGGCGAGGCGGAGACCGGCCCGCTCGCCACGAGCTGGCAGCTCAACAAGTTCCTCTCCGCCGCCACGGACGGCGCGGTGCTGCCGATCCTGCACCTCAACGGCTACAAGATCGCGAACCCGACCGTGCTCGCCCGCATCTCCCACGAGGAGCTGCAAAAGTTCTTCGAGGGCTGCGGCTGGACGCCCTATTTCGTCGAGGGCAGCGACCCCATGGAGATGCACCGCAAGATGGCGGACACGCTCGACGAGTGCGTCACCGCGATTTTGAAGTATCAGAAGGCGGCGCGCGAGAAGGGCGACACCACCCGTCCGCGCTGGCCGATGATCGTGCTGCGCACGCCCAAGGGCTGGACCGGCCCGGACTACGTCGACGGCGCGAAGGTAGAGGATTACTGGCGCGCGCATCAGGTCCCCATCCAGCCGGACACCGACGTACATGTCCGTCAGATCGAGGACTGGCTCAAGAGCTATCACGCCGAGGAGCTGTTCGACAAGAACGGCGTGCCCGTGCAGGAGCTGCTGGACTTTCCGCCCAAGGGGGAGCGGCGCATGGGCGCGAATCCCCACGCCAACGGCGGCAAGCTCCTCAAGGAGCTGCGGATGCCGGACTTCCGCGCCTACGCGGTGGAGGTCCCCGTCCCCGGCGGCGTCGAGGCGCAGGATATGGCGGCGCTCGGCAAGTTCGTGCGCGATATCTACAAGCTCAACGCCAAGGAGCGCAATTTCCGCTCCTTCGGCCCGGACGAAACGACGTCGAACCGTCTCACGCCCGTGTTTGAGGAGACTGACCGCGCGTGGAGCGGCGACATCCTGCCCGAGGACGACCACCTCGCCCCCGGCGGGCGCGTGATGGACTCCATGCTCTCCGAGCACGTCTGCCAGGGCATGCTGGAGGGCTACCTCCTCACCGGACGGCACGGCTTCTTCAACAGCTATGAGGCGTTCATCCGCATCGTGGACTCGATGTTCTCCCAGCACGCCAAGTGGCTCAAGGTCTGCAATCAGCTCCCCTGGCGCGCGAAGATCGCCTCGCTCAACTACGTGCTCGCCTCCAACGTCTGGCAGCAGGACCACAACGGCTTCACGCATCAGGACCCCGGCTTTCTGGATCACGTCGCCAACAAGAAGGCGGACGTCGTGCGGCTCTATCTGCCCCCGGACGCCAACTGCCTGCTGAGCACCTTCGACCACTGCATCCGCTCGCGCGACTATGTGAACGTGATCGTCGCGTCGAAGCACCCGCGGCCCCAGTGGCTCACGATGGAGCAGGCGATCAAGCACTGCACGCAGGGCATCGGCATCTGGCAGTGGGCGTCCACCGACCGCGGCGAGGAGCCCGATCTCGTCATGGCCTGCTGCGGCGATACGCCGACGCTGGAGACGCTCGCCGCCGTGACCATTCTGCGCGAGGCGTTCCCGGATCTGAAGATCCGCGTGGTCAACGTGGTGGACCTGATGCGCCTGCAAAGCGCGGAGCAGCATCCCCACGGCATGTCGCAGGAGGAGTACGACTCCCTGTTCACGAAGGACAAGCCCATTCTCTTCGCGTTCCACGGCTATCCGTCCCTCATTCACGAGCTGACCTACAAGCGGCACAACAAGAACCTGCATGTGCGCGGCTACATCGAGGAGGGCACGATCACCACGCCCTTCGACATGCGCGTGCTGAACCGTCTGGACCGCTTCGACCTCGTGATGTCCGCGGTCTACAACCTGCCGCAGCTCGGCAACCGCGGCGCGTACCTGATCCAGCAGATGAAGGACAAGCTGGTGGAGCACCGGCAGTATATCGCCGAATACGGCGTCGATCTTCCCGAGGTCGCCAACTGGAAATGGTTTTAATAATAAAAGACGCCGAAAGGCGTCTTTTATTATTTATGGCGTCTGCGGCGGGCGTTGTAGCGCTCCGCGAGCTCCTTCGGCTGCGCCGCCTGAAGGGCGACGGCGCGGCGTTCGATGATCTCCTTCGGCTTTTCGGTGATCTCGCCGGCGGCCTTGAGCGCCTCCTTCGTCATCAGCGGGCCGATCAGCTCGTAGATGAGGACGGAGAAGAGGATGATGTTGCGCACGAGTGAGCCGTCCGTCTCGCCGAGCGAGCGCGCCGTGACGCACATGCCCAGCGCGACGCCCGCCTGCGGCAGCAGCGTGACGCCGAGGTGGCGCACGACGTTCTCGCTGCATCCGACGGCGCGGGCGGAGAAGTACGCGCCGAAGTACTTGCCGAGCGACCGGGCGAGGATATAGACAAGCCCCATCAGCACGAGCATTGGATGGGCGAAGACCTCCAGCTGCAGCTCCGCGCCGCTGACGACGAAGAACACCGCCAGAAGCGGCTGCGACCAGCGGTCCGCGCGACCCATCAGGTCGTCGGACAGCGGGCTGTAGTTGCAGAACATCGTGCCGAGCATCATGCACACCAGCAGCGGCGAGAAGCCGAAGTTGACGGAGCCGAGCGTGAAGCGCACGGAGGAGAGCGCGACGGTCAGAAACACGAACGCGATCGTCATGGAGGTGCGGTTGGTGTTCGAGTGGAACATCGTCTCCAGCTTGGTGAGCACCGAGCCCGCCGCCGCGCCGAGCAGCAGCGAGCAGAGGATCTCCACCAGCGGCTCGACCAGCACGGAGACCAGGCTGACCGCGCCGGAGAGCAGGGCGCGCGCGATGCCGAAGGACACGGCAAAGGCGACGAGGCCCACCGCGTCGTCCAGCGCGACGATCGGCAGCAGCAGGCTCGTCAGCTCGCCCTTCGCCTTGTACTGGCGCACGACCATCAGCGTCGCCGCGGGGGCGGTGGCGGTCGCGATCGCGCCGAGCGTGATCGCCGCGGGGACGGAGAGCAGGTCGGGGCGCAGGACGTGGAACCCGAGCAGGGCGAGGTCGACCAGCAGACACGCGGCAAGCGCCTGCAGCACGCCGATGATCAGCGCCTGGCGGCCGGTTTTGCGCAGGTTCTCCAGCCGGAACTCGTTGCCGATGGAAAACGCGATAAAGCCCATCGCCACGTTGGAGAGGACCCCCAGCGCGGCGACGTCCTCGTAGGTCGGGAAGCCGAGTCCGGGGACGCCGAGCCGCCCGAGGCAGAACGGTCCGATCAAAACGCCGGCAACGAGAAACGCCGTCACGTCGGGCAGATGGCCCTTGTTGAACAGCCGCGTCATCATCAGCCCCGCCAGCAGGGCGAACGCGACATTGAGCAGTGCGATCATGGTGAGAATACTTCCTTTTTGCTTGCTTTTTCGGAGCAGCCGCTCCGAAGTCGCCATTCTAGCCGCTTCGTCCGGGAAAAGCAAGGGACGCTTTTCATAATTAACGGCGATTTTACACGGTTTTCTCGTTCGACTTGCCCATTGACAGGCTCCCGCGCGGCGGTTTCCCTTGACGCGGAGCGTCCCGGATGGTATAGAATGAAAGGACGGAAAGCACCGCGGCATTCTCATACCGTTCTTAGAGTTTGCCGTTATGCTGAGGAAGAAAGGGGGCGTTTTCCATGCGTATCCTGGTCGTGGAGGACGAAAAGCACCTCAACGGGATCATCGCCGAGGCGCTGGAGGACGACGGCTACAGCGTCGATTCCTGCTACAACGGCGCGGAGGCGCTGGACTATATGGCATGCGCGTCCTACGACGTGATCGTGCTCGACATCATGATGCCGAAAATGGACGGGCTCACCCTCGTGCGGACGCTCCGCGGGCGCGGCGACGCGACGCCGGTGCTGTTTCTCACCTCGCGCGACAGCGTGGCGGACAAGGTGGAGGGGCTTGAGAGCGGCGGGGACTACTACCTCGTCAAGCCCTTCCACTTCGACGAGCTGCTCGCCGTCGTGCGCGCCATGACGCGCAAATACAGCGGCAACCGCTCCAACGTCTACACGCTCGCCGACCTGTCGCTCGACGCCTCCGCCAGGACCGTGACGCGCGCGGGCAAGGCGATCGACCTGACGGCGAAGGAGTTCGCGCTGCTGGAATACATGCTGCGCAACCGCGGCATCGTGCTCTCGCGGGAGATGATCGAAAACAACCTCTGGAACTACGACTACGAGGGCGGCACCAACGTCGTGGACGTCTATGTGGGGTATCTGCGCAAAAAGATGGACACGGGCTTTGACAAGAAGCTGATCCACACCGTCTGGGGCACGGGCTGGGTGCTGCGGGAGGACTGACGCCATGCTGGGGAAGATCAACCTGTCCGCGAAGTTGCGCCTCACGGCGTGGTTCACGCTGATGATCCTGCTGCTCTCGGCGATGGTGCTGGTGTTCGTGTTCGTCATCAACGGCGCCTCCGTCACCGACGACCCGGCGGGGCGCCTCGTCAAGGTCGTGCAGCACAACGCAAGCCGCGTCGAGTTCGACAACGGCAGCTTCGATTGGGAGGACATCGATTTTTACCGCCGCGGCGTCTATTGCAGCGTCTACAACGAGGACGGCGTGCTGCTGCGCGGCGCGGAGATGGAGGGCGAGGAGATCGACCTTCCGTTCGCGTCCAGCGTCGTGCGCACGGTGTACCGCGGCGAGAGCAAATATTTCGTCTACGACGTGCTGGTGGACATGTCGATCACCTCGCTGTGGGTGCGCGGCGTGATCGACTCCGCCGACCGCTCCGGTCTGATGCACACGATTATGGTGCTGACGTGGACGCTGCTGCCGGCGATCCTGCTGCTCTCCGTCGGCGGAGGCTGGCTCATCGCGCGCGGCGCCTTCCGGCCCATGGAGACCATCGTGGAGCGCGCCGGCTCCATCTCGGACGGGCAGGACCTCTCCGCGCGGCTCGACCTGCGGCGCGGACCGAGCGAGATGCGTCTGCTGGGTCATACCTTCGACCGTATGTTCGCGCGGCTCGAGGCGTCGTTCAACGCCGAGCGGCAGTTCGCCTCCGACGCCGCGCACGAGCTGCGCACGCCCGTGGCGGTCATCCTCGCCCAGTGCGACCGCGCGCGGCGCAAGGACGAGACGCGCGACGACTTTCTTCATTCCATGGATGTCATCGAAACGCAGGGACGGCGCATGTCGGAGCTGATCGACCAGCTGCTGAGCCTGACCCGGCTGCAGCAGGGCGTCGACCGCTATCCTCTGCGCGAGGCGGAGCTGAGCGAATTCCTCGCCGCGCTCAACGACGAGTTCGTTCCCGCGCAGGAGCGCGGCATCACGCGCACGGCGGACATCGAGCCGGGCGTCACGGCGCGGTTCAATCCGACGCTCATGGCGCGCATCGTGCAGAACCTGCTGCAAAACGCCTACAAATACGGGAAGGAAAACGGGCACGTCGCCCTTTCGCTCAAAAAGGAGGGAAATGCGGCGGTGCTGCGCGTCCGGGACGACGGCATCGGCATCGCGCCGGAGGATCAGGAGAAGATCTGGCAGCGCTTCTGGCAGGCGGACGCCTCGCGCGGCGAGGACGGCGGCTCCGGGCTCGGGCTTTCGATGGTGCGCGAGATGGCGGAGTTCCAGGGCGGCAGGGCGAGCGTCGAGAGCGTCCCCGGCGAGGGCAGCGTTTTCACCGTGACGGTGCCGCTGTAGAAAACGAAACAGGACAGGAAGCGGGACTTTGAGATTTTTCCCCAAAATCCCGCTTCTTAATTTTTTTCTTAGAATTCCCGTTTATGCTGGAACCATCAAAGGAACCAACCGCTTCCGCCCCGGCGGAAACGACATACGAATCTGAAAGGAGCTTCTTACCATGAAGAACAATCATTATACGCTTCCGCTCGCCGTCAGCGCCGACGCTGCCGTCCTCGCCGCCGCCGCTTACGCCGGCCTCGACAGCCGGGAGCTGGGCGACCTCTCCATCCTCCGCGCCGACGGGCTCTACGAGGTGCGCTTCACGAGCGACTGGACGCAGTACGACTGCTACGTGGACGAGACGGACGGCGAGGTCCTCGGCTTCGACAGCCGCCCCCTGCCCGAGCACGTGATGCTCGGCGGGCTCTCCCGCGCCTCCGCCTGAACCCTTGACTCCCGCGCGCCGCGCCTTCCCTCCGAAAGGATGACGCGCGCGTCGGAAAAGCGGTCTCCCGCAGCCGCCCCCAAGGCCGCGGAAAACCGCTCTTTTTTGCCGCAGCGGCGCGTTTTTTGCCTTCGGCGTCGGGAAACCGTTGACGAGAGGGGTTTTTGCGTGATAGAGTATGGAAAAAGCATATGCTCCGGGGGCATGCAAAATGGACTTTTTTCGTCAGCTGCTTGCAAATCGCATCCTGATCGCGCCGGTCGCCGCGTGGCTGGCGGCGCAGGTGCTCAAAACCATCATCCACGCCATCGTCAACAAGGGCATCGACTGGAGCCGCCTGGTGGGGGACGGCGGAATGCCCAGCGGCCACTCCGCGACCGTTTCCGCCACGGCGGCGATGTGCGCGCTGCGCTGCGGGGCGGACTCGCCCGTGTTCGCCGTCAGCGTCATTCTCGCCATCATCACCTGTCACGACGCGATGAACTCCCGGCAGGAGATCGGCAAGCAGGCGGCGGTGCTCAACAAGCTCATCAAGGACATGCTCGAGGGCGGCGACCCCGAGACCGTGCTGGAGGAGTTCGTCGGACACACGCCGTTTCAGGTCGCCGCCGGCGTGCTGCTCGGCATTCTCGTCGCCTGTGCGATCCACTATCTCTCATAATAAAAAAGCTCCCGGCGGGACAATGTCATTAAGTTTAGGCAGCTAAGCAGGCAGAAAAAGACATGGGATACTCCTTTGCGGAGCGCCCCATGCCTTTTCATTTTTTGACAGTTCAATGTTTTCTTCACTAAAACCCCGTGTACTGCGCATCCACGCGAGTAAAAAAATGCCATGCACACCCCAACACCGTCCGTTGTAATAGAATTATCTTACATCACCCATTAAGTTAGAAGAAAAAAGCAATGTGTTGCATTCAGTCCCTGAGCATGTTATATTAAAAGTACCATACAAACTGAATACAGCGCAGTTCAGAGAATAAAGGCATGACAAAAACGAAAAGCGGCAGACATTAGCACAAACGTACTTGCCAAAACGGGCAAGAATGAAACCGCATCAATGGACGCGCTTGCAAGAATCACTGCCGCTATGGAATGTTTCCTTGATGATAGGATAGAGATAATGAACGATAGAAAGGGTGTTTGCAATGGGATATGAAGATTTAGTTTTCAAGATTCCGCAGGAATCACCGACCTACCGTGAAGATTCAGCTTTTGTCATACGCCAAATCACATCGATATTAGATTCACGTAGGACTGCGAATGACAACAAGATTATTATCAACACAAATCTGCGAATGGGATTGCCCCTTGAAAACATCAACAAAATTGCAGGACCTATGATTGAAGCATGGGCGGGCGAAGTATTTGCGGGTATTCGGGATGATATGAATAATGAATATCACCTTATCAACGTTGAAGCACAAGAGCGTCTTGGAATAGCTGATGTTATTCTTCAATTCAGAAAAGGCCGTTCCGTTTTGACTGGGAACGTTGACGTAAAGGCAACTGCAGATGACATTCCGAACAGTGGAAAAGGCCCTAATATTACATCCTTTTCAAGAATCAGAACAGCCTATGTCAAAGACCCTGATTTCATGTTTATCATACTCTCAATTAAACACCGTGTTTATTCAGAGAGAAACAAAGAAACCGGGCTTGTTGATGGTATTATGGAAGTTGTAAACTATAATGCTTATGACCTGAAGTTCATTAGCGACGCTGACATAAACTATAATCCTGCACTTGGAACAGGGCAGATTCAAATTAAAGATATTCATTACGTGACATATCAATACAGAACCACGTGGGAAATGTGCCAACTGCTTGACCAAAAGTATCTGCACAGTTCACGCAGGTCTTTTGACGATTTTTACAGAGAGGCAGCAAAAAACCAATGGATAAAGTAATAAAAGCGATATGTGGCGATGCCATCAAAGAAATGAAAAAGATTCCTGATAAAAGTATTCAATTAATCGTGACAGACCCGCCATATAATCTCAATAAAGACTATGGGAACAATCAAGACAAACTTGAATTTGAGGAATATCTTGAATTTTCGCATCAATGGCTGAAAGAGGCAAGGCGCGTTCTTACTGATAATGGAACCTTGTATGTCTTTATGGGTATGCGGTATATCTCCTATGTTTACACAATCTTAGAACAAGAGTTAGAAATGACGTTTAATTCTTGGATAACATGGTTTTATACACAAGGTATTGGAAAAACAAAAGGATTTTCACCGCGACACGATGATATATTGATGTTTACAAAATCCCCGAAAGAGTATGTGTTCCATTTGGATGATATTAGAGTGCCGCAAAAGTTCTATCGGTCTGTAAATAATATGCGCGGGGCTAATCCCGGTAATGTATGGGAGTTTTCCCATATGCACTACTGCAACAAGAATCGGAAACAACACCCGACTCAAAAGCCAGAGGGGCTATTTGAGCGTATGATTTTAGCATCCTCAAATCCGGGAGATATTGTCCTTGACCCCTTTGTTGGGAGTGGTACAGCATTAAGGGTTTGTCAACAAACGGATAGAAATGGTATAGGTATTGATATAAACCCCGATTATATAGAGATGACAAAGGAACGTCTTGCAGAAGAATTCAAAGGGTTCGATAGCATAGATGAAAGAATGAAACGTGTTCCTAACGATTTGAATGACGCAGAAATACGTGAAGAATATATTAGAAATCACATTAAATGGTTTCTTAAAAATCATCCCGATGCCGTCGAAGAATTTATGCAAGAGGTTCGACAGAAATACGAAACAAGGATGAGAGAAAGCGGACAGATGACCCTGTTTGACTTGTTCGGCGCAGAACTCGCGGCAACAACAATTTAACAGACGTTTTTTATTATTGGGTAATAGTGTTTAATACTATTAGTAGGTTTAAGCGACAAATGGGCATAGAAAAGCGGCGGAAATCCTTATTTTTCAAGGGTTTCCGCCGTTCTGAATATACTCTTTGACAGATTATAATTTTTATCTTAATGGCATTGCCCGGCGGGAGCTTTTTTTATGGTTTTTTCTATTCGGCGGGATTGACGTGGATCATCACGTGCTTGACCTTGGGAAACGCCGCCTCGATGCCGTCGTGCACCGCCTCGGCGACGGCGTGCGCCTCGCGCAGGGGCAGCTCCCCATTGACGGCGATCTCCATCTCGATGTAGATGCGGCTGCCGAATTCGCGCGTGCGCAGCAGGTCGATCCGCTCCACCCCCTCGCGCGCGAGGGCGGCGCCGCGGATCGCCGCCTCCGTCTCCTCGTCGCAGCTGTGGTCGACCAGCTTGTCGACCGCGTCGCGAAAGATGTCGAACGACGCCTTGCCGATGAAAATGCAGATCACCACGCTCGCCAGCGGGTCCAGCACGGGAAAGCCCAGCCGCGCCCCGCCGATGCCCAGCAGCGCGCCGACGGAGGAAAGCGCGTCGGAGCGGTGGTGCCACGCGTCCGCCATCAGCGCGTCGGAGTCCACCTGCCGCGCGTAGTGCCGCGTGTACCAGAACATCGCCTCCTTGACGACGATGGACACCAGCGCCGCGGCGAGCGCGAGCAGTCCGGGCACGGCGAGGTCCTCCGTCTCCGCCCCGACGATCTTCCGCACGCCGCCGTAGCCGATGAAAAGCCCCGTGGCGAACAGAACCGCCGCGAGCACGATCGCCGCCACGCACTCCATGCGCTCGTGCCCGTAGGGATGCTCGCGGTCGGAGTCCTTGGACGAGAGCCGCACGCCGACCATCACGACCAGCGTGCTGAACACGTCCGAGGCGGAATGCACCGCGTCGGACACCATCGCCCCGGAGCGGGCGAGCAGGCCGGCGGCAAGCTTCAGCAGGGACAGCAAGAGGTTGACGGCGATGCTGACGTACGAAACGCGCATCGCGATTTGAGAACGGTTTTCCATACGGCGCCTCCGCATATCGTTGTACTGCGGGTGAAAAAAACACCCGCGGGGCAGTGCTCCTGTCCCGTAGATGCGATCCATCCACTGTCACGTGCGTGACCCGGCTCCCTGTGGGCCTGTTCAGTTGCGTATTATCATATGCGAAACACGGGGAAAAATCAAGTCCGAAAAAACGGTGCATTTTCGCTTCTTATCGACAAATTAACGCACAATTACTTGCATTTTTTTGATTATGTGATAGTATATAGTTTTGCAGCATGATTTGATTCGCCCCCGAACGGGGCGCAGGGAGATGAATTCGTGAGCAAGCAGACCGGAAAGGAAAATACGAGCTTTATGATGAAGCTTGCCACCTTCATCGTCGATAAAAGGAACCTTGTTTTCCTGCTGATCGGCATTTCGCTCATCTTTTCCGCGATCTCGCGGACCTGGGTCGAGGTGGAGAACGATCTGACGGCGTATCTGCCGAAGACCTCGGAGACGCGCAAGGGGCTCGACGTGATGAAGGAGCAGTTCACGACCTTCGGCTCGGCAAAGCTGATGATCGCGAACGTCACCTATGCCCGCGCGCTGGAGATCGCGGACGAGATCCGCGCGGTCGAGGGCGTGCAGGGCGTGACCTTTGACAACACGACAGACCACTACAACAACGTCTCCGCCCTGTACGACATCACGTTCGACTACCCCGAGGAGGACGGCCGCTGCCTCGATTCCCTCAACCTTGTGCTCGAGCGCTACGCCGCTTACGACACCTATCTGAGCACGACGCTGGGCAATCAGCTGGCGGAGATCATCCAATCGGAGGTCAACGTCATCATGGTCATCGTGGCGGTCATCGTCGTCTCGGTGCTGGTCATCACCTCCCAGACCTACGCGGAGATTCCCGTGCTCGCGCTCACTTTCGTCAGCGCCATGGTGCTGAACATGGGCACCAACTTCCTGCTGGGCAAGATCTCCTTCGTGTCCAATTCGGTTACGAGCATCCTCCAGCTCGCGCTTTCGCTGGACTACGCGGTCATCCTCTGCAACCGCTTCAAGGAGGAGCGCGCCACGCACGAGATTCGCGAGGCGGCGATCATCGCGCTGAGCAAGGGCATCCCGGAGATCGGCGCGAGCAGCCTGACGACCATCGGCGGCCTGGTGGCGATGCTCTTCATGCAGTTCCGCCTCGGCCCCGACATGGGCATCTGCCTCATCAAGGCGATCTTCTACGCGCTGTTCTCCGTGTTCGTGTTCATGCCGGGCCTGCTGGTGCTGTTCGGGCCGCTGATGGACAAGACCAAGCACAAGGACTTTGTGCCGAAGATTCCCTTCGTCGGCAAGTTTGCCTACGCGACGCGCTTCGTCGTGCCCTTCGTCTTCGCGGGGCTCGTGGTGGGCGGCTACTTCGTATCGAGTCGCTGTCCCTACGTCTACGGCTACGACACGATCGTCACGCCCAAGCTCAACGAGCAGCAGATCGCGGCGAATATGATAAAGGAGAATTTCACTTCCTCCAACCTCGTCGCGCTGGTCGTCCCGTCCGGCGACTACGAGAAGGAGCGCTCCATCCTCACCCAGCTCGACGCCATGCCGCAGGTCAATTCGACGATGGGCCTTTCCAACATTGAGGCGCTCGACGGCTACACGCTGACCGACAAGCTGACGCCGCGCCAGTTCGCGGAGCTCGCCGACATCGACTATGAGGTCGCGCAGCTCGTCTACACCGCCTACGCGACCGAGCACGAGGAGTACGGCAAGCTGGTCAGCGGCGTCGCGAGCTACGACGTGCCGCTGATCGACATCTTCCTCTACGTCTGCGACTATGTGGACCAGGGCTTTGTGACGCTGCCGGACGAGACGCGCCAGAAGCTCGACGACGCGGCGACGCAGATGCGCAACGGCAAGCTCCAGCTCCAGGGCGAGGACTTCAGCCGCATGCTCATTTACCTCAATCTGCCCGAAAGCGGCGACGAGACCTACGCCTTCACCGACCTGATCGCCGCCGCCGCGCAGGAGCGCTATCCCGACGGGCGCATCTACGTCGTCGGCAACTCGACGAACGCCTATGAGTTCAAAAAGTCCTTCGCCCGCGACAACGTGGTCGTGAGCGTCATGTCCATCCTGATCGTTCTGGTGGTGCTGCTGTTCACCTTCAAGTCCGCGGGTATGCCGGTGCTGCTGATCCTGGTCATCCAGGGCAGTATCTGGATCAACTTCTCCATTCCGGTATTCACGCACGTCGACCTGTTCTTTATCGCATACCTGATCGTTTCGTCCATCCAGATGGGCGCGAACATCGACTACGCCATCGTCATCGCCAGCCGCTACACGGAGCTCCAGCACCAGATGGAGCCGCGCGACGCGATCATCGAGACGATGAACTTCGCCTTCCCGACCATCCTGACCTCCGGCTCGATCCTCGCCTCCGCGGGCTTCATCCTCGGTCAGATCAGCTCGGAGGGCACGATCGTCGGCATCGGCCAGAGTCTCGGCCGCGGCACGATCATCTCGATCATCCTCGTCATGTTTACCCTGCCGCAGATCCTGCTGCTGGGCGGCCGGGTCATCGAAAAGACCTCCTTCTCCGTCCCGAGCGCGCTGCGGCACCATGAGTCCCGCGGCCGCATCGCCGTGGACGGCATGGTGCGCGGCGAGATCAACGGCACCGTGACCGGCATCCTGCACGCGACGGTGGAGGGCGAGGCAAAGCTGGAGCTGCTGTCCGGCAGCGCGGAGGAGGCGGATGAGCATGAATAGGAAACGGTTCTCCCGTGCGCTGAGCCTTCTGCTGCTGTGCGCGCTGCTTCTGCAAAGCGGCGGCGCCGCCGTCGCGCCCTCCGATCCCGACACGATCTATCTGGGCGACGCGAACGACCTGCTGGAATTTGCCGAAAACTGCGCCTATGACGCCTGGTCGGTGGGCAAGACGGTGATCCTCCAGCGCGACGTCGCGCTCGGCGGCGTCGATTTCGCGCCGATCGCCAGCTTCGGCGGCGTCTTCGACGGGCGGGGACACACGATCTCCGGTCTGAGCATCACCGGGAACGTCTCCCCCGCCGGGCTGTTCGGCACGGTGGCGGCGGGCGGCGTCGTGCAGAACCTGAACGTGGACGGCAGCGTCTCCCCCGCGGGGAGCGCGGACGCCGCGGGCGGCGTCGTCGGCGTCAACCACGGCACGCTCGTCAGCTGCGCGTTCACCGGCACGGTCAACGGCGAATCCCGCGTCGGCGGCATAGCGGGCGAAAACGCGGCGGACGGCACGCTCCGGCGGTGCAGCGTCAACGGCGGCGTCTTCGGCAAGAACATGACCGGCGGCGTCGCGGGCGTCAACCACGGCGCGGTCTCCTTCTGCGTCAACCGTGCCTTTGTCAACACGAACACCATCGACCCCTCCGTCTCCTTCGACAAGCTCGATCTGAGCCTGCCGAACGGACTCGCCAGCCTCACCAGCCCGGACACCTTCAACGTCACCGTCGACAGCGGCGGCATCGCCGGTTTTTCGGACGGGGCGCTGCTGGGCTGCCACAACTACGGCAGCGTCGGCTATCAGCACGTCGGCTACAACGTCGGCGGCGTCGCCGGGCGCAGCAGCGGGCACCTCGCCTCGTGCATCAACGAGGGCAGCGTCTACGGACGCCGCGAGGTCGGCGGCGTCGTGGGCATGGCGGAGCCCTATGTCCGCCTCGACCTGAAGCTCAGCTCCATCGAGCAGGTGCGCAATGAGCTCAGCTCGCTCAGCGCGATGATCGACCGCACGGTGAACGACGCCGAGGGCGGCACGCAGACGATCTCCGCGCGGCTGAGCGAGACCGGGCGCAGCGTCAACGAGGCGGTGGACAACGCCCGCACGCTGACGAACCAGCTCACCGACTACTGGGACGGCACGATCAGCGAGATCAACCGCGGCAGCGAGATCGTCGACGTGGTCATTCCGCAGCTTTACACGGTGTCGCAGGACCTGACCGGCGTCACCGTCACGCTGACGGACGCGCTGGACGAGCTGGAGCGCGCGCTGGACGGGCTGAACCTCCCCGGCGGCATCAACGGCAAGGCGTTCGCGGCGCTCTCGCAGATGGCGCAGGAGCTGCGCACGGGAACGCAGATTCTCGACGCCGGAACGCGGCAGGTCCAAAACGGGCTCAAGACCCTCGAGGGCACGGTCTCCCCGAAGGAGGGCATGAGCGAGGAAGCATGGCGCGACCTCATCTACGGCCCCGTCAACGCGGAGACCGGCAAGCGCTCCGGCGGCGCGCTCGGCGAGGTCGGTGACGGCCTGCGCGAGTCCGTTTCCGCCATGAGCACGCTCACCGGCGTTCTCAGCGAGCTGGCAACGGCGGTGAGCAACGGCGAGATCAACAGCGTGACGGAGCTGCAGCAGTTCTTCGACGAACATTCCGGCGCGGCGGACGCGCTGCAAAAGATGAGCGCGGGCTTTGAAAAGGCAAGCAAGGGCCTTGACACCATCGCCGAGAACACGGAGGTCCGTCCCGAAAACCTCTCCGACGGGCTCGCCGGCGTGCGCGCGGGCCTCGGCACCATGACGGGGGGACGCTCCGGCGACAAGGGCGGCGCGTTCTACTACTTCGGCGCCGCGCTCGACAGCCTCAGCCGCGCCTCGGCGGAGGCGTCGAGGGACATGGACGCGCTGGGGAACGCGATGGACGACGCGGAGGCGCCGCTGGAGCATCTGCGCAGCGCGGCGGGCGGCTTCCGCGACGCGTCGAACGGCATGACCACCACCCTGGGCGACATGAACCGGCTGCTGGACTATCTGCGCGCGCAGGACCGCCTGAGCTTTGAGACGCTCGGCGAGGAGACGGACGCCTCCGCCAACGCGCTCTACGACTCGGTGCGCGGCATCTCGGACAATCTGGAGCTGCTCAACCAGGAGGCGAAGGACGCCTCCAACCGGGTGCTGGAGGACGTGCGTGAGATCAACCGGCGCTTCACCTCGCTGATGAACACGCTGCTCGACGTACTGACCGACATGGAGGACGCGTCCGTGACCCGCGTGGTGGAGGACACCTCCGACGAGGACGTGGACTCCGTCGTGAACGGAAAGGTGCTGCTGTGCTCCAACTCCGGCACGGTCAGCGGCGACATCGACGTCGGCGGCGTCGCCGGCGCGATGATGATCTACAACGAGCTCGACCCCGAGAACGACAACGACACGATCGCCTCCACCTTCCACAAGCGCTACGAGCTCAAGTGCATTTTGCAGGACTGCGTCAACACCGGCGCGATCTCCGGGCGCAAGGACAACGTCGGCTCGGTCTGCGGCAGCGCGACGCTCGGCGTCGTCAGCGGCTGCGAGGCGTACGGCTCCGCGGAGAGCGAGGGCGGCGAGCACGTCGGCGGCATCGCGGGCTACGCGAACAACATTGTGCGCAAGTGCTGGTCCAAGTGCACGCTCACCGGTCCGAAGTACATCGGCGGCATCGTGGGCTACGGCAAGGACGAGGGCTCCAGCCTGCGCGTCGAAAGCTGCCGCGCGCTGGTGGAGGTGACCGGCGACGGGCAGTACACCGGCTCGATCATGGGCGCGGAGACGGGCACCCTCTCCGGCAACCTCTTCGTCAGCGGCACGCTCGCCGGCGTCAACCGCATCAGCGAGCAGGGCAAGTCGGAGCCGGTCTCCTATGATCGCCTGCTGGGCGAGGAGGGGCTCCCCTCCGAATTTCGGAAGTTCACGCTGCGCTTCGTCGCCGGCGAAGAGACGGTCAGCGAGCGGGAGTTCTTCTACGGCGAGAGCCTGGACGACTCCGCCTTCCCCGACATTCCCCCGGTGGAGGGAAGCTATGCGCACTGGGACCGCGACGATCTCAGGGACCTGCGCTTCGACACGACCGTCACCGCCGTCTACGAGCCCTGCGTCACCGCGCTCTCCAGCACGATCACGCGCAGCGCCGCGCGCCCCACGTTTTTCCTGCAGGGCGCGTTCGACAACGAGGCGGCGCTGGCGGCCTCTCCCGCCATTTTCGATTTTGACGACGGGCAGGACGACCTTCTGCACCGCCTGCGCTCCTACCGCCGGACGCTGCTGGAGCAGTGGCAGCTGACGCTGCCGGACGACGGCGCCGCGAGCCATACGGTACGCTATCTCCCGCCCGAGGGCACCTGGGGGCATCTGGAGCTTTACACCTTCGACGGCACGCGCTGGAACCGGCTCGATACGGGCGCGATGGGCAGCTACCTCACCTTCGAGGCGGAGGGCGATTCGGTCGAGCTGACCGTGGTCTCCACCGCGACGCCGTGGTGGGTCTGGGCGCTGGCGGGCGGCTTCGTGGTCGCGGCGGCGCTGCTGCTGCTCGCGCTTCTGATCCGCCGCAAGCCGCAGCCCGTGCTGACGCCCGAGGAACGGGCAAAGGCCGCCGCGCACAGGAAAAAGCACCGCGCGATCCGCGTCGCGCTGGTCGCGGCGGCGCTCGCGCTGGGCGGCGCGACGACGGCGGTGGTCCTGCTGGCGCCGGGGCTCACGGACAGCATGGGCCTTTACATGCTGCTGCGCAACTACGCCGAGCGTACCGACCTCGACATGGCGATCACGGTCTCGGCAAACGTGGAGGAGCAGCACTTCGACGCGAACGTCGGCTTCTTTACGACGCAGTGCGGCGACAGGCGCGTGTCCTGCGTCATGTGGCAGGACATCCCGCTTTACTACTGCGACGGCACGATGCTGCTGGAAAACGGCAGGGCGTACAAGGCGGAGAGCCTTCTGCCCGACTTCAGCAAGCTGTTTGGCCACGCGGCGGGACTCTTCCGCGCGGTGGATATCGCCGTGGAGGAGACGAACGGCATCAAGACCTATCGCGCCACGGCGCAGGGCGACACGGCGCGCCAGATCCTCCGGGCGCTGCTGCCCGAGGCCATGGTCTCCCTCTCCGAGGCGGACACCGTGGAGCTGCAGCTCGTGCTGACCGACGGCGAACCGACGAGCCTTCGCTTCCGCTGGAACGGCGCGAACGGCTCGGCGGAGGCGGAACTGCGCCGCTCCGACAAGGAGTTCAACCATACGCTCCCGCAGGCGGTGCGGATGGCGGTGACCTCCGGCGAGTACGCGAACGCGCAGGAGATCGGTCCCGAGCTTGAGCGGCTGATCCTCGTTTGGACGACGCTCGCCATGCGCGACCCGCTGACCGCCGACGTGACGCTCAGCGCGAACTGCGGCCCCCTGCTCCTGGACGAGACGCTCAACTGGCAGCGCACAAACTGGAACGGAACGGAGCTCTCCTGCGTCTCGCGGCGCGGCACGCGGCTGTACTTCACCGACGACGCCGCCTGCACCGGAAACGGGGTCTCCGTCGAGCTGGGCAGCGACTCGCGCGCGGGCGCGTCGAAGCTGCTGCACCTCGCCTATGAGGCGTTCCTGCTGGGCGAGGCGGAGTGTACGGCGACCACGACGGGCGGCTGGCGCTACAGCGTGGTGCTGGACGCGGACGCCATGGCGGCGTTCGCCGAGGCGATCGCGCCCGAGACCCAGACGCTGGGCTCCTCGCTGGACGAGGGCTCCATCCGGCTTGAGCTGACGGGCGACGCCGAGGCGTCCTCGATCACCGTGCAGTGCAAGGGCACCGTGCGCGTCGTGCGCGCGGACATACCCGCGTCGGTCGGCGCAAAGCTGGAATTTGCCTCGGACGACGAATTCCTCGCCCCCACGCAGCGCGTCCTCAACACGCTCGGCCTCGACCCCAAAAAATGATCCAAAAAAGACCTCGCGCCGGCGGCGCGAGGTCTTTTTTGTATAAGGCTCAGAGCTGGGGGCCGGCGGGAACGAGCGCCTTGCCGGCTTCGTTGTAGGTGTACTTGTGGAAGTTCTTGATGAAGCGGCCGGCAAGGTCCTTCGCCTTCTCGCCCCACTCGGCGGGATCGGCGTAGGTATCGCGCGGATCGAGGATGCCGGAATCGACGCCGGGCAGCTCGGTCGGGACCTCGAGGTTGAAGATGGGGATGGTCTTGGTCGGCGCCTTGAGCACGTCGCCGTTGAGGATCGCGTCGATGATGCCGCGGGTATCCTTGATGGAGATGCGCTTGCCGGTGCCGTTCCAGCCGGTGTTGACCAGATACGCCTTCGCGCCGACCTTCTCCATCTTCTTGACCAGCTCCTCGCCGTACTTGGTGGGGTGCAGCTCGAGGAACGCCTGGCCGAAGCAGGCGGAGAAGGTCGGGGTGGGCTCGGTGATGCCGCGCTCGGTACCCGCGAGCTTCGCGGTGAAGCCGGAGAGGAAGTAGTATTTGGTCTGCTCCGGCGTCAGGATGCTGACCGGAGGCAGCACGCCGAACGCGTCCGCGGACAGGAAGATGACGTTCTCGGCGTCGGGGCCGGCGGACTTGCCGTTGACGTTCTTCGCGATCTTGGCGATGTGCTCGATCGGATAGCTGACGCGCGTGTTCTCGGTGACGGACTTGTCGGCAAAGTCGATCTTGCCGTTCTCGTCCAGGGTGACGTTCTCGAGCAGCGCGTTGCGCTTGATGGCGTTGTAGATGTCGGGCTCGGATTCCTTGTCGAGGTTGATGACCTTGGCGTAGCAGCCGCCCTCGAAGTTAAACACGCCGTTGTCGTCCCAGCCGTGCTCGTCGTCGCCGATGAGCAGGCGCTTGGGATCGGTGGAAAGCGTGGTCTTTCCCGTGCCGGAGAGGCCGAAGAAGATGGCGGTGTGCTTGCCCTCCATGTCCGTGTTGGCGGAGCAGTGCATCGAGGCGATGCCCCGGAGCGGCAGATAGTAGTTCATCATGGAGAACATGCCCTTCTTCATCTCGCCGCCGTACCAGGTGTTGATGATGACCGCCTCGCGGTCGCCGACGTTGAACATCGCCGCCGTCTCGGAGTTGAGGCCCAGCTCCTTATAGTTGGTGACCTTCGCCTTGGAGGCGTTGAAGACCACGAAGTCGGGCTCAAAGTTCTCCAGCTCCTCGTCGGTGGGCTGGATGAACATGTTCTTGATGAAGTGCGCCTGCCAGGCGACCTCCATGATGAAGCGGACCGCGATGCGGGTGTCCTTGTTCGTGCCGCAGAACGCGTCCGCGACGAACAGGCGCTTGCCGGAGAGCTCCCGGACGGCGATCTCCTTGCACGCCTTCCAGGTCTCAACGCTCGCGGGATGGTTGTCGTTCTTGTACTCCGGCGTCGTCCACCACACGGTGTCCTTGGAGCGGTCGTCCATGACGATGAACTTGTCGTTGGGCGAGCGGCCGGTGTAAATGCCGGTCATGACGTTGACCGCGCCCAGCTCGCTGACTTTGCCGACGTCGAAACCCGTGAGCTCCGGCTTGGTCTCCTCTTCAAAGAGGAAATCAAAGGACGGATTGTGGATGACCTCGGTCGCACCGGTGATGCCGTACTTGGTAAGATCCAGCTTTGCCATGTTTGTTACCTTCCCTTTCTCAGTATGGTGTTCCATACAGCTTGACTTGACGGTATTTTATCACACCCTGCCGCAATATCAAGCCTTTCTTTTTGCTTATTCCCTTTTCTCCTCACATCAAACAGGAACCGGGCTCGCGCCCGGTTCCTGTTTGTGTAAGAGTTCCCGCGTTACTGCCTGGTCTTGAAGCGCGAAACCTGATCCTTGAGCATCTTCGACTGGCCGCTGAGCGCGCTGCACAGGGCGGCGGTCTCCTCCGCGGTGGCGGAGTTGGTCTGGATGACCTGCGAGATCTGGTCGACGCCGGCCGTGATCTGCTTGATGGATTCGCTCTGCTCCTGGCTGGCGGAGGCGATGTCCACGATCAGGCGCGCGGTCTGCGCGGACATGTCCTTGACCTCCTTCATGGAGTCCGCCGTCGCGTCGGCGATCTTCGCGCCCTTGTCCACCGCGGCGATCGCGGCGCTGATGAGGGTGGAGGTGCTCTTCGCCGCCTCGGCGGACTTGTTGGCGAGGTTGCGCACCTCGTCCGCGACGACCGCGAAGCCCTTGCCCGCGCTGCCCGCGCGCGCGGCCTCGACCGCGGCGTTGAGCGCAAGGATGTTGGTCTGGAAGGAAATGTCCTCGATGGTCTTGATGATCTTCTCGATCTCCTTGGAGGTCTCGCTGATCTCGTTCATGGCGGAGACCATGCTCTGAATTTCGCTGTCCTGACAGTTGACCTTGTCCTGCGTCTGCTCGGACAGCTGACCCGCCTGCGCCGCGTTCTCGGCGGTGGTGGAGATCTGAGTGGAGACGTCCTGAATGGTGGCGCTGATCTCCTCGATGGCGGAGGCCTGCGTCGTGGTGCCGTTGGCGAGGGACTGCGAGCCCTCCGCCATCTGCGTCGAGCCGGTCAGCACCTCGTCGGAGGAAGCGCTCATGCTGCTGAGCGTGTAGCCCAGCTCGCTCTCGATCTTGCCGATGCTGGCGCGGATCTCCTCAAAAACGCCGGGGTAATTGACGTTCGGCGCCTGCGTAAAGTCGCCGCCCGCCATGGCGCTGAGCACGCGGGAGGCGTCGCCCACGACCCTGCTCATGCCGTCCTTCGCCTGTTGGAGCGTTCCGACAAAGGCGCCGATCTCGTCGTCCCGGAACGGATAGTTGACGTTCGTGGAGTTGAGCTGGCCCGCAAGCATCTCCTGCGCGTACTGCTCCGCGTGATGCAGCGGCTCGGAAACGCGCCGGCGGGTGAAGATGATGAGGTACAGCGCGATGCACACCGCGCCCACGATGCCGATGATGATCGCGATCCACGTGACCGTGGAGAACTCCTTGTCCGCCTCGGCGGCGTTGGAGCCGGAGAAGAGGGCGCCGACGACCGCGCCGGTGTAGTCGTACAGCGGGATGTAGGTGACATAGTAGTGCTTGCCGACGACCTGCGCCTCGCCGTGGTACTCCTGCTTGTTCTGCAGGACCGTCTTCGCAATGCCGCTGTCCATCGTCGTGCCGATGGCACGCTGGCCCTGCGCGTTGATGACGGTGGTGGAATAGCGCACGTTGTCGTTGAAGATGGTGACGTCGCAGCCGACTCTGTCCTTCACGTCGTCCAGCCAGTCGGTGCCGCTGATAAGGAAGCCCACAGCGATGACGCAGGTGGTGTTGCCGATGGGCGCGGTCGCCGCGTGCAGGCCGACGATCTCACCCTCCGCCTTAACGATGCCGTGGAGCGGATTGCCCTTCGCCACCGAGGAATAATCAAAAGAGGAGAACGGGTAGTTCGGGCTCTGGAACACGACGTTGCCGTCCGCGTCGGCCAGAACCACAAAAAGCTCCTTACGCGACGCAAACTGCTCGTTGTAGATGCTTGCGAACTCGTCCACGTTGGTCACGGCGTTGCCGACCATGTGCTCCGTGTCCTTGGAGAGCAGGATGTAATCCTTCAGCACCGTATCGGTCTCAAAGTTCACCTCATCCTCCAGAACGCTCATGCCGGACTGCGAGCGGGTCTGGAGAATGCCCTTATTGTACGAGCTGAACTGTGTGATCGTGATGGCAAGCATGGCGGCCACGAACACGACGATCGCCGCGATCGTGATCACCGTGATCTGCGTCCCCAGCTTCTTGAACGCGTTTTTGAACATGATTTTCTACCCCTTCCGATTTGATGTGCTGCGCAAAATATGCTCAAGTATATGTTGTATATTAACATAACACGCTTCGACGGAAAATGCAAGCGCTTCCCTCACATTTTAACCAAATATAGAGAAAAATCTACAATTATTTTTACAAGCGGCGCGAACTGTGCTATACTGCCAACCACAACATCTTGTTTTTGACTCTGAAGCGAATCGGGAGGGTACGGTATGGACAGGCTCAAGGATCAGGCGCTCGCCCTGCAGGGCGAGTTGAGCGCGCTGCGGCGCGATTTTCACATGCACCCGGAGCTGGGGCTGCACGAATTCCGCACGGCGGAGCGCATCGAGGCGGAGCTGGACAGGCTCGGCGTCGAACACCGCCGCGTCGGCGAGACGGGAGTGTGGGCGACGATCCGCGGCGCGGGAACGGGCGGCGGCGCGGTCGCGCTGCGCGCGGACATCGACGCGCTGCCGATCTCGGAACTGGGAAGCGCGCCCTACCGCTCGCAAAACGAGGGCGTGATGCACGCCTGCGGACACGACGCGCACATCGCCTGCCTGCTCGGCGCGGCGAAGCTGCTCGCGCAAAGCCGCGAGCGCTTCGGCGGCGAGGTCCGCCTCGCCTTCCAGGCGGCGGAGGAGTGCGCCAACACGACGCAGGGCTTCTTCGACCTCGGCTTTCTCGACGGCGTGCGGCGCGTGTTCGGGCTGCACTGCGCGCCGGACCTCCCCACGGGCACGGTGGGGCTCAAGCCGGGGCCGAACAACGCCGGCGTCGACCGCTTCACGATCACCGTGCACGGGCTTTCCACGCACGTCGCGACGCCGCAGCTCGGCGTGGACGCGCTCTACATCGCAGCGCAGCTCGTCGTCGCGCTGCAGGGGCTGGTCACGCGCCGCGGCGACCCGGTGGAGCCGGTCATCCTCGGCGTCGGCACCCTGCACGCCGGAACGACCTACAACGCCCTCGCGGAGACGGCGGTGCTGGAGGGCACGACCCGCACGGTGACGAGGGAGACGCGCGCGCGGCTGCGCCGGGAGATCACCCGCCTCGCCGAGGCGACCGCGGAGCTCTACGGCGGCAGCGCGGAGCTTTCGTGGGTGGAGTTCGCCTCGCCCCTCATCAACGACGCCCGCGCCGCCGCCGAGGTCAGGGCGCTGGCGGAGGAAGCCTGGCCCGAAAAGCGCTTTGTCACCGACCGCGCCATCTCCCTCACCGGCGACGACTTCGCGGAATATATATTGGATGTGCCGGGCGTCTATGCCTACCTCGGCACCGGCGACCCCTCGCGCCCGGAGACGCTGCACAACATCCACAGCGCCGACTTTGACCTCGACGAAAGCGCCCTGCCCCTCGGCGCGTGGCTGCACACGGCAAGCGCGATCCGCTGGCTGAACGAGGCGTAAATTTGCGGAGCGCGCCGGCTGCGGCGCGCTCCGCTATTGTATCGTATACCGCGATCGCGGCATACGGCTTCAATCCATCGTATTCACCACGCCCGTAAAGAGCGGCAGGCCGTCCGCGCCGGTGATAAGGAAGCAGAAGGGCCGGTTCAGGTTCATCTCCACGACGGGGCGCTGCTCCGGCATCATGGCGGTCGGCTCCGCCATCATCGCGGTGAACGCCGCCGCCTCGCAGCCCTCCTCGTCCACCTTGACCCGCGCGGCGTGGCGCGCGGCGGAGAGATACGCGCCGATCTCCGTCAGCGGCGAAAAGTCGGCGGAGTCGGTGAACACGTCCGTCACGCCGAGCGCCGTGAGCGCCGGGATCAGGTCGAGGTCGGAGGCCGCGTCGAACCTCGGCACGCTCCAGCGGATGTCCGCGTAGCCCTGCATAGCGACGGCGGCGCGGAAGGGCGTTTCCGCCGGCACGCCGTCGCCGGTATCGCCGGTATCGACCACCGTACGATCCTCCGCCGTCAGCACGTCCCGGAGGCTCGCGCCCTCGTCGGGCAGCAGAAACCACATCGAAACGCCGTCCCGGAACGGAAGCGACGCGATCGTGAAGCCCTCGCCGCGGTAATAGCTTCCGCCGTCCGTGCGGTGCATGAAGCCGACGCGCTGCTCCGCGCCGCTCGCGGCGGTGAAGACGTCCTCGGCGGTGTCGTGTTCTTTGAACGGCTCGCTCCAGGCGCCCTTGAAGCAGAGCGTGGAGAGAAGCAGCATCAGCGTGTCGGCGTCCGTTTCCGGTCCCGGCGCCGCGTCCCGCAAAAGTCCGTTCGTGTTGGCGTCGATCCAGCCCCGGATCGCCTCGTCCGTCGCGCGCTCGCCCATCGCGGCGCGGAAAACGGAGGCATAGTAGTCGTTTGCGAGCGTATCGACGGTCTCCTGCCGGTACGCCGCCCGCTCGTTCAGCCAGATCGAGTTGGCGAGCAGCGTCCTGCCCGACGCGCCGTCGCGGTAGAGGCAGCGCCAGAGCGCGTTGGCGGCGGAGCGCGCCTGCGCGGCGTCCGCGAGCCCCAGCAGGCCGAGCACCTGCGCGCGGCTGTCCCCGTCCGAGACTTCGGCGAGCATGCACAGCGCGAGATAGAGATTCGCGGGCGAGCAGACGACGTTCCGGTCCCGCGCCCCGTCGAAGAGCTGCCGCTCCGCACGCGCCGTAAAGGACGCAAACGCCCCCTTCAGCGCCGCGTCGACGCCTTCGCCGCGCAGCGCGTCCAGCGCCTCGCAGTACGCCTCCTGCTGCCGGCTGTACGCGTCCCACAGCTCCTGCCGCTGCGCGTCGCTCTTGCCGTTCATCTGTTCCCACAGCGCGCTCTCGTCCGGCTCCTGCGGCAGATCCGGCAGCGCGGCGAGCCCCAGCGCCAGCGCCTCGTAGCCGTCCGCGCCGGAGGGAGCCGGTTCGGGCGGCGTTTCCGTTTCGCCGCCCGGCGCGGGCGTCACGGGCGCGGCAGGCGTCTCCGTCCCGCCGCCCGGCGCGGTCCCGGTCTGCCGCGCGCAGCCCGCAAGCAGAAAGCAAAGGCACAAGAGCACGGCAAGCATTCTTTTCATCGTCCGTTCCTCCATTCCCCTCCGCAAAGACGCGGCGGGTGTTTCGTTGTCTCTTTGACGCGCGGCGGACGCAAAAGGTTCCCGCTCCGGCGGCGCTCTGCAGGCTGCTCCCTGCGGCGCTCCCTTTTTCTTTTTCGTGTTGATTCAGAGCTTACCTCGACACCTACCAGTGAAAGCGCGCAAAGGACAAGGGCTTACAGGCAGAAAAAGAGCAGCCCACTTGAGGTGGACTGCTCTCTAAAGATAGCACGGTTTGACAGCTTAGACAAGCAAAAAGAACAGCCAAAGGTACGGATTGCTTTGGACTGATTGTTAATGAAATGCTTGAAAAGCTCTTTTGACATTTAAAAGAAAAGGGACCGGCGGCGCTCGTTCTTGCATTCGGCCCGGAGATATGCTAAAATATTTTGAATTCTTTTTGTCTCCCGCGCACGTTCGATCCCATTTCGTTGACAGATATCAGGTGAAAGCATGGGAACCTCCGGTGAAGAAAGCAAAAACCCGCGCGGCTGTGAAAGAGCGGGAACGCGCTCCCGTTTTTTCACAGCCGTTTTTTTGCGCGTTAAGCTGAAATTTTTTTAGATTCCCTCACAAAAAGTATTGAAAGACATGCCGCGGCGTTGTATAATCCGGATAAGATCACACGGATAAAGGGAGGTCTGTTTTCATGGAAAAGCCCAAACATGAAGCGGCAAGCATCAAAAATATCTACCGGCTGGAGGGGCGCGTGCCCATCGCGAAGGCGATCCCCTTCGGCCTGCAGCACGTGCTGGCGATGTTCGTCGCCAATATCACACCGCTCATTATCATTGCGTCGGTCGCGGTCTACAACGGGCAGCCCTTCACCGCGGTCGAGACCGCGCGGCTGCTGCAAAACTGCATGATCATCGCGGGCATCGGCACGCTGATCCAGCTCTACCCCATCTGGCGGATCGGCTCCGGCCTGCCGGTGGTCATGGGGCTGAGCTTTACTTTCCTCGCCGCGTGCATGTCGGCGGCGTCGCAGGACTACGGCATCATGGTCGGCGCGATCATCGTCGGCGGCCTCTTTGAGGGCGTCCTCGGCCTGACGGCGCAGTACTGGCGCAAGATCATCACGCCGCTGCTGTCCTCCTGCGTGGTCATCTCGATCGGACTGAGCATTCTGAACGTGGGCGTCTCCTCGTTCGGCTCGTCCGGCGCGTATCCCCTCGGCTCGTGGCAGAACCTGTTCGTCGCCGTGGTGACGCTCGCCGCCGCGCTCATCTTCCACATCACGCTCAAGGGCGTCGCCAAGCAGCTCTACGTCCTGCTGGGCATGCTGGTGGGCTACGTCGTGTCGATCTTCTTCGGCATGGTGAATTTCGGCGTGATGGGCAATACCATCCGCGAGATGGGCGTCGTATCGGTGCCGGAGCTCTTTGCCTTCACGCCGCGGTTCCAGCCCGGCGCGATCCTCTCGTTCTGCCTGGTGTTCATCGTCTCGGCGGTGGAGACCATCGGCGATACGACCGCCACCTGCACCGGCGGCCTCGGGCGCGACATCACGGCGAGGGAGGTCTCCGGCTCGCTGTGCGTGGACGGGTTCGCCTCCGCGATCTCGGGCGGCGTGTTCGGCTGCTCGCCCATCACCTCGTTCAGCCAGAATGTCGGCCTGATCTCCATGACGCACGTCGTCAACCGCTACTGCATCATGTTCGGCGCGCTGATGATGATCCTCGGCGGATTGTTCCCGCCGATCGGCGCGTTCTTCACCACCCTGCCCGACTGCGTGCTGGGCGGCTGCACGGTCATCATGTTCGGCTCGATCATGATGGCGGGCATCCATATGATGCTGGACGCCGGCATCAACAACCGCAACACCCTGATCGCGGCGACGTCCATCTGCCTCGGCGTGGGCGCCACGCAGGTCGACGGCTTCTTCGACAACCTCCCCGGCATCTTCGGCGAGATCTTCGCGGGCAACATGGTCGCGGGCGTCTTCGTGGTGGGGCTCATTCTCGAGCTGTGCCTGCCCAAGGACCTCTCGCGCTATGAGGCGCAGGAGTTCAAGCGCCCGGACGAGGAGGAAAGCGGCGGCGGCGACGGCAGGGCCGACGCAGAGTGAGCGCCATGGAACGAGATTCTGTCATCTATCAGACCTATGTTGCGATCCTCCGCCGCGAGCTGGTGTGCGCCATGGGCTGCACGGAGCCGATCGCCGTCGCCTACTGCGCCGCGAAGGCGCGGGCGGTGCTGGGAAGGCTGCCGGAGCGCATCACGGTGGAGGCGAGCGGCAACATCATCAAAAACGTCAAGAGCGTCGTCGTGCCGAACACAAACGGCGGCCGCGGCATCGCCGTCGCCGCGGCGATCGGCGTGCTGGGCGGGGACGAGAACGCGGAGCTGGAGGTCATCTCCCATGTCTCCGACGAGGCGAAGGCGCAGCTTTCGGACTATCTGACACGCACGCCGGTGGAGGTGAAGCCGGTCGTCTCCGACTGCCTGCTCGACATCATCGTCACCGTCTCCGCCGGCGATTCCCGCGCGCAGGTGCGCATCGCCAACGAACACGCCAACATCGTTCGGATCGAGCGCGACGGCAAGGTGCTGCTCGAAAAGGACGCCGCCGCGCCGGAGGCGGAGGAAAAGGACGCGCCGGACTACAGCCTTCTGACGGTGAAGGACATCTGCGACTTCGCCGCGACCTGCGAGCTGGACGACGTGCGTCCCGTTCTGCGGCGGCAGATCGAGCTGAACACCGCCATCGCCGAGGAGGGGCTGCGCAACGACTACGGCGCGAACATCGGCAAGGTGCTGCTCAAGACCGGCGGCGATCTGCGCACGCGCGCGAAGGCGTATGCCGCCGCCGGCTCGGACGCGCGCATGAACGGCTGCGAGCTGCCCGTCGTCATCTGCTCGGGCAGCGGCAACCAGGGGCTGACCGCCTCGCTGCCCGTGCTGGTCTACGCCAGGGCGCTGGGCGCGGACGAAGACAAGCTCCTGCGCGCGCTGCTGGTGTCCAACCTCGTCACGCTGCACGAGAAAACGGGGATCGGACGGCTCTCCGCCTACTGCGGGGCGGTCAGCGCCGGGGCGGGCGCGGGCGCGGGCATCGCGTGGCTCAGCGGCGGGAGCGAGAAGGACGTGGCGCACACCATCGTCAACGCGCTCGCCATCTCCTCCGGCATCGTGTGCGACGGCGCGAAATCGTCCTGCGCGGCGAAGATCGCCATGGCGGTGGAAACGGGCATCTTCGGCTGGGAGATGTACTGGAACGGCCAGCAGTTCTACGGCGGCGACGGGCTGGTGGTCAAGGGCGTGGAGAACTCCATCGCCAGCTTCAGCCGCCTCGCCCGCGTCGGTATGCGCGAGACCGATCAGGAGATCATCCGCATGATGACGGAGTGAGCGGGCAAAAACAGAAATAGCGCGGGCAGGTGCTTTCGCAGCCTGCCCGCGTTCCTTTTTGCCGTTGTCAGTTCTGATCGAGCCAGTGCAGCGCGGAGACCGCCGCGACCGCCCCGTCCGAGACAGCCGTCGTCAGCTGCCGCACGCTCTTCGCGCGGCAGTCGCCCGCGACGAAGACCCCCGGCACCGGCGCGGCGCAGTCCTCGCCCGTCTCGGCATAGCCTGACTCGTCGAGGCACAGCAGCAGGGCGAACGCCGCGTTGTCCGGCTCGCCGCCGATGGCGATAAACAGTCCGTCGACCTCCAACTCGCGCCGCTGGCCGCGCTGATCGACCGCGACGCCGCACAGCTCCTTCTCCCCCAGCAGCTCCGTGACCTGCGCGCCCAGCACGAACTTGACGTTCGCCCGCCTGTCCAGCGCCTCCGTCAGCCGCTGCTCGCCGCGGAAGCTGTCGCGCCGGTGGATCAGGTAGACCTTGCTGCACGTCTCGCTGAGCAGCAGGGCGTCCTGCAGCGCGCTGCTGCCGCCGCCGACCACCGCCACCGCGCGGTCCCTGTAGAACGCGCCGTCGCACACCGCGCAGTAGCTCACACCGCAGCCCGTCAGCTCCGCCTCGCGCGGCAGACCGAGCATACGAGGCCTCGCGCCGGTGGCAAGGATGACGGCGCGCGTGCGGAAGATCGCGCCGGAGGCGCAGAGCACCGTCATCCCGTCCGCGTCCCTGCGGACGGCGGACGCCTCCTCCAGTTCGACCTCCGCGCCCTGCTCCATCGCCTGCGCCAGCATCCGGTCGCCCAGCTCGATGCCGGTGATCGACGCGAAGCCCGGAAAGTTTTCGACCCGCGGCGACCAGGTGATCTGTCCGCCGAAGGTGTTCTTCTCCAGCACCAGCACGGTCTTCCCCGCGCGGCGGGCGTAGACGGCGGCGGTCAGCCCCGCGGGTCCCCCGCCGATGATGACGATATCGTACATAGCCTTGCTCCTTACAGAGAAGGGGCTGTGAAAAAACTGGCGTTTTTTCACAGCCCGCGTTTTTTACGCCGTTGCGCTTGCGTATTGCTTGATCGCGCCCGCGCCCATCAGCTTTTCGACGTGGTCCCCGTCGACGAGCACCAGCGTGGGCGCCTGCTTGACGCCGTACTGCCGCGCGAGGTCGGCATGCTCGTCCGCCAGCAGTTTCTCGTAGGCGAAGCCCGCCTTGTCGAGGTACTGGCACGCGATGCGGCAGTTGGGGCAGGTCGCCGTGGTGAACAGCAGCGCGCGCGCCCCGTTCATGGGTGTCACGGCGGCGGGCGTCTCGACCGCGCGCTCCTCCTTCGGTCCCTCGTGGGTCAGCCGCGAGCGGGCGACGACGTATTCCTTGCGCTCCTTGTACTCCTGCGTCTTGCCCGCGTTCCAGTTCTGGATCGGGCGATAGTAGCCGGTGATGCGGCTGTAGACCTCGGTGGGCTTGCCGCAGTGCGGGCAGACGAACTGCTCGCCGGTGAGATAGCCGTGGTCGCGGCAGACCGAGTAGGTCGGGGACAGCGTGTAGTACGGCAGGCGGTAATTCTCCGCGATCTTGCGCACGAGCCGCGCCGCGCTCTCCCAGTCGGGCAGTTTCTCGCCGAGGAAGGCGTGGAACACCGTGCCGGAGGTGTAGCGGGTCTGGAGCTCGTCCTGAATGTCCAGCGCCGCGAAGATGTCCTCCGTATAGCCCACGGGCAGGTGCGAGCTGTTGGTGTAGTAGGGCGAGCCGCCCGCCTCGGCGGCGGTGATGATGTCGGGATAGGTCTCCACATCGTGCTTGGCGAGGCGGTAGGACGTGGATTCCGCGGGCGTCGCCTCCAGATTGTAGAGGTCGCCGTACTGCTCCTGATAGTCGCTCAGCCGCTCGCGCATGTGGTCCAGCACCTGCTTGGCGAAGGTCTGGCACCTGGGATCGGTCATATCCGCGCGGATCCACTTGGCGTTGAGCCCCGCCTCGTTCATGCCGACGAGCCCGATCGTGGAGAAGTGGTTGTCAAAGTGCCCGAGATAGCGCTTCGTGTAGGGGTACAGCCCCGCCTCGAGCAGCTGGGTGATGACCGTGCGCTTCGCCTTGAGGGAGCGCGCGGCGAGGTCCATCATGTGGTCGAGGCGCTTGTAGAAGTCCGCCTCGTCCGCCGCGAGATAGGCGATGCGCGGCATGTTGATCGTCACGACGCCCACCGAGCCGGTGCTCTCGCCCGAGCCGAAGAAGCCGCCGGTCTTCTTGCGCAGCTCCCGCAGGTCGAGGCGGAGACGGCAGCACATCGAGCGCACGTCGCTCGGCTCCATGTCGGAGTTGATGTAGTTCGAGAAATACGGCGTGCCGTACTTCGCGGTCATTTCAAAGAGCAGCTTGTTGTTCTCGGTCGGAGACCAGTCGAAGTCCCGCGTGATGGAGTAGGTCGGGATCGGATACTGGAAACCGCGGCCGTTGGCGTCGCCCTCGATCATGATCTCAATGAACGCCTTGTTGACCATGTCCATCTCACGCTGGCAGTCGCCGTAGGTAAAGTCCATCTCCCTGCCGCCGACGAGCGCGGGCAGGTCCTTGAGGTCCTTGGGCACCACCCAGTCGAGCGTGATGTTGGAAAACGGCGCCTGCGTGCCCCAGCGCGACGGCGTATTGACGCCGTAGATGAACGACTGGATGCACTGCTTCGTCTCCTTGTAGCTCAGGTCGTCGACCCGGACAAAGGGGGCGAGATAGGTGTCGAACGAGGAGAACGCCTGCGCGCCCGCCCATTCGTTCTGCATGATGCCGAGGAAGTTGACCATCTGGTTGCACAGGGTCGACAGATGGCTCGCCGGGGCGGAGGTGATCTTGCCGGGCACGCCGCCCAGCCCCTCCTGGATCAGCTGGCGCAGGCTCCACCCGGCGCAGTAGCCGGTGAGCATGCTCAGGTCGTGCAGGTGGATGTCGCAGTTGCGGTGCGCGTTCGCGATCTCCTCGTCATAGACCTCGCTGAGCCAGTAATTCGCCGTGATGGCGCCGGAGTTGGAGAGGATCAGCCCGCCGACGGAGTAGGTGACGGTGGAGTTCTCCTTCACGCGCCAGTCGCTGATCTTGAGGTACTTGTCCACCGTCTCCTTGTAGTCAAGAAACGTGCTGCGGGTGTTGCGAAGCTTCTCATGCTGCTTGCGGTAGAGGATGTAGGCCTTGGCGACCGTCTCGTAGCCGCCGCGGGAGAGCACCGCCTCCACGCTGTCCTGAATGTCCTCCATCGCCACAAGACCGTCCTTGATCTTGGGCAGGAAATCCGCCGAGACCTTCAGCGCCAGAAAGTCGATAACGCTGTCGTTGTACTCGGTCTTCGTCGCCTCGAACGCCTTCTTGATCGCCGCGGCGATCCTGTGGATGTCGAACTCCACAATCTCGCCGTCACGCTTGACTACCTGATACATCTTTTCTATTCTCTCCCTCTTATGGTTTCTCCGATCCATCCACGCCGCGCAGCCTTACCGCCGGAACGATCGGGCGCACCGCCTCCAGAAGCGTTCGCATCTCCTCGTCCGTGAACGCCTCCAGGCCCGCCGCCGCAATCAGGTCGCCGGAATCCCGGAACTGCTGCAAATAGTACTCCCGCGCGCCCGCGATCCACTCCGCCGCGCCGCGCAGGCTCTCCTCCGTGTGCAGCCCGCGCACGACGGTCGTACGGAACTCATACGCCGTGCGCCCCTCCAGCAGGAGGTCGCGGCTCCGCTCCAGCGCGGAGAGGTCCGTCCGCACGCCCGCCGTTTCCGCGTAGCGGTCCGGGGCGTTCTTGACGTCCATGGCGACCCGGTCGACGAGCCCCTCCTCCAGCAACGCGCGCAGCCGCTCGGGAAGGGAGCCGTTGGTATCGAGCTTGATCCGGTAGCCCAGCGCGCGCACTTGCCGCAAAAAATCCGGCAGCTCCTCATGCAAAAGCGGCTCGCCACCCGTGACGCACACACCGTCCAGAATGCCCTGCCGCTTTGAGAGAAATGCCAGCACCGAATCCGCATCGAGCCCCTCGTCCGCCGAACGCTCCGGCAGCACGAGAGACGCGTTGTGGCAAAAGGGACAGCGAAAATTGCAGCCGCAGGTGAACACCGTGCACGCCACCTGATGAGGATAGTCCAGCAATGTCAGCTTTTGCAGACCCGCAATTCGCACGCCGTCCCCCTCCCATTTTTTCCACTTGACATAATAGTGCTATCTCCTGTGCTTGTCAATAGGAGAAAACCACAAAATAAAGTAAAAAATATCGTCACATTTTCATTCCCGCCCCAAAATGTTGTGTATTCCCCGGACGGTGCGTTTTTTGCGTCAAAAAAGGGGGCCGTGAAGCGCTCTGCGCTCTTCACGGCTCCCTGATTTCAGCATATACGGACGCGCGGCGCCATGCCGACGGCGCGCGGGCGGACGGTATCCCGTCTCCCGTCAGCACGCCGCGAGGTCGAAAAATTCGGTCAGGCGCTCGATGGGGATGGGCATGGAGTAGCGGTAGCCCTGGAGATACCGCGCGCACATGCCGGCGCAGCGCTTCTCGTCCTCGGCGTTTTCGATGCCCTCATAGAGCACCGCGTAATCCATGTCGTTGAACATGCGCGCAAGGTAGGACACCATCGTTTCCGACTCCGGGTCCGTCGCGCTGGCGACGACGAGGGAGCGGTCGAACTTGATGATGTCGAAGGGCAGCTCCATGATGCGCTCGAAGTTGGAGTAGCCCGTGCCGAAGTCGTCGAGATAGAACTTCACGCCGCTCTCGTGCAGCTCGCTGATCTTCTCCTTGGCGAGCATGAAGTCCTTTTCGTTCTGGCTCTCCGTCAGCTCGATGGCGATCTTTTCGCTGGGGATGCCGTTGTCGCGGATGATGCCGGTGATCCGCGGGCAAAACTCCGGGTCGCGCAGGTCGATCATGGAGAAGTTGACGGAGATGCGCTCGACGCGGTAGCCGTCCTCCAGCAGGCGATGGACCGCGGCGCAGGTCTTGTTGAGAATGATCCGGCTGAGGACGGTGATGTAGCCGTACTCCTCCGCCAGCGGGATAAAGTCCTCCGGCATGATGAGCTCCGACTCCCCCAGCCGCAGGCGCATGAGCGTCTCCGCCGTGTCGTAGCGCCCGGTCCGAAGGTTCAGCACCGGCTGGCAGTAGGCCTCGATGTGTTCGTCCTCCAGATCGCCGCGGTTGTAGATCTCCGCGAGCTGCCGGATGAGGCGGTGGTGGCGCATATAGTTCTCCACGTCCTGCCGCGCGATCATGTGGACCGTGTTTTCCGGCATGTGCCGCTCGACATACTGGATCAGTCCGACGTAGTCGTTTTGCTCGCTCACGCTGTCGATGGTCTTCGTGATGACAATTTTGTGCTCGAGCTTAAACTTGTCGTGCTCCAGCCGGAACTGCTCCAGGCTCTCGCGCACCTTCTCCTCATAATCGGGGTTGCGCCGCGTCTCCATCGTCAGGATCATGCGCCCGCTCGAGACCTGAAAGAGCACGGCGTCCTTGAAATAGGTGCTTGCAAAGTGGCGGATGGTCTTGTGGATATCCTCGGAAAAGCGGCGGCCGCTCGTCTCGTACTCCGGCAGCAGTATGCTCATCATCAGCAGCTCCCGCCCATACTTCAGGCTGACGCGGACGCGGTCCTCGAACCCGGCGGCGTTGACCGCGCCGATCTCGAGATCGTAGGGGTTGGCGTGCACCAGATACATCAGCGCCAGCATCGGGAAGAGGAAGGACGCGGCGGTGAAGGATTTCTGGTTGAACATATCCTGCGTGACGATCAGCAGGAACGACATGCCGACGGTCTGCAGCACGCCGAGCAGAATCCGCGTATAGATGCGCTCCCGGAAGCGGACCGCCATGAACAGCACCACGCCCAAATAGAACACATAGCCGACGGAGAAGAAAGGAAAGCCCCGATGCGCCGTCAGCGTCTCGTCGATGTAAAACCCGTAGCGGAAGACAAAGCCGAAAAACTCGAACGCCAGCAGCGCGATGAAGCCCACGCCGCCGATGCGGACATAGATCCGCCGCTCCGCCTTCTCCAGATGCATGATGGTGCCGATGTAGAGTATGTATAAGAAAAAGTGGGCGTAGAGCGCGGCGTGGTACGAGATGCGCAGCAGATAGAGCGGATGGGACGAAATGCTCCCCAGCGCATTCATTCCGATGTGGAAGATCAGGTTCAGCGCCGCCGCGATCGCCAGCGAGGTCACCAAATGGCGGAAAATCAGAAAGCCCGTCGTCCGGTTGACATAGGCGGCGTGGATCAGGATGACGAAGGTCAGGCAGATCGACAGCACCAGAATGTCCCCGACCGGGATATAGTTCTCATAATAGGCAATGACGGTTCCGTCCATAACAGCAGTTCTCCCCGATGGTCCGCGCGCGGGTACGTCCCTGTGCCCCGCGCAAGGCGTTTTTCCTGCCACATGGTTTAGTTTAATCTTGATAATAGCCGCTCTGCGGTTATTATACCATAATTTGGGGAAGAATTCAACGCATTTTTCTCAATTCTCCGTCTCCCCGGCGTCGCACCGGGGACGCCCGATACCGGACGCCCCCGATGCCGCGGAAGGGATTCAGAGGGTGGGATACGCGGCGTTCTCGCCGTCGAGCAAAAAGCCGTCGCTGTCGTGGACACGGCCGTTTTCCAGCATCCGCGCGTAGCGGTCGCCCGCCAGCGCCGCGCGGTGTACCGCCGCCGCGTCCGAATAGTCCACGCCGTGCAAAGCGGCGGAGCCGGCCGCGCCGCCGCGGGCGCTTCGGCTCGCCGTGCCCGCCGCCGCGCCGTCGTTCACGCCCGTTCCGTTCGTCACGCCGCCGTCGTTGTGCATGGTGTCGGTCGCGGTAAGCCCGCCCGCGGTCGTGCCGTATCGCCCGGACGCGTCGTCCCATTGCGCGCCGCACGCCGCCAGTGACAGCGTGAGCACCGCCGCCGCCGTGATCGCAAGGGTCCTTTTCATCGTGAAATTCTCCTCACTCCGATTTGCGATACCCGACGGTTAGTATGCGGCAAAATGCGAAAAATACCGTGTAAAAAACTGGCGGAAGCAGCAGCCTCCGCCAGTTTTTCGCGTATGTTTTTTGCTTACTTCGCAGCCTTCGCGGCCTTGAACGCCTCGGTCAGCATCGGGGTGACCTTGAACAGGTCGCCGCAGATGCCGTAGTCCGCGATCTCGAAGATCGGGGCGTTCTCGTTCTTGTTGACCGCGATAATGCACTCGCTCTCGCTCATGCCGGCCTTGTGCTGGATCGAGCCGGAGATGCCCAGCGCGATGTAGACCTTCGGATGCACGGTCTTGCCGGTCTGGCCGACCTGGTGATCCTGCGTGAGCCAGCCGCTGTCGATGGCGACACGGGAGCCGCCGACGACGCCGCCGAGCACCTCAGCCAGCTCCTCCGCCAGCTTGATGCCGCCCTCAACGTCCTTGCTGATGCCGCGGCCGACGGAGACGATGTAGTCCGCGCCGATCAGGTCGACGAGCTTCTTCGCCGCCTTGACGACCTCGACGACCTCGGTCTGGATGTCGCCGTCGCTGAGCTTGACGTCATACTTGGTGAGCGTCACCGCGTCCGCCTTCGCCTGGTCGAACGGGTTCTTCTTCATCACGCCGGGGCGGACCGTCGCCATCGCGGGACGGAAGCGCGGGCAGACGATGGAGGCCATCAGGTTGCCGCCGAACGCCGGACGGGTCATCTTCAGGCCCTTGGAGACGTCGTGGTCGACCATGGCGCCGGTGTTGTTGTCCTTCAGCTTGATCACGCCCAGACCGCTGATGCGCTCCTCGGGCAGGGTGGAAGCCTTGCGCAGGAAGTCCTTGTAGTTGGGCATATCGACGTCGAGGTGCGTGCAGTCGGCGCACAGGCCGGTGTGCAGGCGCGCCGCGCAGCGCGGGCCGAGGTCGCGGCCGATGTTGGTCGCGGCAATCAGGAACACCTCGGGCTTGAGCTCGGAGACGGCGTCGCAGATGACCTTGGCATAGGCGTCGGTGGTGTAGGTCTTGAGCAGGGGATGGTCGCATACGATGACCTCGTCGGCGCCGTAGCCGCCGAGCTCCTTCGCGATGCCCTCGATGTTGTCGCCCAGCAGCAGGCCGCACAGCTTCACGCCCAGCTCGTCGGCGAGCTTGCGCCCCTCGGAGATCAGCTCGAAGCTGGTGGGCATCATCTTGCCCTCGCGCTGCTCGCAGAAGACCCAGACGTTCTTGAATTCAGAAATCTTGGAGCTATCGAACTCCTTGTTGGCAAGTTCAACTTTGGTACGCATTTTCTCGATCCCCTTTCCTTAAATGATGTGTTTCTCGGCAAGAATCCCGGCGAGCTGCTCGCAGGTCTTCATGTCGTTGCCCTCGAGCATCTTGCCCGGCTCCTTCTGCGGAGGCGTGAAGGAGGTGAGGATGTTCGTCGGGGAGCCGCTGAGGCCGATCGTGGACTTGTCGATCAGGGGATTGTCCTTGAGGGCGTTGTAGTCGAGCACCGTCATGGGCTTGGAATAAGTCTCGAAAATGCCGGAAACGCTCATGTAACGCGGGGTGTTGAGCTCCTTGATGCAGGTGACCATGCAGGGGGTCTTCTCCTTGATCATCATGTAGCCGTCCTCGAGGACGCGCTTGACGGTCAGGGTGTCGCCGTCCTTGTGGATCTCGGCGGCATAGGTGATCTGCGGCAGATGCAGCTTCTCGGCGATCTGCGGACCGACCTGTGCGGTGTCGCCGTCGATGGCCTGGCGGCCGCAGAAGATGAGGTCGTCATCCTCAATGCCGATGGTATCGAGACCGGCGGCAATGATCTGAGAGGTGGCGTAGGTGTCGGAGCCGCCGAACTCACGGCCGGAGATCAGGTAGCTTTCGTCGCAGCCCATCGCCATCAGCTCGCGGAGCATGCCCTCTGCCGGGGGCGGGCCCATCGTGACGGCGACGACCTTGCAGCCGGTCTCGTCCTTGAGCTTGAGCGCGGCCTCAACGGCGTTCATGTCGTCGGGGTTGATGATGGTCTGCATAAGGGCACGGTTCAGGGTGCCGTCCGGGTTGACGGCGAGCCTGCCGGAGGTATCGGGGACCTGCTTGACACAAACAAGAATCTTCATCGTTCGTTCCCTCCTATCTTAGTTCACACCGAGGTACTTGGCGATGACCATGCGCTGGACCTCGCTGGTGCCCTCGTAGATCTCCGTGATCTTCGCGTCGCGCATCATGCGCTCCACGGGATACTCACGGGTGTAGCCGTAGCCGCCGAAGAGCTGGACGGCGCGGCGCGTCACGTCGGACGCGGCCTCGGCCGCGAACAGCTTCG
>CAMVAV010000012.1 GCA_947165595.1 uncultured Clostridia bacterium | reverse complement strand
AAAACAAGGTCCTTAACCGGATGGATATCTTGCCAACGCATGCTTGACACATACCTTCTCAATAATTCGGCTTGCCCTGAGGCGAAGTCTATGATAAAATAAATAAGCTTGCACAGACAAACGTTTTCCGTATGGGACGCCCGTTCAAATCGCCATGAGAAAAGGAGGACGCCGTATGAAGAAAACCCTTGCCTTACTGTTTTCGCTGCTGCTGACGGCGCTGCTCGCCTGCTGCGGAGGGCAGCCGTCGGAGCCGACGCCGCCGGAGGGCGCAGCGCAGCAGCCGTCCGGCAGCACGGAGCGCCGGCAGCTCGACACACTGCGCATCGCCTTCGTCCCCTCCCATGACCCGCAGGAGATTCTCGAGGCAACGGAACCGCTCAAAGGGATGCTCCAGACCGAGCTTGCCGCGCAGGGCATCGACGTCGGAAGCTTCGAGATCGACGTGGGCGAAACCTACGAGGCGGTCGGAGAGCGCCTGCGCGACGGGACGGCCGACGTCGGCGTCGGGATGCCGGGCGGCACCTACGTCCGGTACGACGACGGCTGCGACGTGATCCTGACCGCCACGCGCGACGGGCTGAGCAAGGACTACGACGACGCGAAGTCCTGGAACGACGGTATGCCCACCGTGCCGGTCGACCGCCAGACGGTGTTTTACCGCGCTCTTCTCATCGCAGGCCCCTCCGAAGCGGGGATGGCGGCCGCGGAAAAGGTCAACGCCGGGAAGGAGCTGACATGGGCGGAGCTGGACGCCCTGAACTGGAGCGTGATGGGAACGACCTCGTCCGCCGGCTACATCTATCCCTCTCTCTGGCTGGACGAGCACTACGGCAAGGGCGTCGCGGACCTGCGCCACACCGTGCAGGCAAACTCCTATTCGGACGCCTTCGCGCGGCTCGCCGCCGGAGAGGTCGACGCGCTGCTGACCTATGCCGACGCGCGGCGCGAATACGCCGATCAGTGGGACGCGGAATTCGGGCGCGAGGTGACCATCTGGGAGGAGACGAGCGTCATCGGCGTGACCGCCGGCATCTACAACGACACGGTCACGGTCAGCAAGGCGTCCGCCGTCATGGACGAAAGGCTGATCGCCGCGCTGCAGGAAGCGTTCATCCGCATCGGCGACACGGCGGAGGGTCAGGCCACCGTCGCGTTTTACGGCCACAAGGGCTATCAAAGGGCGACCGCCTCCGACTACGACAACGAGCGCGCCGCGCAGCAGCTCATCCAAAAGCTCAGCGCCTCCTGAACCAATCATATTCTTTTATCAAACGACCCCGGCGGCCTTGCGGCCGCCGGGGTCGTTTGATGATTGAAATCATTCGGTCTTGTCGAGGATATCGTCCGTGTAGGGGAACTGCGGCTCGGGATGGGGACCGGGGTGCGCGCTGATCCGGATCTGCTCGTAGCTGTCCCGACAGGTATTTCTGACGCCGAAGCGCCGGCGCTCGCCGTCCGACTCCAGCCGGAGCCCGATCTCCTCGCGGTAGTACCGCTTTTCGGGCAGTCTTCCCGTCCACTCCGTTCCGTCCAGCGTCAGGGTAACGCTTCCATCCGGTTCAACGCACAGGCGCGCCGACTGCTCGGTGTTCTCCTCGCAGCCCTCCGTCGCCAGCTCCCACACGCCGGTAAAGCCCTCCGCGTCCCACCAGCGCCGCGTGCCGTAGTCCAGCTCCGCGCCGTACCATGATTCGCTCAGGGAGCCGGTGCCCGGAACCAGCGGGACCGCGCCGCCGAACCAGTCGACCGTCCGCGCCCTGTAGGCGGGATTGTCCCGCGGGTCCTCCAGATCGTCCGAGCGCACCGCCTCCCAGCCCGGCGTCTCGCGGAGCACGCCGTTGAAGAAGTTGTACAGCTCGCAGTACAGGATGTCCTCCTGCGGCGGAAGGCTCTCCGGATAGATCGCGTCCCACGGGATATCCACCATCTCGTCTCCGTAGAAGATCGCGACGATGCGCGAGGGCGAGGTGCCGTACCCCCTCCTCCGAAGCCGGGACCAGGCGCGGATGTCGTACCGGCTGAGAATCTCCAAAAGCTCGTCCGCCTGTGCGCGGCTGAGCGTCACCTTCCCCTCCTTTTTGACGCCGGTGTGGTTCATCGGCCCCACGCGCTTTTCGACCGTTGCGACGGCGCCTCCGGCGCCGAAGTCCTCCACCCACGCGTCCAGCCTGAACTGGTCGCCGGCGTACTGGTCGTAGGTGAAGTGGACCCTTGTGATCCCGTTCGTGTCCGTCAGGTTTGCCATATTGCCGTCGCTCCCTCCCGTTTGGTTGACCGCCGCGGCGCCGCCGAGCACGGTCAGCAGCAACAGCAGCATCAGCTTTTTCATTCCGCACGCCCTCCTTCGCAGCCGCCCCGCGTCTTTTCCCCCTCAGTATAGCGTACGGCGCGGCGATGCGCAAGCGGATATTACGACGCGCTTTTGCGCCGTGCCGCGCCGCCCTGCTCCGCGAGGCGCTCCCGCGCCACGGCGAGCATCAGCTTGATGCGGTTTTCCTGATTCACCCGCGTCGCGCCGGGGTCGTAGTCGATGCACGCGATGTTCGCCTGGGGATAGAGCTCACGCAGCTTGTTGATCATGCCCTTGCCGCAGATGTGGTTGGGCAGGCAGCCGAAGGGCTGCGCACAGATGATGTTCTCGTAGCCCGCGCGGATCAGCTCCGCCATCTCGGCGGTCAGCAGCCAGCCCTCGCCCATGATGTCGCCCATGCCGATCAGCCCGTCGATAAGCTTTGTCAGCTCCCGGAACGGCAGCGGGGCGTGGTAGCCGTTGTCGCGCAGCACGCGGAGGATGACGCGCTCCATGCGCGCGATATAGGCCAGCACCCAGCCGGAGACGTGCCGCTCGACAAAGCTGCCGCCGTAGAGCCGCGCCGTCACCAGCCAGTCGTTGGCGCAGTACTGCACGAAGCCCATCAGACCGGGGAGATTGACCTCGCAGTCCTCGGAGGCGAGGAACCTTTCGAGATCGTTGTTCCCCAGCGGGGAGTACTTGACGTAGATTTCGCCCACGACGCCAACCTTGACCTTCGGCGTGCGCTCGACCGGGATGGACGCAAAATCACGCGCGATGCGCGGCATGACGCGCCGCATGGCAAGATGGGAATAACCGCGGCCGCGCTCGATCTCGCCGCAGATCGCGTCCAGCCACTTTTCCTGCAGCGCCTCCGCGTCGCCGTGCCGCAGCTCGTAGGGCTCCGTCTGGGCGCGCAGCGCCATCAGCAGGTCGCCGTAGTAGACCGCCGCGAGCAGCATACGCGCGAAATGAATGCTCATCGGCACGCTGTTGCCCTTCTCAAGGCCGGAGAAGTTGAGGCTCAACACCGGGATCTGTCCGAAGCCCGCGCGAGCGAGCGCCTTGCGCAGCAGGAAGATGTAATTCGACGCGCGGCAGCCGCCGCCGGTCTGCGTGATGATGAGCGCCGTGCGGTCGAGGTCGTACTTCCCGGACTCCAGCGCGTCGAGAAACTGTCCGATGACCAGCAGCGCGGGATAGCAGGTGTCATTGTGGACGTACTTGAGCCCCTGCTCCGCGACGCGCGAGCCGCAGTTGCCCAAAAGCTCCACGTTGTAGCCTTCGTGCCGCATCGCGGCGGCAAGGATGCGGAACTGCACCGGCGCCATGTTGGGAATGAGGATCTTATGCGTCTTTTTCATCTCCGGCGTGAAGACCGGATAGCTTGTTTCCATGTTACTCCGCTTCTTTCTTTTCCTCCAGCGCGGCGAACAGGCTCCGCAGGCGGATGCGAACCGCGCCGAGGTTGGTGATCTCGTCAATCTTGAGCTGCGTGTAGAGCTTGCCGCCCTCGCGCAGGATATCCCGCGTCTCGTCGGTGGTGATGGCGTCCAGTCCGCAGCCAAAGGACACCAGCTGCACCAGGTCCATATCCGGCTGCGTGTCGCAGTACTTCGCCGCCGCGTACAGACGCGCGTGATAGGTCCACTGGTTGAGCACCGACGTGCGAAACGGCTCGACCCGGTCGGAAAGCGCGTCCTCCGTCACCACCGTTGCGCCCATACGCGTGATGAGCGTGTCGATGCCGTGGTTGATCTCGGGGTCGACGTGGTAGGGCCGCCCCGCCAGCACGATGATGTGCCGTCCCTCGGCGCGCGCGGCTTCGATCATTCGGGCGCCCTCGGCGCGCAGCAGCGCCATGTGGCGCGCGTATTCGGCGTACGCCGCGCCGGCGGCGTGCCGGACCTCGCGCTCCGGAATGCCGGGGAAATACCGCTCCAGAATACCGTGCATCTTGTGCGCGAAGGCCCTGGGGCGATGCAGCCCGACGTAGTCGTAGATGAATTTCGTATCGTGTATCTCCGGACAGTTGCCGGCGATGACCTCGGGGTAGTACGCCACGACCGGGCAGTTGTAGTGGTTCTGTCCCAGCCCCTCGTCCACGTTGTAGGTCATGCAGGGGTAAAAGATCGCGTCCGGCCGCATCCTCGCGAGCGCCGCGATGTGCCCGTGCGCCAGCTTTGCCGGAAAGCACGCCGTGTCGCTGGGGATGGTGCCCTGTCCCTCGAGGTAGAGCGCGCGGGTGGAGAGCGGGCTGTGGCACACGGCGAAGCCCAGCTCCGTGAAGAACGTGTGCCAGAACGGCAGCAGCTCCCACAGGTTGAGGCACAGCGGCAGGGCGATCCTGCCGCGCCGGTTCTCGCCGGGCCTGTAGGAGAGAATCAGCTTTCGCTTGTACGCGCAGAGATTGCGCTCCTCCCCGCCCGCCTCTCCGGTCACCGGACGGTCGCAGCGGTTGCCGCTGACGTAGGACGCGCCGTCCGCGAAGGTGTTGACCGTGAGCTGGCAGTGATTGCCGCAGCGCCGGCAGACCTCGCTTTTCGTCTCCTGCCGGAACGCGTCGAGCGCGGCGGCGTCCAGCAGCGTGCTCACCTGTCCCGGCTTCGCGTGCGCCGCGCCGTAAAGCGCCGCGCCGTAAGCGCCCATGATCCCCGCGATGTCGGGGCGGATGACCTCCACGCCCATCTCCTGCTCGAAGGCGCGCAGCACGGCGTCGTTGTGGAACGTGCCGCCCTGCACGACGATCCGCTTTCCCAGCTCCGCGGGGGACGAGGCGCGGATGACCTTGTAGATCGCGTTTTTCACCACGCTGATCGAGAGCCCCGCCGAGATATTCTCCACCGTCGCGCCGTCCTTCTGCGCCTGCTTGACGCTGGAGTTCATAAACACGGTGCAGCGGCTGCCCAGCTCGACGGGATGCGGCGCGAACAGTCCCAGACGCGCAAAGTCCCCGACCTCGTAGCCCAGCGCCTGCGCGAAGGTCTGCAAAAAGCTGCCGCAGCCCGAGGAGCACGCCTCGTTCAAAAAGATATTGCTGATTGCGCCGTCCGCGATCTTGAAGCATTTCATGTCCTGCCCGCCGATGTCGATGATGAAGTCGACGTCAGGGAGGAAGTGCCTTGCCGCCGTGAAGTGGGCGACCGTCTCCACCAAGCCGTAGTCCGCGTGGAACGCGGCCTTTGCCAGCTCCTCGCCGTAGCCCGTCGTGGTGACGGAGGCGACGCGCAGCCGCGGATGTTCCGCGTAGAGCCTTCGCAGCGTGTCGCGCAGCAGCGGCACGGGGTTGCCGCGGTTGGGCCGATAATCGGTGAACAGCAGCGCGCCCGATTCGTCCGCCACGGCGGTCTTGACGGTGGTGGAGCCGGAGTCGATGCCGATGTGCACGGGTCTGTCGTAATCCGCGTCGAAGTCCGCGCGTGCCACCCGCGCCCGATCGTGTCGCGCGCGGAACGCGCGGTACTCCGCCTCGTCCGCGAACAGCGGCGGCTGGGAACGATAGGTTCCCGCCGTGCCGCGCTCGCGCAGGCGGTCCGCCACGGCGAGCAGGTCGAACTCCGTGTCCGAGTAGTACGCCGCGCCCAGCGCCACAAACAGCAGGCTGTGGTCCGGGCAGCTGCCCGTCACGCCGAGCGTGCGGTCGAAGCACTGCCTAAGCGCGCGGTTGAAGGTCAGCGGCCCGCCGAGATAGAGAATGTTGCCCCGGATGGGCCGTCCCTGCGCCAATCCCGCGATCGTCTGGTTGACCACCGCCTGATAGATGCTCGCGGCGACGTCCTCCGTCCGCGCACCCTGGTTGATGAGCGGCTGCACGTCGCTCTTGGCGAACACACCGCAGCGCGAGGCAATGGAATAGGTCTTCTCCGCGCGCGACGCCGCGGCGTCCAGCTCGTCGTCGGTCAGCTTCAGCAGCGTCGCCATCTGGTCGATGAACGCGCCCGTACCGCCTGCGCAGGAGCCGTTCATGCGTACCTCCATGCCGCCGGTGAGAAACAGCAGCTTCGCGTCCTCGCCGCCGAGCTCGATGATCGCGTCCGTCTCCGGCGAGAGCCGCTTCGCCGCGACGCGGGTGGCGAACACCTCCTGCACAAAGGGCACGCCCGCCGCCTCCGCCATGCCCATGCCCGCGGAGCCGGAAATCGCGAAAACCGCGCGTCCGCCGGGGACGTGCTCCCGCGCCGCGCGGCGCAGCAGCTCCTCCGCCTTGCCGACGACGTGGCTCATGTGCCGCTCATAGGTGTCGTATATGATGTTGTCATCGTCGTCGAGCACCACGCATTTGATCGTGGTGGAGCCGACGTCGAGCCCGACCTTCAAGTCTGCCTGCCCCTTCCGTATATTTCCTGTTTTGAACTAATATCAGTCATCATACTCTTTTTTACACGTTTCGACAATTAAGAAAGTGTTAATTTTACGAAAAATACCAGCCGGAAAAAATCGCCGCCGCGCGCAGGAACCGGTTGACGCGGGCCGGGAAAGCTGTATAATTGAGGCAGAAATGATTGTCAGAAAGGACGGATTCACATGAAAATCGTTGTTCTCGACGGCTACACCGAAAATCCGGGCGATCTGAGCTGGAGCGCTCTGGAGGCGCTGGGCGAGCTCAAGGTCTACGACCGCACCAGCCTCACCGACGAGCGGGAGGCCATCGACCGCATCGGCGACGCGGAGCTCGTGTTCACCAACAAGACCCCCATTACAAGGAGCATCCTCGACGCCTGCCCCGGCGTCAGGTTTATCGGCGTGCTGGCGACCGGCTACAACGTCGTCGACGTCGCTTACGCGAAGGAAAAGGGCATTCCCGTGTCCAACGTCCCGACCTACGGCACCGCGTCCGTCAGCCAGTTCTCCATCGCGCTGCTGCTGGAGATCTGCCATCACATCGGCCATCACAGCGAGTCGGTCCACGCCGGAAACTGGGCGAGCTGCGCCGACTGGTGCTACTGGGACTATCCCCTCATCGAGCTGGAGGGCAAGACCATCGGCATCATCGGCTTCGGGCGCATCGGACAGCAGGAGGGCAGAATCGCGAGGGCGCTGGGCATGAAGGTCATCGCCAATGACCTCTACCCCACCGACATCGGAAAGGAGATCGCCGAGTACGTGGAGCTTGACGAGCTCTACGCGCGCGCGGACGTCATCACGCTCCACTGCAACCTGACACCGCAGAACGAGCGCCTGATCAACAGGGACTCCATCGCGAAGATGAAGGACGGCGTCATCCTCATCAACAACGCCCGCGGCCAGCTCATCGACGAGCAGGACGTCGCCGACGCGCTCAACTCCGGCAAGCTCGCCGCAGCGGGGCTGGACGTGGTCAGCACCGAGCCCATCCGCGCGGACAATCCCCTGCTCGGCGCGAAGAACTGCATCCTCACGCCGCACATCTCCTGGGCGCCCAGGGAGAGCCGCCAGCGCATCATGGACTGCTCCGTCGACAACGCAAAGGCGTTTCTCGGCGGCAAGCCGAAAAATGTCGTGAACAAGTGACATGAAAAAAGTCATCGTGGTCTCCGACTCCTTTAAGGGCACGCTGACGAGCCGCGAGATCTGCGCCATCGCGCGCACGTCCGTCCCGCGCGTCCTGCCGGGATGCACGGTCGCCGCCATCCCCGTCGCGGACGGAGGCGAGGGCACGGTCGGCTGCTTTCTCGACGCTGCCGGCGCGGAGCCGGTGACCGTCCGTGTCAGCGGACCGTGGGGCGAGCCGACGGACGCCGTCTACGCCCGCATGGGCAGCCGCGCCGTCGTCGAAATGTGCGCCGCGGCGGGGCTTCCCATGGTCGGGGAGCGCCGCGACCCGTCGCGCACGACGACCTTCGGCGTGGGCGAGCTGCTGCGTCACGCGGCGGAGCACGGCTGCACCGAGCTGCTGCTGGGTCTCGGCGGAAGCTGCACCAACGACGGCGGCTGCGGCTGCGCCGCGGCGCTGGGAACGCGGTTTTACGACGCGGACGGCAGGGCGTTCGTCCCCGTCGGAGACACGCTGGAGCGCATCGCGCGCATCGACAACGGCGAGACGGAGCGGCTGCTCGACGGCGTGACGCTGACGCTGATGTCCGACGTGGACAATCCGCTGTGCGGGGCGCAAGGCGCGGCGCGTGTGTTCGGACCCCAGAAGGGCGCGGACGCGGAGATGGTTGAGCGTCTGGACGCGGGGCTTGCCCACCTCGCTGCAATCATTGAACGCGACCTCGGCAGGCAGGTCGCCGGGCTTCCCGGCGCGGGCGCGGCGGGCGGCATGGGCGCGGGCTGTCTGGCGTTTCTGAACGCGCGGATGCGTTCCGGCATCGAGGCGGTGCTGGACCTGGTCGACTTCGACGCGCAGCTCGACGGCGCGGAGCTTGTGATCACCGGCGAGGGGCGCATCGACGCGCAGAGCGTCCGCGGCAAGGTGATCTCCGGCGTCGCAAGGCGCACGAGGGCAAGGGGCGTGCCGCTCGTCGCCATCGTGGGCAGCATCGCGCCGGACGCGCGCGAGGCGTACGGCCTCGGCGTGACGGCGATGTTCGGCATCGACCGCACGGCAAAGGCCTTCGCGGACTACGCGGACGAGAGCGCGGACTATTACCGCGCGACGCTCGAGGACGTGCTGCGTCTGGCCGCCGCCTTTCATAATTGATCCGAACCCAATACCAAAAAATGACGTTTGCCTGCCGGCAAACGCCATTTTTATTGGTTTTTTTCAGGAGAACAGCCGGCGAAGGAACCCGCCTTTGCGCGCGGGCGGCTTGGGCGGCGGCGTCTCCTTTTCGAGCCGCGCCAGCTCCCGCGCGCCCTCCTCGCTGCCGAGCTTCGCGGCGCGGCGGTAATACTCCATCGCCTGATTGCGGTCCGGATGCAGCCCGCCGAGCCCCTTTTCGGTATACTCGCCCAGCTTGCACAGCGCCGGCGCGTGTCCCTTCTCCGCGCCTCTGCGGAACCACTCCGCCGCCTTCGCCGCGTCCTCGGCGACGCCCTGTCCCTTCTCGCAGCAAAGGCCCATGCAGTAGCAGCCGCGCAGGCTGCCCTGCTCCGCCGCGCGCGCAAACAGCTCCACGGCGCGCTTGAGGTTTGCCTCCACGCCAATGCCGTTGAGGTAGAACCAGCCCAGGTTGCACTGCGCCGTGCCGTCCCCGTTCTCGGCGGCCTGCGCGTAGTACTCCGCCGCCTTGACGAGGTCCTTTTCCACGCCCAGCCCCATCTCGCAGCAGTAGCCGAGGTTGCACTGCGCGCGGGCATAGCCCTGCTCCGCCGCGCGGAGGTACCAGCGCACCGCCTCCTCGGAATTCTGCTCCGTGCCGCTGCCGTTTTGCAGGCACCAGCCGAGATTGCACTGTGCGCGCGCGTTGCCCGCCTCCGCCGACTTGCGATACCACGTCGCGGCGGCCGCCCGGTCCTGCGCCACGCCCTTGCCGTTTTCATAGCACCAGCCGAGGTTGCACTGCGCGCGGGCGTAGCCCTGCTCCGCCGCGCGGCGGTAGCAGTCCACCGCCTTGCCCCAGCTCTGTCTGGTCTGATCGCCCTCCTCATAGTAGAGCCCCAGCCGGGTCAGCGCGCGCGGATAGTCCTGCGCCGCCGCGGCGCTCGTCCAGCGGAAGGCCGTGAGACGGTTCCGCTCGACGCCCTTGCCGTTCTCCAGACACCAGGCGTAGTTGGACATGGCGGGGGCGTAGCCCGCTTCCGCCGCCTTGCGATAGAGCTCCACAGCCTTGCTCCAGCTCTGCTCCACCTCTTCGCCGGTCTCGTAGCATAGGCCCAGGCGGGACATGGCGGCGGGAAAATCATGCGACGCCGCCTCCCGATAGAGCCGCACCGCCCGCGCGGCGTCCCGCTCCACGCCCTTGCCGTTCTCACAGCACCAGCCGAGGTTGAACTGCGCGCGCGGAAAGCCCTGCGCGGCGGCGGCCTCGTAGAGCTTCGCCGCCTTGTCCCAGCTCTGCTCCACGCCCTTGCCGTTTTCATAGCAGACGCCCAGGCAGCACAACGCGCGGGAATCGTTCTGCTCGGCGGCCTTGGAATACCAGTAGACCGCCTTCTCCGCGTCCTGCCCGACGCCCTTTCCGAACTCGTAGCACCAGCCCAGGTTGCACTGCGTGCGTGCGTGCCCCAGCTCCGCGCCCCGGCGGTAGCACTCGGCGGCGGCGGTCCAGTCCTGCTCCACGCCCTTGCCGTTTTCATAGCACAGCCCCAGCTCGCAGTACGCCGGGGCGTAATCCGCCTCCGCCGCCCTGCGGTAGAGCGTGACGGCAAGCTCGGCGTCCTGTACCACGCCCTCGCCCCGCTCGTAGCAATAGCCCAGGGCGCACACGGCGCGCGCCTCGCCGCTCGCGGCGGCCCTGCGATACCACGACACCGCCCGGCGCATGCTGCGCTTGACGCCCTTGCCGTATTCATAGCACCACGCGAGATTGCACTGCGCGGGCGCGTAGCCCCGCTCCGCCGCGGCGGTGTAGAGCTTCACGGCGCGGTCCCAGCTCTGCGCCACGCCGCTGCCGCTCTCGTAGCAGTAGCCCAGGCTGCACAGGGCGCGCGGGTGCTCCTGCTCGGCGGAGCGCGCGTACCAATACGCCGCGTCCTTCAGGCTCAGCTCCACGCCCTTGCCGTACTCATAGCACCACGCCAGATTGCACTGCGCGCGGGCGTAGCCCTGACCGGCGGCCCTGCGGTAGAGCGACGCCGCCTTCTCCCAGTTCTGCTCCACGCCCTCGCCCAGCTCGTAGCACAGGCCCAGCGCGCAGACGCCGGGGGCGTAGTCCGCCTCCGCCGAGCGCCGGTAGTACTCCGCCGCCTTGTCCGGGTCCTTTTCGATTCCCTCGCCCTGCTGATAGAGCTGCCCCAGGGCGCACCAGCCGGCGGGGTCGTCCCGCTCCGCCACCTCACGGAAGCACTCCGCGGCCTTCGCCCTGTCCGGCTCCAGTCCGAGCAGGCCGAGCAGCCGGCACACGCCCATGCGGTAAAACGCAAAGGTGTAGTCGGCCTCCATCGCCTGTTCGATATAATGCAGCGCGCGCTCGTTGTCGCCTCGTTCCTCGGCGCTTCTGGAAAGCGTCATCAGGTCCGAGCCGGAGAGCTCCTCCTCCGCCACGGGGAAGAAAATATCCCCGCCGCACTCGGGGCAGGTCTCGGGCTCAAAGCCCTCGAACAGCTTGCCGCATTCCGGATTGTCACAGCGAAAGAATTCCAATGAGCTGCCTCCCGTTCGATTTTGTAACGGGTATTATACACCGTTTTTTTCCCGCGCGCAAGGAGCAGTCGCGTTTTCCGGCAATTTTTGCGCCGCGGCGGCGGAATTGTTTGCCGAAAGAACCCCCCGGGGGGCTTGCGGGAGCGTCCGTCGCGTATTATAGTGGTCGTCAAAGGTACGTTTAGCCGCCTTTTGGGCGGGATACGGAGGTGGACGGATGAAGCACGCCGAGGTGATCCGGTTCTTTGACCGCTGTGCGCCGACATGGGACGCCGAGATGATCCGCAACGAGGACGCGATCCGCGCGATCCTGCAAAACGCCGGCGTCCGCGAGGGCGTCGACGTGCTCGACGTCGCGTGCGGCACGGGCGTCCTGTTCCCCGACTATTTCGCGCGCGGCGCCGCCTCCGTGACGGGCGTGGACATCGCCCCGGAGATGGCGCGCCGCGCAAGGGAGAAGTTTCCCGGCGCGCAGGTCGTCTGCGGCGACGCGGAAACCTACCCCTTTACACGGCAGTACGACATCGTCATGGTCTACAACGCCTTTCCGCACTTTCCCGACCCCGCGCGGCTGATCGCGCGGCTGGCGTGGCTGACGAAGCGGGGCGGGCGGCTCTCCGTCGCGCACGGCATGAGCCGGGAGACGCTCTCGCGCCACCACGCGGGCGAGGCGAGCCGGGTGTCGATCGACCTGCCGGACGAGCAGACGCTCGCCGCGATCTTTGCGCAGTGGTTCGACGTGGATGTTGCGATCTCCGACGAGCGGATGTATCAGGTCGCCGGAACGCGCAGATAAAAACAAATGACAGGGGAGAAACGCATATGAAAGCAAGCAAGAGATGGTTCGGCATCCTGCTGGCGTGCTGCCTGAGCCTCGCGCTGGCGGCGCCCGCCTCCGCGTCGAAATTCACCGACACGCACGGAAACGAGATCGAGCTGGACGACACGCTGGAGGCGTACGCCGAAGCCGCCCTTCCCGGCGCGGACGACGCGGCGCGGAAGCAGGAGACCGCCCTCGGCGACCTGTGGACCGACGCGCTGCGCTGGTTCGCCGTCTCGGGCAAGATCAACGGGTATTTTGAGGAGGACGACGTGACCGCGGGCAACAGCGCCGTCGCCGCGGACGAGGCGCACATTGTCGCGCTGTGGAACGGCGGCAATCTGCGCGACGACATCCCCGCGGGGAAGTTCAACGCGGAGACGCTGGCGAAGGTGCTGCCCTACCCGAACAAGGTCGCCGTCGTCTACATGACCGGCGCGCAGCTGCGCGAGGCGCTGGAGGCGGCGTCGCAGGGGCTTCCCTACAGCGAGTCGACCGCCGCCGTCTGCGCGTCCTTCATGCAGGTCTCCGGCCTGACGTACACGGTCGACACGACGGTCGCCTACGACCGGGGCGAGGTCTATAAGGAGCCGTGGTACAAGGCGGCGTCCGTGGGCCGTGTGACGATCGGCGAGGTCAACGGCAAGGCGTTCGACGAGGCGGCGACCTACGCCGTTATCACCAGCAACGCGAACTTCAACGGCATGGATTCCTCCTACCTGTTCAAGGCCGCCGCCGAGGCGGACGCGAAGAGCGCCGTCACCACCGCCGTCGTGCGCGACGTGGTGTGGATGTATCTGGACGAGAAGCTCGAAAACGTCGTCAGGGAGGAAACTTACGGCAAGCCGCAGGGCCGCGTCACGATTTTGACAAAGCCCGTCGTGCAGCGCACGGCGCAGAAGCTCACCGTCAACGGCGAGGCGAAGACGGCGGAGATCTACAACATCGACGGGTCCAACTACTTCAAGCTCCGCGACATGGCGGCGCTGCTCAGCGGCACCGGCTCACGCTTCTCCGTCGCCTACGACGAGGCGAGCAAGACCGTGGTCGTCAAAACGGGCGAGGCGTATGAGAAGCAGGAGGGCGATCTGGTCATCGGGGCGGACAAGTCCGCGAGCGCCGTCAAAAGCACGCAGAGCCTTCAGATCGACGGCAAGGCCGTGGACGGGCTGACCGCCTACAACCTCGGCGGCAACAACTTCTTCAAGCTGCGCGAGCTGGGCGAGGCGCTGGGCTTCGGCGTCAGCTACGACGAAGCGACGAGAACGATGGTCGTCACCGGCAAATAACCTGGCAGCGACCTTTGAAAAAGGGCAAGCCTTCGCTTGCCCTTCTTCGCGTTTTCTGCTATAGTAATCTGGCATCAACAGAAAAGGAAGACAAGCAAGCGCTATGAACAACGATCTGGAACGTGTCATCGCCGAGGTGGAGAAGGCGATCTCCGGCAAACGCGCCGTCATCGAGAAAATTCTGATGGCGATCCTCTCGGACGGGCACATCCTGCTCGACGACGTGCCGGGCGTCGGCAAGACGACGCTGGCGCTGGCGCTCAGCCGCACGCTGGGGCTCAGCTACCACCGCATCCAGTTCACGCCCGACGTGTTGCCGAGCGACATCGTCGGCTTTTCCGTCTACCACCGGGATACCGGCGCGTTCACGTACCAGCCCGGCGTCGTGAACGACACCAATCTGCTGCTCGGCGACGAGATCAACCGCACGTCGAGCAAGACGCAGTCCGCCCTGCTCGAGGCGATGGAGGAACGGCAGGTCACCGTGGACGGGAACACCTATCCCCTCCGGCAGCCCTTCATCGTCATCGCCACGCAGAATAACGTCGGCACGGCGGGCACGCAGTCGCTGCCCTACGCGCAGATGGACCGCTTCCTCGTGCGCCTGTCGCTCGGCTATCCCGACTACGACGCGCAGATGGAGCTGCTGCGCGCGCGGCAGGACGCCGATCCCCTCTCGGACGTGCGGCAGGCGCTCACGCGGGAGGACGTCGTGCGCATGCAGCGCGAGACGCGCGCCGTCACGTCGAAGGACAGCATTCTCTCCTATCTCACGCGCCTCGCGCTCGCCTCGCGGGAGCATCCCATGCTCGAGCTGGGCATCAGCCCGCGCGGCGTGCTGTTTCTCGACCGCATGGCAAAGGCGCGCGCGTATCTGGAGGGACGCGACTACGTGGTGTGCGAGGACGTGCAGGCGGTCTTTTCCGACGTGTGCGCCCACCGCGTCATCCCGACGCAGAAGGCACGGCTGACCGGCGTGACGGCGGAGCAGGTGCTCGGCGAGCTGCTGCGGACCGTCGAGGTGCCGGACGCCCGGCGGGACTGACATGCGGAAGCAGGGAATCGCGTGGGCGGTCTGGCTGCTTGCCGCCGCCCTGCTCTGGCTTTTTGAGAACAACGCCGCGACGCTGACGCTGCTCATCGCGTCGGTTTTGCTGCCGCCGCTGTCGATCGCCGCCGCGCGACGCGGGAGCGCTCGCGTCCGGCTGACGCTTTCCGCGCCGCAGGCCTGCGCGAAGGGGAGCGCTCTGCACGCCGCGCTTTCGGCGGAGGGCATCGGCGTTTTCTCGCGCGCCGCGGGCCGCGTGATCTGTGATAATCCGCTGACCGGCGAGCACGCGGAAACACGGTTTTCGTTTTCCCCGCGCCTGTCCGGGACCGCCGCGCTGACGCTCGCGGTCGACACCGCGCACAGCGGTACGCTGCGGCTGCGCGCGGAAGCGTGGACGGAGGATCTGTTCGGCCTCTGGCGCTCGGCCCCCATCCCCTGTGACGGGGCGTTCGTCACGGTCGAACCGGAGCTGTTTTGTCCGCGCGTGACACTGGCGGAAAACCAAACGGTCAGCGCGGACAGCGAACGCTATTCGCAGACGAGGCCGGGCAGCGACCCCAGCGAGACCTTTGCCGTCCGCGAGTATCGCCCGGGAGACCCGATCCGTCAGATCCACTGGAAGCTGTCGCAAAAGACGGACGCGCCGATGCTCCGCGAGCTGGGTCTTCCGGTGGTCAACCGGACGCTTTTGGTGCTGCGCAACGTCAGGGCGGAGCGGGAAACGGTTTCGCCGGATACCGCCGACGCACTGGCGGAGGTGCTTCTCTCCGTCTCTCACGCGCTGGTGGACGACGGCCTTGCCCACACCGCCGCCTTCGCGGAAAACGGGCAGTACGTGCTGACAGAGGTGCAGAACGAGGCGGACTTCCACCACATGAAGGCGCGCCTGCTGACGCTCGCGTGGGAACCCGACGACGGCGCGCTGGCGCGATTGCTCGCGGAAAAGCCCTGCGCGCACATTGCCGTCGTCAGCGCGGTGATGCCGCCCGACGCGGAGGCCCTCTGCCGGGAAAACCGCGTGACGGCGCTGATCGCGTCCGCGGCGGCGAGCGTGCCGGGCGTGTACGCCGTGCCGTTCACGGCGGCGGGGTATCGGGACGAATTGCAGTTTATCGAATTATAGGAGCGCACCATGGAGCACGCGGCCGCCCTGCAAATCCATATGCTTGAGCCGGAACGCCGTACGGTCCCGGTACTGACGGCGCTTTTGCCGCCGCTCGCGCTTTTTTTCTCGCTTGCCGCGGCGTTTGGCGCGCTGTTTGCGTCGCCCCTGAGCGTTTTTGCTCTGCTGACCGGCGCGGCGGCCGCGGCGGCAGGCACGCTCCTGCCCGGTCCGGCGGGCTTTGCCGCGCGGCTTCTTCCCATCCCCGGCGCGGGACTGGTCTTCGCGCTGAGCGCCGCGGCGCGGAACGGCGCGGCGCTGCTTTTTAACCGCCTCTTTGAAGCCAGCGAGGCCGTCAACGCCTACCGCTACGCGCATTTTTCCGTGTCCGGCGCGGACGGCTCCCCCGCGCTGACGATGTGTCTGTGCGCGTTCGCGCTTTTCGGCGGGGCGTTCTGCGCGCTGGTCTGCCGGAGGCGCGGAGCCGCCGTGGGGCTGTTTCTGCTGCTCGCCTTCACAGAGGCTTACTTCGGCGTGACGCCGGGGCTCTGGCGGAACCTGCTTCTGTTCGCCGTGCTGGCGGAGCTGACCCTGCGCAAGCGCTCCGGGTTGCGGGAGCACGCGGCGCTGCTCGCCGGGTTTGCCGCGGTAGCGCTCGCCGTCCTGCTGCTCGCGCCGAGGCCCAGCGCCGTGGTGGAGGCGTACTCCGAGCGGCTGCGCGACGAGTTGGGTCTCGCCGCGCTGTCCCTGACGCGGGAGGAGGTTCCGGAGACGGAGGACGCCTCCGCGCGCCACGAGTCGCGCCTGCACGAGGAGGCGTCGGACGTGCCGGAGGACGCGGCGCGGCGGGAATTTGAAAAGGAGACCGAGAACGAGCGGGAGCTTTCCCTCCCCCGCCGCTTTGACTGGCTGCGCGCCGCGCTGCTGCTGCTCGCCGTGGCCGCGCTGCTGCTCGTGCCCTTCCTGCCGTTCGCGCTGCTCGACCGGGCAAAGCGGCTCGCGGCGGAGCGGCGCGGCGCGTTCGACGACCCGGACAACGCCGCCGCGATCCGCGCCATGTTCGCGCACACGATGGACTGGCTGCGCGCGAACGGGCTGCAAACGGAAAACCGCCCCTTCGCGCGGTGCGCCGAGGATGCCGGCGCGCTGCTGCATTCGGAGGAATACGCGGCGCGCTACGCGGAATCCGCCGCCATCTGGCGGGAGGCGGCGTACAGCGACCACGCCATGACCGACGCGCAGCGCGACGCCGTGCGCGCGCTGCTGCGGGAAACGGAGACGTCCCTTTACGCGCGGGCGAACCGCCGGACGCGGTTTCGCCTTAAATATGTGGAGCACCTTTGCGGGAGTTGAGCCGATGAAAAAGCTGGCGATCCTACTTATCTTAATATGTGCGTTCTCCCTCTGCGGCTGCCGCGTGCGCACAACGCTGCTCGAGCCGGAGCATACGGCGGAGGAGCCGCTCCCCGCGCCGGAGAGCGCTGCGCCCGTCCACATTTCCATCCCCGCGGAGCTGCCGCCCGAGCCGTCGGAAGCGCCGGAGGAGCCCGAGCCGCCGCGGGAGCCGGAGCCGCCGGACGAGGCGGCGAATGAGCCGGAGACAGAGGACGACGGCGCCGAGCGCCGCGTCTTCGACGCCGACGCCGGGGGCGAGCTGGACGCGGAAGCGGAGGCGCCGCTCCACGCCGTCGCGGAGGAGCCGTCGGAGGAGCCCCTTCCCACGTTGGACGGAGAGAGCGGCGAGACGGTGAACGTGGAGTCCGATGAAGCGGAGCGCCGCGTCGTCGAGACCGTCGCCGCCGGGGAGGCGGAGCAGCTCGGCGTCGCGGAGGACGGCGCGGTCGCGGAGAGCGTGCTGACCTACTACCTCACGCTGCTGGACGAGCGCGTCGGCAATCTCTTCGAGTGCAAGCGCCTGAACGTCTACTGGGAGACGCAGGAGGACCATCGGACGGTCTTGAAGGACTCTCCCGCGCATGAGATCGTCACCCTCGCGGGCGCCTACGACGTGTCCGCGAAGCTGCTGGAGGAAAACCTGACCGTCGACGACGGCTGGGTGTGCCGCAAAAACCCGGACGCCGTGGTGAAGCTCCTGGACGGACCGCTCGATCCCGCTGCGGCGGGGACGCTCTGCGGCGAGCTGGCGGCGCGCCCCGGCTGGGAGGGGCTCGGCGCGGTGCGGAACGGGCGCGTGCTCGTCCTCTCGCGGGAGCTGTCGGACACGCAGGCGGGACGAACGGCGGCGGCGGTGTACCTTGCAAAGCTTCTCTATCCCGAGCAGCTTGCCGATATCGACGCGGACGAGGCGCTGCGCGCGCTGTTTGAGGAGGCGGGCGAGCTCCGCGAAGGGCTGTACGCCTATATTATGTAATACTACTTTCAAATTAAAAGATTTAATTTGAAAGGCGCGTGCTGCGCACGCTGGTTTTGCGCCAAAGGCGCAAAACACGTCTCATGCGAAATTTAACGCCGCTGCGCGGCTATAAAACGATTTTCAATCGTTTTAATAAATTTCAGTATAAGAAGGAAGCGGGCAGATGAACGAACAAAACCGGCGGCTCACCTACGCGGCGCTCTATCTCGCCCTCGCGCTGGTGCTGCCCTTTCTCACGGGACAGATCCCCGAGATCGGGGCGATGCTCGCGCCGATGCACATTCCTGTGCTGCTGTGCGGCTTTGTCTGCGGCTGGCAGTGGGGCATGGCGGTCGGCGCGGTCGCGCCGCTGCTGCGTTCGGCGCTGTTCGGCATGCCGCCGATGTACCCCACCGCGGTCGCCATGACCTTTGAGCTCGCCGCCTACGGGGCGCTGGCGGGCATCCTCTACCGCCGCCTGCCGCGCAAAACGTGGAGCGTCTACGTCTCGCTGCTGCTGGCGATGCTCGGAGGGCGGCTCGTCTGGGGCGCGGCACGCTATATCCTCGCCGGACTGTCCGGGTCGGAATTCCCGCTCTCGGCGTTTCTCGCCGGAGCGGTGACCGGCGCGCTGCCCGGCATCGTCCTGCACATCGTCCTGATCCCCGTGCTGGTGCTCGTGCTGGAGCGCGCGAAGCTGACGCTGAATTGATCGAAACAAGCTCATATTGTCACGCCTGGCGGTGCTTTTTACTTTTTTGTCAAAAGCGCCGTCCTTTTTTTGCTGCAATCTGTCAAAAACGTGCATTGACTTTATCGATTTTATGCGTTAAACTTCAACACATCAAAGCAATAAAGCTTTGGACGTTCCGTCAAAGAAAGGATTTGATTCGTATGTTGCTCAAGGTACTCATGCTCGTGGTCTTCTTCGGCATAATGGTCGGTATCGGCCTCTACTGCCGCCGCAACGCCACCGACGTCAACGGCTTCGTTCTCGGCGGCCGCTCCGTCGGCCCGTGGCTGACGGCATTTGCCTACGGAACGTCCTACTTCTCCGCAGTCATTTTCGTCGGTTACGCCGGCCAGTTCGGCTGGAAATACGGCATCGCCTCGACCTGGGTCGGCATCGGCAACGCGCTGATCGGCTCGCTGATGGCGTGGGCGATCCTCGGCCGCCGCACGCGCATCATGACCCAGCACCTCTCCAGCGCCACGATGCCGGAGTTCTTCGGCAAGCGCTTCGGCAGCAAGACGCTCAAGATCGCCGCGTCCGCGATCATCTTCATCTTCCTCATCCCCTACACCGCAAGTCTTTACAACGGCCTGAGCCGGCTGTTCGCCATGGCGTTCAGCGTCGACTACTCCGTGTGCGTCGTCGGCATGGCGATCCTCACCGGCATCTATGTCATCGCCGGCGGCTACATGGCGACCGCCATCAACGACTTCATCCAGGGTATCATCATGATCTTCGGCATTATTGCCGTCATCGCGGCGGTGCTCAAATCCCAGGGCGGCTTCCTCGCCGCGCTGGAGGGGCTTGCCCGCATCAGCGACGAAACGGTCTCCGACGCGCCGGGCGTGTTCGCCTCCTTCTTCGGGCCCGATCCGCTCAACCTGCTGGGCGTGGTGATCCTCACGTCGCTCGGCACCTGGGGCCTTCCCCAGATGGTACAGAAGTTCTACGCCATCAAGAATGAGAGCCAGGTCAACAAGGGCATGGTCATCTCGACCGTCTTCGCCTTCATCGTGGCGGGCGGGTGCTACTTCCTCGGCGGCTTCGGCCGTCTGTTCACGGACCTGCTGAACCCCACGAACGGCGTCCCCGCCGGCGGCTTCGACGCGGTCATCCCCACCATGCTCTCCGGCCTTCCCGACGCGCTGATCGCCGTGGTCGTGATTCTCGTGCTCTCGGCGTCGATGTCCACGCTCTCCTCGCTGGTGCTGACGTCCAGCTCGACCCTGACCCTCGATCTGCTCAAGGACCATGTCATCAAGAACATGGACGAGAAAAAGCAGGTGAGCATCATGCGCGTGCTGGTGGTCGTTTTCATCGCGATCTCGGTCGTGCTGGCGATCATCCAGTACAAGTCCAGCGTCACGTTCATCGCACAGCTCATGGGCGTCAGCTGGGGCGCTCTCGCGGGCGCGTTCCTCGCCCCGTTCCTCTATGGCCTGTACTGGAAGCGCACGACCAAGGCGGCGTGCTGGGTCAGCTTCGTGTTCTCCAGCGTGCTGATGGTCCTCAACATCTTCTTCCGCTCCAGCTTCCCCGCCCTGCTCCGCTCCCCGATCAACGCCGGCGCGTTCTGCATGCTCGCAGGGCTTGTCATCGTCCCGCTGGTCAGCGCGTTCACCGCGCCGCCCAGCAAGGCTCTGGTGGACGACAGCTTCGCCTGCTACGAAAAGCGCGTCATGGTGCGCCAGACCGAGGCGCTGGGCGACGCCGACACGGAGCCGCAGGCGGCAAACAACTGATCCTTCCCTGTTCTCCTTTTTATACAAGGACCCGTTCGGGGGCGCGCGCCTCCGAACGGGTCCTTGTATCCTGTCATCTGTTTTGCAAATACTTGTATTTTGTCGAATTCTCTGTTATATTTTTAAGGAAGCGCTGATTAAATCAACGTGTGCGGATTGGCGAGCAGATTTTTCGTCTTGCAAGCCAAAAAGCCGCAGGAATACTAACGTATTTCAAGGATTTTTGGCGCAGTCAAGACGGAAAAGATGCCGTCAAGACGTGCGCGGGGATTTATTCAGCGCTTCCTTAAGTTGAAGATGCATCCTTCTGCGCGCAAACCGGCAAATTGCCGTCAAGCAGGAGCGCCGTTATGAAGTCGAAAAGGATCCTTCTCATTCTGGGCATCGTTTTTGCCTGCGCCGCCGCGGGCGTCGCCGTCTGCTTCGCGCTCGACGATCCCGCCATCGTGTTCGGACAGGAGCGCTATGGCGACCTGACCGCGGAATACGGCGAGAGCGTCCCCCTCCACGAGATCACCGCCGTCTATCGGAGCAAGATCTTCCACCGCGACGGCATTCCGCTGACGGTGACCTCCGACCCGCTCCCCTCCTCCGCCGCGCCGGGAGAGTACACGATCCGTTACTCCGCCTCGTACAAGGACCTGACGGCGGACGGCAGCTACACCGTGCGCATTGTCGACACGGTGCCGCCCGTGCTGACCGTCGATGAAGCGGCGTACACCTTCACCTGCTGGGACAACGTCGACGGCGACCTGACCAACGCCGTGAAAATCGATACGGAGGGCGACCGCGTCACGCTCTCGGTCGCTGACAGCAGCGGGAACTCCGCCGAATACGTGCTTGTCCGGGACGTCACGCCGCCGGTCCTCACGCTCGGCAGCGGGCTGCTGGACTACACCTGCGTCGACGCGGTGGACGGCGACATCACCGACAAGGTGCGCTATTACGAGTCCGGCGGATACATGTACTACGAGGCGGAGGACAGCCGCGGAAACAAGGTCGAGGCAAATTGCAAAATCTCCGGCGGCAACAAGGTCGTCTACCTCACCTTCGACGACGGACCGAGTGCCTACACCGCGCATCTGCTGGACATTCTGAAGAAATACGACGTCAAGGCGACCTTCTTCGTCGTGGGCAGCTCGGAGAATCTGGACATCCTGCCCCGGATGCAGGCGGAGGGGCACACCATCGCCGCCCACACCTACAGCCACAACTACAAGACGGTCTATTCGTCCGTGGACGCCTACTTCACGGACCTCGCGCGGGTGCAGGAGAAGATCGTGGAGCAGGTCGGCACCGAGACGAAGCTGATCCGCTTCCCTGGCGGCAGCTCGAACACCGTCAGCCGCAAGTACTGCCGCGGCATCATGACCGAGCTTGCCCGTCAGGTGGGCGAGCGGGGCTACACCTACTTCGACTGGAACGTGTCCAGCGGAGACGCTGGCGCCGTCTACACCACCGAGGCGGTCGTCGGCAACGTGAAAAACGGCATTCTCTCGCAGAACGTCGCGGTCGTGCTCCAGCACGACGTCAAGGATTACAGCGTCGCGGGCGTGGAGGAGATCATCCGCTGGGGACAGGCGAACGGCTACGTCTTCCTGCCGCTCACCGAGCGCTCGACCGCGCCGCACCACGGCATCGCCAACTGATCCCGAATCTGTGAAAAATGGGGCTGAGAAAAAACGCACGTTTTTTCTCAGCCCCAATTCTTTTTCGCTATACGCTCACGCCAAGGCGGTACGCCTCCTCGATGAAGCGGCTCTTCATCGTCACGTCGGGCGAGGGACAGCCCCCCGCCAGCACCATGCCCTTGTCCTCAAACGCCATAAAACCGCACAGCTTGCGGTAATAGCCGGCGACGATCTCAAAGGTGTCGTCCGAGTCGTCCGCCGCCGCCGCGAGCAGCGCCGTCTTCTTTTTCATGCTCGTCAGCTCCCCGGAGAAGCTGTAGAAGCGATCGATCACCGCCTTGAGCTTCGCCGGCCAGTTGTAATAGTAGACCGGCATGACGAACACGATCATGTCCGCCGCGCGGAGCATGCCCTTGAGCTTGTTCTCATAGGCGTCCTTCTGCACGCACGGACCCTTCATGCCGCAGCGGTTGCAGCCGAAGCAGGGGCGCACGTCCCCGCGGAACACGTCGAATTCCACGATGTCGTGTCCATTCTCCAGCGCGCCGCGGATGAAATTCGCGGCAAGCATATTAGACGATCCGTTCTTGTTCCCGCTGCTCTCCAGCACCAGAATCTTCATTGTCATGCTCCCCCTTTTGTTTGATCGTGATCCGGCGCGCGGTTACCTTGCCGTCTCCGCGCGCGACGCCTCCGTAAAGCAGACATTGCCCCGCTGGTCGAAATATACGCCCGTAATGCCGTCGCGCAAAACATAGGGCTCCGCGCCGAAGCAGATCGGCGAGAGCGCCGTGTCGCCCAGCAGCAGCGCCTCCGCGTCGTGCAGAAACGCCGTGCGCGCCGTCGCGTTCTGCGTGGACGCGGTGACGCCGATGAGCAGATCGAACGGGCGGCTGGCATAGTGCAGCGCGTTCTCTCCGTCCGTTCCCGCGAAGGGGGCCAGGAACTCCATCGGGTCACCCAGTCTTGCGCTGAGCGTATCAATGGCCAGCTCGTACTCCCCCTCGCGCACACGGCGATCAAACTCCTCGCGGGAGACGCCCTCCGTCGTCACGGACACCCGCAGCTTCTCGTTCCAGACGGCGACGGCCGCCGCCGCCACGGCGCGCGCCTGGTCGCCCGCGACGTAGAGGCACTTCACCGACGGAAAGCCCGCGCCGCCCCAGTAGCCGCCGTTGCGCAGCTCCGTCTCGGATTTGAGGCAGCGCGCCTCGTAGCCCTCCGGGTCCACGGCGCAGAGCGTGCCGCCCGCGGTGCGGAAATCCTCCGGCGCGTCCGCAGAGACGTCCACGATCCCCGGCGGAACCAGCCCCGTCGCGCTGACGGCCCCCGCGCTCGCCGCCGCGGCGACCGCCGCGCGGGAGAGCGTCAGGTCAAAGGCGGAGCGAACGTGCGCGTTGGAAAACACATCGCTCATGTGGTTGTAGAACACGCAGGTCGTCGCGCGCAGCGGCCGGTACGCGATCCCCTCCGCGCCCTCCGGCGGGGAGGCGACATAGTCCAGCTTTCCGTCCTCGTAGAGCGCCCACGCCTTCTCCGCGTCGGCGGCAAACACAAAACGGAGCAGCTCCGGTCCCGAGGTGCGGTTCTCATAGTAGGAGCTGTTGCGCCGAAGCTGAATGTACTCGTCCTTCGCCCATACGCCGATGCGGTACGGCCCGCTGCAAAGCACCGAGGTCGTCGACGTCCACTCCGGATCGCTCTGCACGGCGTCGCTGCGCAGCGGCATGGTCGCCACCGCCGTACAGACCTCCGGGAGAAAGTAGGCGCAGGGGGCGGAGAGCGTGACGCGGAAGACCGAGTCGCCGTCCGCCTTTACGCCGAACTGCGTCAGGTCGCCCGTCTCGCGCGCGATATCGTAGCCCTGCACCATGGAGAGCATATCGTGATTCGGCGAACCGGTCAGCGGGTCGACCAGACGCCGCCACGCGTAGGCAAAGTCGCGCGCGCGGATGCGCTTGCCGTCCGACCAGCGCGCGGAGGAGCGGAGCGTAAAGGCGTATTCCACCGTGCCGTCGGCGTTTTCGGTCTCCTCGTACCCCTTTGCGATCCCCGGCAGCACGACAGGCTTCCCCTCCTCGTCCACGCCGGTGCGCATGAGGTTCTCATACAGCGCGCGGAACACGCTCTCCGCGCGCGCGTCGGTGTTCATTGCCGGGTCGAGCGAGGTGATCTGCCTGCAAACGCTCGCGCGCAGCACGAAGCGCCCCTCCTCCTGTTCCTCACGGTCCGCACAGCCGGAAAGCACGCTCATCAACATGAGCGTGCTGAGGATCATGGCAATCAGTCTTTTTGCAAGCTGCATCGGATGCTCCCGGAGTAAACCAAATTGATCAGCGGGGGCGCTCGCCCTCCGCCAGCTTCCCGTCCTCGTCGAAATGCGCGGTCAGGATCGTGCTGCCCGTGACCTTCGCGATCTCGTCCAGCTTCATTTTTGAGGGGTAGTCCGCCACCAGCGTAAAGGCGACGCCGCGCCGCTTCGCGCGGCCGGTGCGCCCGATGCGATGGACGTAATACTCGTTCTCCTGCGGCACGTCGTAGTTGAATACGGCGTCCACATCGTCCACGTCGATCCCGCGCGCGGCGACGTCGGTCGCGATAAAGACCGGCAGCTCGCCCCGGCGGAAGCGCGCCATGACCTGCTCGCGCTTTTTCTGCGGGATGTCGCCGTGGATGCAGTCGACGTCCAGCCCCTCCATCTCGAGATACTTCTTCAGCCGCTCGACCATGCCCTTCGTGTTGCAGAACACGATCACGCGCTCCAGCTCGCCCTGGCGGATGATGCGCGCGATGGCGGCGACCTTGTCGTTCTGATCGACGTCGATGCGGTATTGCAGGATGTCGGGCTTGTTCTCCTCCTCGGCGGGGACGGTGATCTCCTCCGGGTCGCGCTGGTACACCCAGCTGATGTCCAACACCTCGCGGGAGATGGTCGCGGAGAACATGCCGAGGTTTTTGCGCGACTTCATCTTGTCAAGCAGCCGCGTCACATCGTGCACGAAGCCCATGTCCAGCATCCGGTCCGCCTCGTCGAGAATGACCGTGTCCACGTTGTCGAGCTTCACCGTGCGGCGCTTGAGATGGTCGCCGAGGCGCCCCGGCGTCGCCACGAGGATCTGCGGCTTCTTCTTGAGCGCCTCGATCTGCTTGCCGATGGGCGCGCCGCCGTAGAGGCAGACGGTGCGAATGCCCGGCAGAAACGCGCAGAGATCGCGCAGCTCATCCGTGATCTGCATGGCGAGCTCCCGCGTCGGCGCGAGGATGACGGCCTGCGCCTCCTCGCGCTCGGGCGAGATATGCTCAATGATCGGGATGCCGAAGGCGAAGGTCTTGCCCGTGCCCGTCGGCGCCTTGGCGATCACGTCCTTCCATTCCCGCATCGGCGGGATGCAGCCGGCCTGCACCGGCGTCGATTCCTCGATACCCTTTTTCTCCAGCGCGCGCGCCATCTCGGGCAGGAGGCCCAGCGTGTCGAATCGCACGCCCTGCGTAAATTCCATAGCTGTTGAATATCCTTTGTCTGTCTGTTTTTTGAACCGGAGAAGCACGCGTCAGCGGTGCGGGACATGCCAGATGTTGTCGGCGTACTCCGCCACGGCGCGGTCGGCGGCAAAGATACCGCTGCGCGCCACGTTCAGCAGCGACATGCGGTTCCAGGCGTTGCGGTCGCCGTACGCCTCCGTCATGCGCTTTTCCGCCTCGCAGTAGGACTCGAAGTCCTCAAGGAGCATATACTCGTCGTTCATCAGCAGGCGCTGGGCGAGGTCGTCGTAGGAGATGCCGTCGCGGAAGCCATACTTGAGCTGGTCGATCACGCGGTGCAGCTTCTCGTCGTGCATATAGATCATCTGCGGCATGTAGCCCTCGTTCCTCCGGCGCACGACCTCGTCGGCGTGCAGGCCGAAGAGGAACATGTTCTCGTCGCCGAGCACCTCGTGCATCTCGACGTTCGCGCCGTCCAGCGTGCCGATGGTCAGCGCGCCGTTCATCATGAACTTCATGTTGCCCGTACCGCTCGCCTCCTTGCCGGCGAGCGAGATCTGCTGGCTGACCTCCGAGGCGGGCATCAGCAGCTCCGCAAGGGACACGCGGTAATTCTCGAGGAACACGACGCGCAGCTTATCCTTGCAGATCGGGTCGTGGTTGATCTGGTCGGCGAGCGAGTTGATGAGGCGGATGATGCGCTTCGCCACCGCGTAGCCGGGCGCCGCCTTCGCGCCGAAGAGGAAGGTCTGCGGCTTCAGCTCCCGGTTCGGCTCGTCCTGCAGCGACTGGTAGAGCGAGATGATATGCAGCACGTTCAAAAGCTGGCGCTTGTACTCGTGCAGCCGTTTCGCCTGGACGTCGAAGATCGAATTCGGGTCCAGCACCACGCCCGAGGCGCGCTTGACGTGCTTCGCGAGGCGCTCCTTGTTCTCCAGCTTGATCGCGCTGAGGCGGTCGGGCACCACGGGATCGTCCACATACTTCTCCAGCTTTCTGAGCTCCAGCGGATGGATCAGGTAGGCGCTGCCGCCCGTCAGCTCGACGATGAGGTGGTGGAGGCCGGGGTTGATCTCGCTGAGCCAGCGGCGGTGGTCGATGCCGTTGGTGACATTCTGGAACTTCTCCGGCATCATGGCGCAGGCGTCCTTGAACAGGTCGTGGCGCAGGATGTCGGAGTGGAGCGCGCTGACGCCGTTGACCGCCGTGCAGACCGCGACGCACAGGTTCGCCATGCGCACCTGCCCGTCCCAGATAATCGCCATCTTGGCGGTCTTGGCGCTGTCGTGGTAGAACTCCTCCACCTGCTCCTGATAGCGGCGCGCGATCTCCTCGATGATCTCCCACACGCGGGGCAGCAGCGATTGCAGCAGCTCCTGCGGCCAGCGCTCCAGCGCCTCGGACAGCACGGTGTGGTTGGTGTAGGCGACGGACTGGCGCGTGATCTCCCACGCCTCGTCCCAGTCGAGCCCCGCGTCGTCCATCAGAATGCGCATCAGCTCCGGGATGACAAGGGCGGGATGGGTATCGTTGATCTGGAAGACGTTCTTCTTGTGGAAATCCATCACCGTGCCGTAGACCTCAATATGCTTGCGCACGACCGACTGCACCGTGGCGGAGACGAGAAAATACTGCTGCTTGAGGCGCAGGGACTTGCCCTCGTAGTGGTTGTCCTCGGGATAGAGCACCTTGGCGATCGTCTCCGCCATGGCGTGCTGCTCCGTCGCGCGCAGGTACTCGCCCTGCGAGAAGAGGGACATATCCAGCGGCGTCGTGGACTTCGCGTCCCAGAGGCGCAGCGTGTTCACATGGTCGGTCTTGTAGCCCGCGATCTCCATGTCACAGGGGACCGCCATCACCTCGCTCGCGCCCTCGTTGACGACGTGCAGGCGCTCGTTGTCCCAGAAGCGCCGGATCGTTCCGCCGAAGTAGACCTTCTCCGCCTCCTGCGGCTTGGGCAGGAGCCACGCGCTGCCGAGCTCCTTCCAGTCGTCCGGGAGCTCCACCTGCTGCCCCTCCACGATGCGCTGGCGGAAGATGCCCAGCTCATAGCAGATCGAATAGCCGGTCGCGGGAATTTCGAGCGTCGAGAGCGAGTCGAGATAGCACGCGGCCAGCCGCCCGAGGCCGCCGTTGCCGAGCGCGGCGTCCGGCTCCGCCTCAAAGACGTCGGCGGCGTGGAAGCCCAACTCGTCGAGCGCCTTGGAAATCAGCTCGCTCACGCCCAGGTTGTAGGCGTTCTTCATCAGGCTGCGCCCCATGAGGAACTCCATCGAAAGGTAATGCACCTGACGCAGATGCTTTTCCCGCGTGGCGCGCTTCGTGGCGATCTCACGGTCCGCCATGATCTCGCGCAGCACGAGCGCGCTGGCGCGCATCATCTGCCCTTCTGTCGCTTCGTCCACGGCGCAGCCGAAGTTGAGCTTCAGCTTGTCGCAGATCGCTTTTTTCATTTTTTCTACGCTGTTGATAGGGACCATCTACATTACTCCTGAATCCTGAATGAAATGATTGTTGTCTGTCGTTTTCGCCGGGCTTCGCCGCTGCCGCATCAACGGCTGGCGAAACGGCGATCCGCCGCTTTTCCGAGGGCGGCACCCTCACAGAAGCGACTGATAAATATTATGATACGCCTCGGCGCTGCGTTTCCAGCTGAAGTCCTCGGTCATGCCGCGCTTTTGCAGCGTGTGGAACGCGGTCGGGTTGTCGTGGTAGAGGTCGATCGCCTCGCAGACGACGTGGCACATGTCGCCGGCGTTATAGTTCGCGAAGCTGAAGCCGTTTCCCTCTCCGTTCCACGACTGATAGGCATGCACCGTGTCGGTCAGGCCGCCGGTCTCGCGCACGATGGGCACCGTGCCGTAGCGCATGGCGATCATCTGCGAAATGCCGCAGGGCTCGCTCTTCGACGGCATGAGGAGCAAATCCGCGCCGGCGTAGATCTCGCGCGCCAGCGCGTCGGAATAGCCCAGATAGACCGCGACGCGGCCGGGATAGCGCTGGCAGGCATAGTTGAAAAACGTCTCGTACTGCGCCTCGCCCTTGCCGAGCACGACGAACTGCACGTCTTTTTCCATGATGGAATCCAGCGTCTCGCACACGAGGTCCAGCCCCTTGTGAGGCACGAGGCGGGAGACCATGGCGATGATCGGCGTGTCGGGCTTCACCTGCAGGCCCATCGTCTGCTGGAGTTGCTCCTTGTCCTTTGCCTTGCCCGCCAGCTTGCCCGGCCCGTAGGTCGCGATGAGGCTCTCGTCCCTGCGCGGGTCATAGCTCTTGGTGTCGATGCCGTTGAGCACGCCGTGCAGCTTGCTGTCGCACATCGCGATGACGTTCTCCAGCCCGTGGGCAAAGTAGGCGTACTTGAGCTCCTGCGCATAGGTGGGGCTGACGGTCGTGACCGCGTCGGAGTTGATGATCGCGCCCTTGAGCAGGTTGATATCCTCCTCGTACGCCAGCGTTCCTCCGTCGTACCAGCCCGGCGCGAGGCCGAACAGGTCGCCCAGCAGCTCGCGTCCGTAGCGCCCCTGGTACTCGATGTTGTGGATGGTGATGACGGTGCGGAAGCCCTTGTAGAAATCGTCGCGCACGGCCTCGTCGTGGATATAGATGGGCACCAGCGCGCTCTGCCAGTCGTTGCAGTGGACGACGTCAGGCCGCTCGGGCAGCTCGCGCAGCAGTTCCGTCACCGCGCGGGAGAAGAAGCCGAAGCGCTCCGCGTCGTCATAGTACCCGTAGAGGTCGGTGCGCTTAAAGTAGTACTCGTTGTCCACGAAGTACCACGTCACGCCCTCCCGCTCGAGGGAGAACAGACCGCAGTAGACGCTGCGCCACGCGAGGCGGACATAGGTCCACTTGACGAACGTGAGCTCCTGCTGCCACTTGTCCGCGACCGTCTGGTACAGGGGCAGGATGACGCTGACGCGATCCCCTCCCTTTGCAAGCGCCTGCGGCAGGCTGCCCGCCACGTCCGCGAGGCCGCCTGTCTTGCAGAAGGGCGCCGCCTCGCTCGTCACATACAGTATATTCATACCGTTTCCTTTCTTCTTCAAAAAAGCCGCAGAGCGGCTTTTTTGAAGTACTAGATCACTGTGTTCTTGGAGATCGCCATCGGGTAGCTCTCGTGTCCGGTCAGCGTGCTGCCCCGGCGGATGCGCACGTACTTATCCGCGATGACGTAGCTGACCGAGGCGTTTTCCTCCACCCGCGCGCGCTTGAAGATCACGCTGTTTTTGACCGCAGCGCCCTTCTCGACCGTGACGCCCGGAAACAGGATGCTGTTCTCGACCGTGCCCTCGATGATGCAGCCGTCGGCAATGAGCGAATTGATGCAGCGGCTGTCCGGCGCGATGTAGGTCGGCGCCTCGTCGTCCTCCTTGGCGTAAATGGGACGCTCCGGGGCAAACAGCTCCCGATAGGTCTTCGCCTCAAGCAGATCCATGCTCCTGTCATAGTACTCCTTGAGCGTGCGCAGCTGCGCGGCAATACCGTCCCACACAAAGCCGCGGATGTCGAGCCGGCTGCCCATTCCGTTGAGCACGTCGCTGCGGAAGCTGTATTTCTCCTCCGCGGCGCACTCGTCGACGAGTCTGAGCAGCAACTCCTTGCTCAGAACGTAGATCTCGAGGCAGTGATAGCCCTCCGGCTTTTTCGGGCTGCAGAGGGTCTTTGCCACGCGGTTCTCCTCATCGAGGACGAAGAACGTTGCGTTCTCGGTCTCCCGATATTGCTCCGTGCAGACGCAGGTGATGTCCGCGCCGGAGCGCAGATGCTCCTGATAGACCTTGTTGAGCGGAATATTGATGAGGATATCGCTGTCCGCGAGCACGACGTAGTCCTGGCGGATCTCCTCGAGGTACGAGCGCACGCCCGCCAGCGCCTCCATCTTTCCGCGGAACTCCTCGCTCTGATAGCGGCGGGTGGAGTCGGCAAACAGGGGCAGCATCCTCAGGCCGCCGTACTTGCGCGACATGTCCCAGGTCTTCCCGTTGCCCACATGGTCCAGCAGGCTCTGGTAGTTTCCGTGCAGCACGACGCCGACGTCGGTGATGCCCGCGTTGTGCATGTTGGAGAGCATGAAATCGATCACGCGATAGCGCCCGCCGAAGGGGATCGACGCGGGCATGCGGTGCTCGACCAGCTCCCGCAGGCCGGGCTCCTTTTCATAGGAGAAAATGATTCCGTGCAGGCCGTTCATCTCGCCACCTCCTTCATCGACTTGCTGAGCATGTGGTTCGCCGCGAGCCTGTAGTCCGCCGGGACCTGCGTCTCGGGCCCGACGACCGTGATGCCCCAGCCCTCGCTGCCGTCCGGCATGGCGCCGACGACGGCATTCTCGCCGACGACGGTATCCTCGCCGATGATGGCGTAGGAGACCTTCGCGCCCTTTTTGACCACGGCGCCGGGCATCAGGATCGAATACTCCACCGACGCGCCGCTCTCAATGGTGCTGCTCTCCGAAAGGACGGAGTTCTCCGCGCTGCCCTCGACGATGCAGCCGCGCGTCACGACGCTGTGCTCCACGTGGGAATCCCTGCCGAGGAAGGCGGGCGGCGCGGAGGTGCTGCGCCCGTAGATAGGCCATTCGCGCTCCAGCAGGTTGAGCCCGCTGCCCGTGGCGAGCATGTCCATGTTCGCGTCCCAGAGAGAGTCGAGCGTGCCGACGTCCTTCCAGTAGCCTGCGAAGCGGTAGGCGACCATCTTCTCCTGCTTCCCGAGCATCGTGGGGATGATGTTCTTGCCGAAGTCGTTGTCGCTCTTCTCGTCATTCTCGTCCGCGATCAGATACTCGCGCAGCTTGCTCCAGGTGAAGACGTAGATACCCATCGAGGCAAGGTTGCTCTTGGGCTCCTTCGGCTTCTCGGCAAACTCGGTGATGTTGTCCTCGCCGTCGACGCTCATGATGCCGAAGCGCGACGCCTCGCTCCACGGCACCTCCATCACGGAGATGGTGCACACGGCGCCTGACCTCTTGTGCAGGGCGAGCATGTCGGCGTAGTCCATCTTATAGATGTGGTCGCCGGAGAGAACGACGACATACTCGGGGTCGTACATGTCGACGAAGCCGATGTTCTGGTAGATCGCGTTTGCCGTGCCCTTGTACCAGCTCGCCCCCGTGGCGCTCTGGTAGGGAGGAAGGATGTGAACGCCGCCGTCGTCGCGGTCAAGGTCCCACGGCTGGCCGGAGCCGATGTAGCTGTTGAGCTCCAGCGGGCGGTACTGCGTCAGCACGCCCACGGTGTCGATCCCGGCGTTCGTGCAGTTGGAAAGCGGGAAGTCGATGATGCGGAACTTGCCGCCGAAGGGTACGGCGGGTTTGGCCATATTCTCCGTCAGAACATAGAGTCGGCTGCCCTGTCCGCCGGCAAGCAGCATGGCGATGCACTCTTTTTTCACGCTGAAATCTCCTCCTTCATTCACTTTTTCTTTGCGGTTTTTTTCTCACTCTTGCGCGGCGCGCCGGCCTTCTTCCCCGCCGCGGGGAACTTGCCGGAGCCGCGCTTCTTCGCCGCCGTCGCAGCGGCCTTTTTCTCCGCAGCCTCCGCCGTCCCGGACGGCTTGCGCGCCGTCTCCTGGGGCAGCTTGCCGGAGCCGCGGAAGAACACCGCGCCGTAGGGCGGGATCGTGATCGCGATGGACGCCTCTTTCCCGTGAGATTCGACGCACTCGCACTTCACCGTGCCGTTGAAGTTCCAGCCGCTTCCGCCGAACTCGGGACGGTCGGTGTTGAACACCTCGGTATACTCCTTCTTCGACGGGACGCCGAAGCGGTAGTTCTCATAGTGGTTGGGCGAGAAGTTGACCGCGCAGATCAGCTCGTTCCCCTTCTTGTCCCGGCGCAGGAACACGACGACGTTGTTCTCGTTGTCGTCCGGTACAAGCCACTCGAAGCCCTCCCAGCTGAAGTCGATCTCCCAGAGCTCGGGGCTTTCGAGGTAGAATTTGTTGATGGCGCGGAAGAAATCCTGCGTCTGGCGGTTCTCCTCGTTCTCGCGCAGAAGATACCAGTCGATCTCGCCCGCGAAGTCCCACTCGTGCCACTGGCCCAGCTCCGCGCCCATGAACGTCAGCTGCTTGCCGGGGTGCGCATAGAGATAGGCGGTAAAGCCGCGCACGCTCGCGAGCTGTCCCCAGTCGTCGCCGGGCATCTTTCCGCGCAGCGAGCCCTTCATATGCACGACCTCGTCGTGCGAGATCGGCAGCACGTAGTTCTCGGAAAACGCGTAGAACAGCGAGAAGGTGATGTCCTTGTGATGGAACTGGCGGAACCAGGGGTCCAGCTTGAGATAGTGGCACATGTCGTTCATCCAGCCCATGTTCCACTTGAGGTTGAAGCCCAGGCCGCCCGCGTCCGTCGGGCGCGTGACCAGCGGCCAGGCGGTGGACTCCTCCGCCACCATCATCAGGCCCGGATCGTAGGAGAACGCCATGCGGTTGAGCTCGCGCAGGAACTCGATCGCCTCGATGTTCTCGTGTCCGCCGTACTGGTTGGGCGACCACTCGCCGTCGCGCCTGTCGTAGTCGAGGTAGAGCATCGACGCCACAGCGTCCACGCGCAATCCGTCGATGTGGAACTCCTTGAGCCAGAAGGCGGCGGAGGAGAGCAGGAAGCTCTTGACCTCTCCCCTGCCGTAGTCGAACACGCGCGTGCCCCAGCTCAGATGCTCGCGCTTGCGCGGGTCCTCATACTCATAGCAGCTCGTGCCGTCGAAGTCGCGCAGGCCGTGCGTATCCTTGCAGAAGTGCGAGGGCACCCAGTCGAGGATGATGGAGACGCCCCGCTCGTGCATCTTGTCCACGAAGTACATGAAGTCCTTGGGCGTGCCGTAGCGCGAGGTCGCGGCGTAGTAGCCGGTGACCTGATAGCCCCACGACGCGTCGAAGGGGTACTCGGTGACGGGCATCAGCTCGACGCAGTTGTAGCCGAGGTCCGTGACGTAGTCCGACAGCTCGTCCGCCAGCGAACGATAGTCGTAGAATACGCCGTTCTCCCGCTTGCGCCACGAGCCGAGATGGACCTCGTAGATGTTCAGCGGATGGTCGTAGACCTGCTTTTTGCGGCGCTGCTCCATCCACTTTGCGTCGTGCCACTGATAGCCCCGGATGTCGTACAGCTTGCTCGCCGTGCCCGGACGCGTCTCGGCGTGGTAGCCGTAGGGGTCCGCCTTAAGCGTGACCTCGCCCTTGGGGCCGGTGACCGCGTACTTGTAGGCATCGAACTCAGAGAGGCCGGGAACAAACGCCTCCCACATATTCTCGTCGTTGCGCCGCATCGGCCACGCGCTGCGGTCCCATGAGCAGAAGTCGCCGACGACCGCCACGCCCCGCGCGTTCGGCGCCCAGACGCGGAACAGCCAGCCGTCCTTCCCGTCCCGCTTCGCGGGGCGCGCGCCGAAGTAGTCGTAGGCGTCGTACAGATTGCCGCCGTAGAACGCCATGGAGTCGAACTTCTTTACATCGCCCATAGTAATCTCTCCTCATCCGCTTATTTCAAAGTATTCTCATCCGATTTGTTTCCCGCGGTCATTCCGGCTCGGTCTGCACGGCGGCGCCGCCGTCCAGCGTCAGCCCGAAATCGCGCTCCACGCTGGACAGGTCGCGGTTGAGCATGCTCTCCATCACGCGGATATCCGCGTCGACGTCCATCGCCTCGCTGCGATAGAGGTCGTCGAGCTGTTTTTCGAAGTTCTCCAGCAGCGTGTCCATGATGGACTCGATACGGGATTTCGCCTGGCTCAGATTTTCTCCCTCGATGCCCGCCTCCTCAAACTGCGTGTAGGTGCTCAGCAGCTTGAGCGTGGTGGGAAGGTAGTAGTCGAAGAAGGTCGAGACCTGCTTCTGCTTCTCCGGATGCGTCTCGACCTCCTTGAAGATCTTGCCGGCGATCTCCTCCATGCGGTCAAGCTTCTCGGAGAAGACGGGGTCCGGGATGAGGTCGTTCGCCTCGCGGATGGCGCGCAGCGCGCCGGAGTAACCCTCCTGCGCCTCCTTGGGCGTGAGATTCTCCTTCTTCGTGCGTTCCTGCAAATAGCGCTGATAGGCGTCCGCGCTGCGGAAGAGAATGCCGTGCCCCGCGTCGAAGAACGCGCCCGTCTCGAACATGTTCTTCTGCAGCATGTACTCGATGTCCTTCCGCACGACGTCGCCCTTGCGCCCGGTGATCATCATCAGCTCCTCGAGCGTCACATAGTCGCGGTTGCCCATGATCGCCTTATAGCGCTCAATGCGGTTGCGGCGCTTCTGCATCTTCAGCCCAAAGCCGAACATCGTCGCGCCGCCCGCCACAAAGCCGAGGATGGAGAGCATGGAGCTCCAGTCCCAAAAGCTCAGGCCGTAGTTGAGTACGTCGCCGATCTCGGAGAGGAGGCCGATGCCGAACACCGCCACGATCGCCGCGCCGACGATCTCGAGCACACGCGCGGTCTTGCTCGTGTCGTTGGGCGATTTCGTGACCTTCTTCGCCGCGTTGGTGACGGTCTCCCGCGTCGCGGTGCGCTGCGTCGTCCGCCGCACGCCGGAGACGCGCTCCGTCGTGGTGGTGGTCGTGGTCGTGGTATAGGTGCGCTGCGCGGGACGGCGCTTGTCGTCCTTGAGCTTGTTGATCAGCAGGATCAGTCCGATCCACCAGCCCCAGCCGCTGCCGAAAAGCAGCGCGATGATCACCCAGCTGATCCAGTCGTTGTTCTTCTTTTCGGGCGTATACTGCCGGCTGCCCGGATTGGCGGGCCGAAACGATCCGCTCGCCTCGTCATATCTCCACTCTTCGCTCATTTCGGTTCCTTCTCTCCCCAGCGGGTCAGCTTTGTCTTGTTGCCGTGTCCGTCCACCACATAGGTGTTGTCAAGCTGCGCCTTCAGGCTGCCGGTCACGGCGTTCACATATTCCTGCCGCAGCACGGCGCGCTCGATCTTCTCCTCGTCGGTCAGCCCCTCCGGCGTCTTCGCCTTGCGCGCGAGCTCGTTGATGCGGTCGATTTTCTTCTGTTCCATACGATCTCCCGATGCTCTTTCCTTTATCAAAACGATAAACGGCGCTGCTCCGCCGCGCCTCACGTCTGTCAGTCTTACAAATACCGTCGGATCAGGATCGCCGTCCTGCCCTTTTTGCTCAGAGCGCCGACCGACGCAAGCTCGAACTTGCCGAGCCCCCGCGCCGATACGACGTCCCCCTCGCGTACGGGCGCGTCGGGCTTGAGCGTCTCGCGGTGGTTGAGCTGCACCCGTCCGGAGGCGATCAGCTCCGCCGCCTTCGCGCGGCTCATGGAAAAGCCCGTCGACGCCACCGCGTCCAGCCGCAGCGTCGCCACGGTATCGCGCAGCTCCTTCACCTTCTGCTCCGGCACGGCGAGCTCCGAAAGCCCGATCCGCTCCACCCGCAGCTTCGTATGAGCGGCAAGCGTCCACTCCTGCAGCAGATACTCCGCCACCTTCGCGGTGACGATCACGTCCGCCGACCCGGGCGAGACGAGGATGTCCCCCAGCTGGCTGCGTTCGATCCCCAGCGCCGTCAGGCTGCCGAGAAAATCGCGATGGGTCAGCCCGTCCTCCGCGCGGAACCCGGCGCGCAGCGCCGTCAGCCACTCCGCCGTGTCGGGCTGCTCCTGCCAGTCGGCGAGGAAGCAGAGGAGCCGCCGCTCCGCGCGGTCGTAGCCGCCGTCGAACGCCCAGCCCTCGTGGATCAGGGCGGCGTGCAGCAGCTCCTCCGCGTCCCGCTGCTCCGCGGGACTGAGAAAGCCCGTGTGCAGGGGGACGTTCCGCTCGCGGCACTGCAGGCTCAGATCGAGCACGCGCGCAAGAAGCACACGCTCCTCGGGGCTTCGGGCAACGCGGTTCAAAAGGGTCGTTCGATCCATAGAGCCCCCTTATATATACTCTGTTCACATTAAGATAACACATTTGCTCCGTACATGCAAGGTGTCCCCGTGAAAAAAAGCGCCCTGCCGAAGCAAGGCGCCTTTTCTCAACGGTTTCCCCTGTCTTTTTTGCTTTTACCGCACGCGGATGATGCACTCGATGCTCGCGTCGCCCACCGTGCCGGTCATGACGGTGCGCCGGCCGCTCGCCACCGGGGACACCGTCCCGTCCGCGGCGATCGTGGCGACGGAGGTGTCGCCGGACTTCCAGTTCGCGCTGAGCTCCTTGCCGTCCTCGTCGATCACCACCAGGCGGATGACGTCTCCCCCGATGGTCACAGTGCAGTCGTACTTGCCGGTGTCTCCGTCCTTCGGCAGCACGCCCGTGAAATTCGTCTTCAGCTTCAGCGTCGAGGCGTCCACATGCGCCGGCGGCGTGGTCTGCGACGGTGCCGCGGGCTGCGTCGTCTGCGGCGTCTCGGGCTGCGCCGGCTCAGTGATCTGCGGCGGCGCGGGCACGATCGGCTCCGCCGAGGTGGGACCGTCGGAGGGCGCGGCGGTCTTGCCCGTGTTGCGCACGCGGACCATGCAGGTCAGGTCGCGCGTGCCGACCTTGCAGTGGATCTTCGTATCTCCGTTGGCGACGGCGGTCACCGTCCCGTCCGCGGAAATCGAAGCGACGTTTGCGTTGTCGATGCTCCAGTGCGGCGTCGCCTCCGTGCCCGAAACGCGGACCTGGAATTTCTCGCCCGCATAGCTGAGCGTGAAGTCGTCGCGGTTGAGCTTGGCGTTCGAGACGTCGACGTTCTCGTCCGGTACAGGCTCAGGCTCCGGCGTGGGTTCAACCGTCGAAGGCTCCGTCCCGCCCGGCTCGTCGCCGGGTTGTCCGCTCGTACCGGGGTCCTGATAGAACGGGTCGTCGCTCGCGTTCGGATTGCTCGCTGGCACGTTGGGCGCCGCGGGCTGCTCCGTCTGTCCCGGCTCTTCCGCGGAGCCGCCCCGCGGGAGGATATTGTCCCCGAAGAAATAGAAGCTCAAAAGCGCCAGCACCAAAACCAGCACGGCGATCAGCCCTCCGCGGGCGGATTGCGACTTTTGCCGGTTGAGGATGCGCCGCTTGGGCGCGAGCCTGATCTTTCGCGAATCGTCCCCATCCTCCTCGCAGAAGGGACAGCGGGGATAGCTTCCCGAATACATCTCCCCGCAGATCGGGCATTTGATCAAATCCATGCCTTGTTCCTTCATTCTGCTTTATGTAAACCTCCGTCATATGTTGCATTATGTAAATAGCAATAGATATTTACATAATATCACGTTTTTTCCCGCCGTCAACCTTTCTTTCGGGGAAATTTTCGCCGGCTCGACGCATACCCTTGATTTTTTGGCGAAGGCAACCTATAATAGCAGGTAAAAAGAGACAGGAGGCACCGCGATGAGCGTCATGTTTATCGGCATTGCCGGCGGCACCGGTTCGGGCAAGACCACGCTGACCGAGCATCTGAAGCAGCACTTCGGCGGAGATATCACCGTCATCCACCATGACAGCTACTACAAGCGCCAGGATCTCCCCTTTGAGGAGCGCTGCAAGCAGAACTACGACCATCCCGACGCGTTCGACACGCCGATGCTGGTCGAGCATCTGCGCGCGCTCAAGGCCGGCAAATCCGTGCGCGTGCCGATCTACTCCTATACCGAGCACCAGCGCACGGATGAGACGGAGCTCGTCCGCCCGTCGAAGGTCGTCATCGTCGAGGGCATCCTGATTTTCCAGCATCCCGTCCTGCGCCAGATGCTGGACATCAAGATCTTTGTCGAGACCGACGCCGACGTGCGTATCCTGCGCCGCGCCCTGCGCGACGTGCGCGAGCGCGGAAGGACGCTGGAGAGCGTCGTCACGCAGTATCTCACGACGGTCAAGCCGATGCACGAGCAGTATGTGGAGCCGACGCGCAAATACGCGGACATCATCGTGCTGGAGGGCGGCCGCAACCTCGTGGCGCTGGATATGATCATGCAGCGCATCGAAAACCACATCGCAACGACAGATGTGCTGACGGAAAACGCGGAAAGCTGACATGCCGCGCGGCGTACGGCGGGCACAGCGCGTTTTTTGCGATTTTTGCAAAAATTCTGCTTGACATTCCGATAACTGATATGGTATGATACGCCTCGGTCGTTGAAAACGGCCGCGGCAAAATGGCCAAGTAGCTCAGTTGGTTAGAGCGCCGGCCTGTCACGCCGGAGGTCGAGGGTTCGAGCCCCTTCTTGGTCGCCATTTGCTGCTGTAGCTCAGTAGGTAGAGCGCATCCTTGGTAAGGATGAGGTCGGCAGTTCGAATCTGCCCAGCAGCTCCACGAAATAAGTCTTGATTTTAGCTGATTTGCGGTTGAAATTAAGACTTTTTCTTTTGTTTTTGTTGCAATTCCATTTTTGGGCTTTTTTCGGCATTTTTGGGAAACAGGCAAAAGTATTGAGCAAAGTATTGAATCTTCTTGATTTTTTGCATCTGCTCCTGTCCTGCTCCATGCTCCCGTCAGCTTGCGCGGCGGGAGTTTTTTAATAAACCACCCGAGGGGTATGTCGAACGCACGTTTTATTTATGTAGGGTAGCTTCATTCTGTAGCCGCGCAACGCAAAAACGGCACTTCTAAAATATTTCGCAAATGACAAAAAGAGAGCCAAGAGCATACCGCCCTCGGCTGTCTTTTTGCTATGTTCAACTATATGGCATCTTGATTCAGCCCGTCCAAAACGGACTGCGGAGCCTCCCGCCCTCGGAGATAAAAAAGCAGCCGCACAAACTGCTGTTCGGTTAGCGTGGTTTGCTTCTTCAAAATCTCCTTTGCCTTGTCATTCAGCGGTGTTGCTTTCCACCACGAAAAATCATCGGCATATCGGACGGCAAAGACAGGGAGCGCGGCACGGTTGCCAAGATTGACAAGGGTGCGATATTGCGGAGCGTTCACAAACTGCGGCGGCGCGTGTTGAGACTTGTATTCAAACAATCCTACTGCCTTGCAATCGTCATACTCGCAACAAAGAAAATCAATGTCTGTCATCGGACAATTCAAGCCATATTTACGGTGTCTTATGGAAAGTCTTTCGTCGCGCCATCCTGTGCGCTCAAATCGGCTCGTCTTTATCACCGCCTTTTTCTTTTTTAATGTTTCGCGCCACTTCTGCCGCATAAAAAGCTATTGCATCTTCCTCTGTGCGAAAGCGCGTGCTTGTCAGGACGCGATATGCTCCAAATTCATCAAAGCTGTTTCCACGTTCAAGCACAACACTTCGCCGCTTGCACCTGCTCTCCTGCAAAATTGTTGTAATGTTCATCGCACCGTGTAAACGCCCATAACTGTGGCGTTTTTAGTTTCTGCCTCCGCTTTTGTTCTGCCGATGTTTCTTGCCTGTTCAACGCCGCTGCTATTCTTCTCAATATGTGCGCTTGCGTCTTTTCTGTCAGACAAAAACAACTCGGCTGCGGTTGCGTTCTCGCTGTCCTCATAGTCTTTGAGCTGTGTAATGCTCGGCGCGAGGTTGCTCCATCGTTCGCGCATTGCATCAACCGACTTCACGGCGCTTTCAAACATTGCGCGTTGAGTAATAAGCGAGACGCTGCTCCAAGTGTCGCCTGTGTCTCTCCCGCCGTTGAGGCGCGGCGTTCCAGCATACACTTTGCAAATCTGCGAATGATTCTCGACGGGCGCGTAATGCTCTGCCAACTCACCGAGGCGGGACAAATTTTCAACGTCCTTTTCGAGCGCCGCAATATCACAACCGTCAATATGGAAATCACTACCAACACGGGCAAGGACGCTGTTTAACATGGAAATGCCTATCATACTTCCAGCGTTGATTTCCAAAAGCGCCTGAATCTCCGTGAGCGTCGGCGCGACACCAAAATCGCCATAGTTGCGGAGCATATCGGCGTAGATCGGATTAGGACGCTCCAGCGCGAGGCTGTGCAGTTCCTTTTTCAAGCTCTCCACCGACTCCGTCACATCACGCACAAAGCCCGTGCGATTTTCTGTGAGCTTCGCCCTCGTCTCGGCGGTAAGGGATTCAAGAGCCGCTTTGTATCTGGCGCTTTCGTCCTTGTACTGCGCGGAATCCTGACGCGCCTGCTGTTCCTTTTTGGAAAAGGAATCCAAAACGGCGGCAACTGCGGAGCGGTAAGCTGTCGCGCTGCCGATGATAGTATCAAAGGTGTTTTTGCAATTTCTGTTCATATTTTATCTCCTTTTTCTTAATCTTCCGGAAGTTCTGCGTATTTTTGAGCCACTTCTGCCGCTGTCAAATCGCTGGAATCATGGAGAGCATCACGGGTATTGACAACCTCGACTTGCTGCACATCTTTCCACTTATAAATTGCTTTTGCAACAAAAATTCCAAAAATCGGGTGTATTCCACCGATTAGAGCGGCATTTGATAACAATTCCGCACAAGCGTCAAAGAATGTTTCTAAAAACTCCGTTGTTCGGCTTGTTGGGTTCTTTGCCATAAAATCATCAATCGCCGTGCGGGAAATACCACAAGCCCTTGCAAGCCCGATTTTCGAGGGCAAACAACCAGCGGCATCACAAGCGGATAGATATGTTAAAGCAGTGCTTCGTACCAACTCTGTATTGTTCAAACTGATACGCTCTTTGGGCATCTGCTCAATGCTTGCCTTTGTGTCGGAAATCATGGCGCTAATACGTTCACTTGCATCGGCATCTTTTGAATACAGCCGATTTTTTGCGGTTTGTTCGTTCATTTCGCACATTTCGCTGTATGACATGATTGGATTTCGCGGTTTCATAATGCGCCTCCTAACTTTGCACGATAAAAACTAGCTGTATAATTCTGCTTTGTTATTTTGCAAATTGAATACATTTAGTATTTAATCTTTGCAGCTTGTTTTAATTCAAGGATAAGCTGAATCGCCATCAATCGGTCAGCGGTTGCGGCGTGTTCATCGTCTCGAACCTTGCGACAAAGCGCGAGAGCTGTGGGAAAGTCATTTATGTCTGCTCTGTACCTCGCTTCTTTCTCTGCAAGTGTTTTGTTACGCTTCTCCTGCGGTGTCATTGGTATGTCTCCTTTCTGTTTTCTCTCTGGCGCGGGTGCATCAAACACCATTTCGCGCTCTTTGTAGTGCTAACCGTGCCGCCGTTTTCTGCGCCTCGCTGGCTGTCCGAGGCGGGCGAATTTTCAGCCATGTTTTCGGGACAAGATACTCAACCGCCGCGCCGTCATGTACGGTGCGAATCAATCTCACATCGGCGGGACGCTCGGAGCAAAGGCGGTTAAGCTGCTTCTGCAATCCTCTGTTGTGCGTGTAGATCGCGGCAAGGGTTTCAGCTTCGTTGTAGGTGATGATAGTTTCCTGTTCTTCTCTTGATAATCTCATGTTGTCCTCCGTGTTCGTTTTGGCTATTGGATTTTTCCAATAGATATGTGTTGGAATTTCCCAATAGATATGTGTTGGAATTTTTCAATACTAACGGTGTTGTCTGTGTTGGATTTTTCCAATATACGTCCCTGTTTTTGGTGTGCTTTCTGTATTGGGAATTTCCAATAGTATTCTAAAGATTTACCATATCTCCCTTTTTTCTTTTACTTTCCATCTCCTGCTTGACTTGTTTGGTTAGCAGCATATCAGATAGAGGGATATTAAAGTCGGGTTTCCCGTATCTCTGCCATTTGTCCGAAAACTGATAAATCGTCTTAAAGTGTCCGTTGCCGCCGTGTTCCTTTACTCTGACAAAGCCGTGACAGATTAAGGATTGCATATCGGCGTAGAATGAAGCGGCGTTTGACTTGTTATAAAGCTGATATACGCCTGTGCGCTCTCCTGTGTTCTTGTCAACGGTAAAAGCCCATTTTGCTTGATTCAGAGTAAAAAGGCTTCTGTCTCCGTCTGGCTTGTGCTTTTCGGCGTAAAATTGCATTTTGCAAATAAGATACAAGTTTTTCTGATTGCTTGTCAGATCGAGCCACGCCGGACTTGTCAGCATTGAAAAATAGATGTTTGCGGAAACGTCGCTGCTCCGTCCGTCACTCTCAAAAGGCTTTTTAACATACGGTTGCGCTCTCTTGCTCACCTCCTGTCCCTCCTCTCAAATTCTGCTCGGCGGCATCTTCCAGCGCCGCGAGGAATTTTGTCATACAAATCATGTAGGTTGTGCCGCTTCGGATATGCGCGATTGTTCCCTGTTGTACTCCGCGCCGAATAAACGTGCGGCTCATGCCGGACACTCGCGCCGCCTCATTGATAGGAAGAAACGGCGCTGTTAGATCAACCGCCCTTTTGTTCATCTCTGCACCTCGCCAAACGGTCAATGATTTCAAAAATGGTTGCTTTCTCGCCGTCTGACAGCTCACGCCGGAGCTTGCGCGAAAAGTTACCGTCATTCATGCCAAGCTCATAACCAATTTCATAAAGGTGAATCCCGCGCTCCTGCGCCCGCTCTCTTATGTCCTTGTTATACAATGTGTATCACTTCCTTTTGTTTTTGTTTCCGACGTCGTGAGTATATTATGCAATATTTCTCCGATGTTTTACAGAGATAATCCGAGTGGTAGTAGTGAGAAATTTGTTGTTAAGATTTCTACTATTTTTGGTATTTGTTGTTGCAAACTAATATTTTTTGTGCTACAATGGGATAACAACAACAAAGAGGTGATAATATGAACATAGAACACAGGCGAGTTAAAAAAATCCGAGAGGCACAAATCAAAGACGGTAAAGTTATTACACAAGACGCATTTGCGGAAGAAATCGGCGTGTCATCTGCTACTATTCAAAAAATTGAGCAAGGGAGATTAGCTGTTTCTCTTGATATTGCAAAAGCTATCAACGCCAAGTATGGCGTGTCTCTTGATTATATTTATGGTTTGGCCGATGATACACACGACGAGGCAAGCACAATGTTTCTGCACCTAAAAGCGCTGTTTGAATATCGTGGAGATGAAGAACACGGCACGCATAGCATAATTGTAAGAAAGTCGATTGTTGATTTTTTGCAGGCTTATGAACAGGCAACAAACTTGTTACAAAGCGGCAAAATTCCAGAGGAAGCATATACGCCGTGGATTGCCAAGATTAAGACGGATTTCAACGTTGCTTTCAAGAGTGAACAAGATACAGGCGTTGACTACACCCTAATTGAGGCTCACGACTATGCTCAATTAGTTGCTAAAATCAAAGGTGAGCTAATGGACGGAACGCCAAAGCCGGGAGGAGGGAAAAGAAATGGCATCGGTTAAGTTGATGCAGACAAAAGACGGCAAACGCTTCTATAAAATCAGCGTGTCGCGCGGGCATGGTTTAACTTCTTATACTGAACGCTGGTACATTCCCGACGGCGTTACTTCAAAACGTGCCATCGAAAAAGCGTTAAGGGATGAAGTCAACAAGTTTGAGATCGCCTGTGGAAATGGCGAGGTGCTATCCCGTGCGGAGAAAAAAGAAAAAGCCGCACAAGAGGCGGCAGCGGCAGCGGAGGCGGCACGAAAAGCGGCAGAGGAAGCAGCAAAGATAAAAACTGTTCGGCAGTATGCAACTGATGTGTTTATGCCCGCGAAAGAGGCAACGCTTTCCGAAAACGCCCGCGCATCATATCAAATGTTCATTGATCGGCATATCCTCCCTGTGTTGGGCGATATAGCTTTAGCGGAAGTCAAGCCCGCCATGATAACCAAACTGATTCTTGACTTTCAAAAAGCCGGATACGCTCACGCCTCGGCGGTAAAGCTGTATAATGTGTTGAATGGCATTTTTGATATGGCGTTTATGGATGATAGCATACCATTCTCGCCCATGCTCAAGGTGAAGCGTCCTGCGCCGCGCAAGGATGAGCGCGTAAAGAATGAAGCGGATAAGTCGCTAACTGCGGAACAGTTGGATTATGTGCTTTCCTGTTTGGAGCAAGAGCCGTTAAAATGGCGGGCATTTGTTACCCTTGCCGCCGATAGCGGAGCGCGTCGCGGTGAAATCTGTGCCCTCCGTTGGGCTGATATAGATTGGAAGTCCGGCACGGTAAGAATCAAGCACAATCTCCAATATACACCGACGGCGGGCGTTTATGAGACCTCGCCCAAGAATGGCAAGGTGCGTGTTGTCGATTTAGGAGAGGACACAATCGCCCTGCTTCGGGAGCTGCGAGAAGAACAGGCGGCATCTTGTGTCAGTCGTTATGTGTTTACCCAAGACGGCACGGCAGAGCCGATGTTTCCACAATCACCGACAAGATACTTTAAGAAGTTTGGTGAACGCTACAATGTGCAAGGGTTTCATCCGCATCTGCTCCGTCACACAAGCGCAAGCCTTAGTTTGACAAACGGCGCGGATATGAAAAGCACGGCAGACAGGCTCGGACACTCGGAGGCGGTACTGCTCCGCAAGTATGCACATTCAAATCCCGATAGCATACGCAAGGCAGGACAGGCAAGCCGTGACGCTCTCAAAAAGGCACAGAACGCCTAAAAGGAAAAGCGGTGCAGGAGCAATCCCGCATCGCTTCTTTCATGCCTTTGCTGAAGTATTGAAAAGTATTGAGCAAAGTATTGAGCACCAAATGACAAGATAAGTTATGATTTTATATCATCGGATAACAAGCTACGGCAAGCAAATATCTTATAATCCGCACGAATACAGGGTTTGCTAAAGTAAGAGATAACAAGCTATATCAAGAAAAAGTTGCGGACGGTAAATCTAATTATAATTGGTAAGGATGAGGTCGGCAGTTCGAATCTGCCCAGCAGCTCCATAACGGAAATCCCCCAATTTCGACTGTCCAAGGTTGAAATCGGGGGTTTTCCCTATTTTCAAGAGCAAAACTCCCATCCTATTTTGCCTACAAATTTCGTAATTTTGTTCAATATTAGCGGTTTGCCTACATTTGCCTACATTTTCCCCTAGAAATTAAGGGGTGATGCAGGCATCTTTTTCGTCTTCAACAGGTTGTCCATGCTGTCAGCGATTCCGAAGCGACGCCTCTCTCTCAGTGCAGAGTACTGCTTTGTGACCATCGACTCCGTCCGATGCCCCGCATCTGCCATGACCGCCTTGATGTTTCCGCCGGACAGCTCCAGTTTCACATCGACGCTCGTATGGCGAAGACTATGCGTGCAAACGCCGGGCAGCCCGTACTGATCGCAGAACTTGATGAGCATGGTTCGGATGGACTTCGACTCATACGGCCGTCCATTCTGACGCGCTACTACAAGCCCGTAATCCTCATACTGCGGATACATGAGCTGCTTTTCGAGGTTCTGGCGCTCTTTGTGGGCCTTCAGAGCCTCTTCCACCGTTTCACCGAAAGGAACATGTCTCGCTGAATTCTTCTTCGGTGTGGTCAGAAACAGTACGCTCTGGGTTTTCGGATTGGTTTTCGGGAAAACATAGTACGCCTTTGTTTTCAGGCTGCGATTGAGGTATTCCTCTTTTGCTCGCTGAATCTGATGCTCAATGAATACGCTGCCTCCGCCGTCTTCCCTGTACTCCACATGATCCCATGTAAGGCCGAGCAGCTCGCTGATGCGCATCGTGCAGGTCACGCACATGAGAATAACAAACTTGAGCTGCGGGTCCTTGCATACCTCAAGCGCCATAAGGAATTGATCGTAATCCCACGAGATGACATCCTCTTCTTCGTAAGCGGGAGGCTTGGCATATAATGCCGCATTGCAGCCCAGAGGAAGAATTCCATTGCCGATTGCCCAGTTTAACGCAGCACGGAGGTCTGCATGGCACTTTTTGATGGTCGAGGGGCCAACAAACTCCCCGGCATTGTTAGCCTTTGCCGGTGTTTTTACGAGTTCCACATAGTAACTCTGAAGCACCAAGGGCGTAAGTTCTCCGATGGGGATGTTGCCAATCTGAGGATTGATATAGTCTCGAATCCGCCGCTCGGTGTTGCAAAGCACTCCCGCCGTCATGCTCGTCACGCCATGCTTTTCGATATAGAGCTTCATCAGCTCTTCAACAGTGATATTCTTATCCGCTTGGCTAGACTGCACGAGAATGTTTGTACTCTTCAGGGGAACAAGTGTTCCACGCTTCTTTTGGATATTGATTTCCGCCTTACGCAGTTCCGCCTCCTCAATGGTGTCAAACCGTTCTGATTGCGGTTTCTTGCAGCCCGGAACCCTGTACTGAACCTCATATTTGTTTCCGTGTTTTCTGATACTTGCCATTCTAAGCCCCTTTCATGACTCACCTCCCCAAGGGCTACTGTTCCGCTGTTGTGCTGAAACATTGTACCCCAAGGGGAGGCACAAAGCAAGGAATTACTGCATTATTCGATCCTGAAGCCCATGAAATCTTCAAGCGAGGACCTCGGGATTCGCCGGATTCGCGGCCCAAGAGCGAAGCTCTGTATCTTCCCCTGTGCGCACAGCTTCCGCACCGTTTTCGGATGACATCCGATTATTGTGGCGACCTCCTCCACGGTGTACGCCTGTCGTACCGGATGACTGGGAGTGCTATCCGGCGATACGAGATGAACCTCCGGAAGGTCAGCAATAGCGTTCGGTGATAATACCTGATCCTCCGGCAGAGTCGCCGCCTCCTTGCGATCCACTCCGTCCATTCCTGTGCTCGCCTTGGTCATCTCAGGCTCAGTCTGGGGCATATCTACTCTGTTTTCCATGTTTTTCTCTCCAATTGTAAGCGTCAACTCTAGCAACGTCACAGTAAGCGTCAACTCTAGCAACGTCAC
>CAMVAV010000011.1 GCA_947165595.1 uncultured Clostridia bacterium | reverse complement strand
TCGCGCACCCACGCAAGCAGCTCCTCATACTTCATCGAGCCGTCCGCCACGGACAAACCCGCATGGACGACGTCGTCATTGGTGCAGTTCATATGGATGCCGTTGACTTCGAGGAATGTCAGCATGATATGCATCCCGATGCGCTTGTTGCAGTCCACAAAAGCGTGGTTGGAGATCAGCGTATAACCGAGGCGCGCGCCCTTTTCCTCTTTCGTCGGGTAAAGCTCCTGCCCGTCGAAGGTCGCATGAATGCCCTCCAGCGCGGACTCCAGCAGCGCCTCGTCGCGGACGCCGACGCTTCCGCCGGTTTCTGCCGCAATCAGCTTGTGCAGCAAAAGCACCTTGTCCTTTGAAAACCTGATCATTTCGCGAGCTCCAGAAAGGCAGGCTTGAAGCGCGCGAGGATCCGCGCAGCAACAATGTCGATTTTCTCGTCGTCCGTCAGTTCGAGGTCAGGCTCCTTCTCCAGATTGACGAGCTTGTACTTCGGACGGTTGTTCTTGAAAACCACCGCGTCGCCGTATTCGTCCGCGATGCGCGTTGCCTTGGAGAAGTTCTGATTTGCCTCTGTGACGGTTATGATCTGTTTCGTATCAAGCTTCATAATTATCACCCGCATATAGTATAACTCGCAGATAGGTAGAAATCAACCTATAATTTTAACGGTTGGTAAAACTTGAATTTGGCACAAAAATGCCTTATTATAGGAGAATGGGAGGGTGGGACAATGAACAAACAGCAACTTGCATCCTTAATATGGGATACTTGCAATGATCTGCGGGGATCTATTTCCGCTGTAGAATATACTATGGATATCAGCAGAGCAAAGGCTGCCATAGAGGACATAGAGGGCGCGGAAATAAAGCCGCATCGCGTTGTTCAGAAGGGCGAAGAGTATCTGAAACGTTTTATCCTGTCCGGTGGACGTGTAAGTTGGATGTAGAACCTATATTCTACGTTGCCATGAACCGTCAGATGTTATGATACCCGCGCAGAGCGACAGGGAGGACCCACATGAACAAAGACCCGTTTGAAGAATATCTTCGTCAAACCGAACCGAATAAGCGCGATCTTGGCTATGCATGGCAGACGGCTGTAGGGCTGCAGGCTGTGGATGGTCTGGAAACGTCGCACTATTTGATCGAAACGGCAAAGAAAAACATCGAGGGCGAGATTTCCATCGAAGAGGCCAATGCGCTGATCAACAGCTATTATGCGGAAAGTGCCCAGCATGGACTAGACCGGACGGAAGAGGCCGATAAGGTTTCCGCCCGTATTGCGCAGCTGCTGGCGGAGCAGTCTTTCGTGTTTTCGCCCGCGCAGTATCTCTCCATCCACAAACGCCTGTTTACCGGCATCTACAAGCACGCGGGGCAGATTCGGGACTACAACATCACCAAGAAAGAATGGGTGCTGGACGGGAACACCGTCATCTACGGCGGCGCGTCGGAGCTGCGAGCAACGCTGGATTACGATTTTGCGACGGAGAAGGCGTTCCGGTACGACGGCCTTTCCATGAGCGAGATCATTGCGCATCTGGCGACCTTTGTCTCGCGCCTGTGGCAGATCCATGTTTTCGGCGAGGGAAACACGCGCACGACCGCCGTGTTTTTCATCAAGTATCTGCGGACGCTGGGCTTCGACGTGACCAACGACATTTTTGCGGAAAACGCCTGGTATTTCAGAAACTCCCTCGTTCGCGCCAATTACAATGACCTCAAGCGCGGCGTCCATGAGACGACGGAGTATTTGGAACTGTTCCTCCGGAATCTCCTGCTGGGCGAGCGGCACGAGCTGCACAACCGGTATCTCCATATCAGCAAAGCGATCCAAAAACAGGACATTGGAGATGCAAAACAGGACATTGAAAACGAAAAACAGGACATTGACGGCGCGTTTCCCTATGGCAATGTCCTGAAAGCGGCAGGCGCTTCTGCAAAAACAGCGGATCATGTACGGAAAATGTTCGCGGAATACGGATTTGAAACCATTTTCGGGCGCAACGACGTTACCGAACTCCTGAGCATTACGGCTTCGCCGGCGTCTACTCTGCTGAAAAAGCTGGCGGATATGGGCGTAACGGAGGCTGTCAGTGGTTTAGGAAAGGGGAAGTATCGCTTTAAGCCGCTTGCTTAGAAAAGCCAGCGGCTTTTTCAAAACAAGCTGTCGGATGAGTGGAGGTGAGAACCTTATGGGGAAATATACGGATGATGAGATTCGCGCGATGAAAAAAATCACTTGCAAAATTGCTGCCGATTATCTTGGAATTGCACCGATGGCCGTCAGTATTGGGATGCAGCAGAATCGGTTGCCGATTGGCTTTGCCATTCATCATCAGGATCGATATACTGACAGTTGGTCCTACAGCATTATTCCAGAGAGATTGATTGCATATAATCATGGAACAATCAACGAGGTGCAGGTGGAAAGCATTGAGCGCAATTTGGAACGGATTATTGGCGAATTCACTGAGATGAATTATGATACGCGGAGAACGGGTTTATTTGAGCATAACCGAAGGGCGTGATCAGTCTCCGCATGTATTGACAAAAAGCGAGCAAAAGAACGACGAATGATTTCTGCGTGCAGTGGGCATGATTTCCCCGCTTTGAACGAAATTTTTCTTTTCTTTTTGCGGTGAACATGATATACTACGTATAGATAACCTGCCTGAAAGGGTATGTTATTTGACCTTGGAAGTTTTCGGTGAAAGGAGCGTGCGGATATGCCCATGAACGAGATCGAAGAGCTGCGGGATCAGTTTGTCTCGCAGATTGCTCCCCTGCGTGTGTATCTGTTCGGCTCCTTTGCGGACGGCACGAACCGCGAGCAGAGCGATTTTGACTTCTACATCGTCGTCAAGGACGGAACGAAGGACATTGCGGAGGTGACGTCGCGGGCGTATCGTTCTATCCGGCGAATCAAGCGTCGCCCGGTCGATATCATCGTCGGGACGGAGAGCCGCTTCAACGAGCGGAAGGATCAGCCCACGGTCGAAAACGAGGTATTCAGAAAAGGGGTGCTTCTGTATGGATAACGCGGCGAGGGAATGGCTCGACTTCGCGCAGACCGATCTGGACGTGGCGCGGCACCTGCTTGAGACCTACCGCCCGCAGCCGTTGGAGATTATTTGCTATCACTGCCAGCAGGCGGCGGAGAAAGCAATCAAGGCGGTCATCGTCGCGCACGGCGCGCAGGGCGGTATGCCGAAGCTGCACGACCTGTCGTTCCTCCTGAACCAGATCAAAAACATGGTCGAGATCGACGAGAAGTATTACGATTACGCCGACGAGCTGACGCCCTACGGCGTGGCAGTGCGCTATCCGAGCGAGCTCGGCTTGGAGGAACGGCACGCGAAGGCGGCACTGGAACACGCCGGCGAGCTGCTGGACTGGGCAAAGAAGAATTGCGAAACGGAAGACAGCTGATTAACGGGGGCTGATTCCTGCCGTGCGACGCACGATAAATTTCTCTTATTTTTTCCCTTACCAGCATAACATGGGCTAAAATCGCGCGGGATTACGTAACAGATAAAATTGCAATTACTGTACAGAATGGGATGAATTGATACATGAAGCGCCAGAAAAAATCCAAAAAGTGCAATTCGAATCCCTTCAGGTCCACCAAACTGGAATAATCCGAACATCGTGCCAATCGGCGCGGCGTTCGGATTTTCCGTTTCTCGCGGCAGTGGAACGGTTTAGCGGGAGAGCAATGAACACATCAGAAATAGCGATCCTTATTGAATCTGGGTTTAATCAGCTTACACAAAAACTGAAGTGCTACATCAATTTCACTACAAATAGCCTGAATCTGCTTCAAAAACTCTGTCGAATATGCAGAGTAATTGTCTGGATTTACCGTCAAATACTTCTCAGTCGCGCAAAAATCATCTTCCAACACACGATAATAATCCCCTAAGAATACGATCATCCGAGGAAGCGAGGTGTGACAACCATGAAGATCCCGCGCGGTAATTGCCTCCTGCCCGTGCTGCATTTTGCCGCGTATCTGTTTCTGTTCACGACGACCTTCAACATGGCGAGCCACGGGGGCGGAGACGTTCTCTCCTTCTCTCAGCAGAGGGCGCTGTACTACATCCATCAGATCGTTTTCGCGCTGGGACTGCTTTGCTTTGCCCTTGCGCGCCGTTGTCTGCGCTCCGGACGGACGTACCGCGCCCTGATCGGCGCGGCGCTCGGCGTCTGCGCGCTGGGCGGGGCGGCGCTGTTCCTCTTGCGAGGGGCGTATGTCTATCTGTACGTTGCGTCCGCGGTGGTCTTCTGCCTCGGCTTTCTGGGCGGGGCGTCCTATCTGCGCGCGTCGCGCGCCCCGGTGGAGAGCGCCGGGATCGCGTGGATCGTCGGGGGCGGCAACGCGATCGCCTACGGACTGCAATACCCGCTGCAGCTTCTCGGCGGCGGCTCGCCGCTGCTGCCCTTTGTGATGCTTGCTGCGCTTGCCGTGGTCGGTCGCGCGGCGCTGACCCGGTCGGAGGATGAGACGAGTGCGAAAACGGGGCGCGGCGCGGAGAATATGGCGCTGCCGCTGCTGTGCGTCTGCATCGTCACGGCGGCGCTGGTCGTTCCCACCAGCTTTTTCGACGGGTATATCGTGGAGCTGCAGATCCGAACCGCGAACGGCGCGGGACCGTTTGAATGGCCGAGACTGCTGCTTGTTCCGGTCTACCTGCTTTTCGGCTGGCTGGGCGGAAAACGGGACGGCGGCCTTGTCCCGCTGGCGGCGCTGTGTACGCTCCTGTTGGCGCTGTTCCATCCGCTTCTGGTCGGGGCAAGCGAAAGCTACCGGCTCAACATGTGCCTTTTCTATATTTGCATCGGCGCCATGTACTCCTACATCGACATGACGTTCCTGCGCGTCGCGGCAAGGACGCGCTGTCCGGCGCTTTGGGCACCCATGGGCCGCGTCATCGACGCGGCGATGGCGGTGGCGCTGAGCCTTGTTCATCCCACGTCTTTTTCCGGAGGCGTTGTGCTGGCGGTTGACGTCGCCGCGCTGTGCGCGGTCATCGTTTTTATGACGCTCTCCGGAGAGTTGAGCGTGCCTTTTTCAATTCTCTCACCCGCGCCCGCCGATGCGGCTTCGGGCAAGAGAAGCGGCATCGCCGCGTTTTCCGAGAACTATGGACTGACGGAGAAGGAGCGCGACGCGCTCGCCGTGATTCTGCGAAGCGACCTGCCCATGGGCCAGCTTGCCCATGAGTCCGGGATCAGCGAGAGGACGCTGTACCGGCACATGAACAGCATCTGCGAAAAGACCGGGACGGACTCCCGCATGGGTCTGGTCATGCTGTACTATCGGGACGAGCGCCCTTGAGCGAAGCGCCTTCCATCGTTTTGACCGCCTCTCCCGCTGTGCTTTCCACCGAGGAAAGCACGGCGTTTTTTTGCGCTTTTGCGGCATTGGCAGAAATTTGCCGCGCTTATCCGGGGCTTGGCAGGCATCTGACGTTGCGCCTTGCGCTTTGGGACGATAGAGTATAAACAGTGATTCTTTGCAAAAGCAAAGGCTGGGAGGTACAGAGGATGAAGACGAAAGCGATTCGGAGATTTGTTTCCCTCGCGCTCACGCTGGCGATGGCGCTGACGCTGCTGCCGACGACCGTATGGGCGGGGACGCACATCAATGTGTACTATCTTGCGGAGGGAACCTCAAGCTACGTTAATCCGGATAGCGACACAGAGGATCCGCGGCAGATCGTGGCGGACAATTCCGGAAAATTCTGCTTCGGCATATCGTTTGAGCTTCCCGAAGGGGTTTTTACGGGCAATGACGGTTTTTCGGAGGTTACCCTGGCTCGAAAAACTACCGCCGGGGATATTGCCCTCAACAACGGTACGGCCGGCCGCGGAGCCTTTGGCAGCGAGGCGGGATATCTGACGGGTATCGCTCTGACGTCGGATGAGATCGAAGAGACGGACACCTATAACGTCTTTGTAAAGTACAAAGGCGTCGAATATGGGGCTTCAAACTATGTCCAGTTTGTGGCTGGTTCTCAGGTTACACCGCCGACGGTCAGCGGTACCCCGGCAACGACTGGACGGGTCGGCGCCGAATACAACAGCAAGACCATCACCGCCACACCCGCAAACGGCGGTTCAATCACATGGACGTCTTCCGGCCTGCCCGGCGGCCTGTCCCTGAGCACGAACAGCGGCAATACCACGACGATCCAGGGAACGCCGACGTCGGCGGGCACCTTCTCTGTCAGCATCACCGCGCAGGAGGCGGGCGGCGGCAAGGGGAAGCTGTCGTTTACCCTCACCATCTCGGAGAAGCCCGCGGAGTACACCGTCAGCTTTGACTCGAACCGCGGAACTCCCAACTATCCCAGTGTCACCGCGAACGAGGGAAACAACTACACGATCACCCTGCCCGACGAACCGGCGCATCCGGGTTACACCTTCCTCGGCTGGCAGCTTGCCGGCAATTGCTATGAAGCGAACAGCTCGTTCGGACCGGTCAGCGGCGACGTGACCTTTACCGCGATCTGGGCGGAGCAGACCGTCACCTTCACCTTCGCGAAGGAGGTGGCGGGCCATGTCTCACTCTATGGGATCGGCGCCGGCAGCGAGGCGTGGTACCTGTGGGGAAAGACCTTCCGCGAGGCGACGGCGCTGACGGACGAGGAGGCGATCACGCTCTCCGCGCCCTATCTTGCCACAGGCAATTTCACGCGCTATGAGCTGCGCGCGGACGTGGACGGGAGCCGGAACAACGCCGTCATCGCGTTTTGTGAACCGTCCGGCGGTGCGGTGAACGGCGCACCACCCTACAATTATGAGCTTACCAGTCAAAACAACTTCCGCATTCTCAATGGCTTTGCGGTGAAGAACGGCAGCAGTGTCGAGCTGGATCCGGCGGACTATTATGCATGGTCGGTCTCGGTCTACGACGGCGGCGGCTATGCCGGCAGCCTCCCGACCTACAGCAACGGATATCCGACGCTCATCAGCGGCAGCGATACGGACCGTACCTATGGGTGCTGTCTTTACGCAAATAGCGGCTCCGAAGCGGAAAAGGCCTACAGCTTGGGAAAAGAGTATTTCGGAACGTACGACGAGACCGCCAAGAAGCTGGTGTTCACCGTTGATACCCTCCCGCGCGTCACTGTCTCCGGCAGGGTAACGATGAACGGCGATCCGCTCCCCGGCGTGACCGTCGTCGCATGGGAACGGGGCTTCACGTTTACAGCGACGACCGACGGGAACGGCGACTATGCCCTCGCGGGTGAAAACGCCCTCTACCCCGGCGGTACCGTGAGCTTCTCCGTGCGCTCCGGCTCAGGAAATCTGAGTATCCAAAGCAGCCAGTACCATCTGGTAATGGCTGATGACCAGACTGAGCCCGTCGTGCATAACCTCGCGGTCTGCAATGCCAGTCTGACGGCGCGCGTGGAGGTGCAGGGCGGCGGGGCGCTGGCGGAGCGCTATATGGCGGCGAATCTGCTGGGCGGGAGCGGGACGATACGCGTCAGGAACGCCTCGTCCGAGATCGTCGCGAGCGGCAGCATGTATATAACGAAATGCACCGGCTCCATTGCCTACTCGCCGAGCGGCGTCTCGGACGGCGAAGCCATGACCGTCACGCTCTCGGGCGACGCGCGGCTGGCGGACGCGAGCGCGAGCGGCACGCTTTCTGGCGGCATCGCCACGGTGACGCTCAAGCCCGCGCTTAAGTCCGGGCTGCTGTTGAACCTGGGCGCGGAGCGAGGCAGCTATTACCTCGCGTGGTACGGCGGAGACGGGAGCTTCAAAGGGGAGACGCGAGACATCTTCCTCTGCGGCAGGACCGATTACGCCCTTCCTCTGGACGCGGGCAGCTACACCGTTCTGCTGTTCCCGGCGACCTATCGTGGGATCGAGACCGTGCGCGGCGCGCTCGGCGACGTGCCCGCCGGCGCGGCGCTCAAGACCTGGAGCGTTACGCTGGGAGCAAATGAGATCCGGGAGCCGGAGGCATACTACGCCACCCATGCCGAAAGCGAAAACGCGCAGTATGTCACCAAGCCCGCCTCCACCCTCTCCACGGGTACCGCAAGCTGGTCGTCCCCCACGGAGCTGGTCACCTTTACGGGCGAGATCGGACTGGACAGCGGCTTGACGGATGGCTTTATCGACGCCTTGTATTTTCAGACGAACGGCGCGTCCGAAAACAGCGTGGTCATCCATCAGCTCGTCATAAACGGCAAGCGCTATCAACCCCCTAAAATCGATATCTGGGGCACCTACGGCATTAGCCTCGGGAATGAAAAGATCGCGCTGCCCTGCACCTATACGATCTATGCCACGCCCGGTACGGCCGGCCTCGACATGACGCTGACGATGTCCGCCTCGGTCATATATAAGGGCGGAAGCGCGCCCTCGCAGCTCATCGGTTCGGCAACGGTCAAGCGGCCCGGCTCCTACCTCTGGACACTCTCCCCCTATGTCAACAAGGAAACCGTGACGGTCAGCGGCGTCGCGAGCGCGAACGAGGCGGTCACGCTCTACGACGGCGGCGCCTTCGCGGGCGAGACCGTTGCCGACACGCGCGGCAGATGGGAGACGCAGATCCTGCTCAGCGGTACGGACGCGCGGCTCGCGACGACGCACGCGATCACGGCGGTCACCGCCTCGGGCGAGACGTCCGAGGAGCTGATGATCGTCCACCAGACGGGCGGCGCGCAGCTGACGTCCTTCAAGATGGCGTGGGATAAGCACGGTCACAACGAGATCGACGTCGGCGGTGCGTACACCTTCTACGGCACCATGTATGACGTGACGTTCACGGCGACCTTTGAAAACGGCGGCAAGCTGAACACGCTCGGCTCGGACGGCGTCGGCTTCAACTGCCCCGTGGTGTTCCGCTTCATCACTTCCGACGGCGAGATCCGCCATCTGAAGGCAACCGGGAACGGAAATACCTACACCGGGACGTGGCCGGAGCCGGTGTGCGCGTCCGTCACCTCCGCCGAGGTGCTCTTTGACCCGCAGATCGTGACGGAGCTTTACGACGGGGACGCCGGGGAATATACCCTCCCGCCGGACTTTGACGACGAGATGCGCGACTATGCCGAGCAGCTGTTCTCGGTCAACGCCGGCGGCGGGGTGACCCTTGCCGACGGCATGGATGCCCTCGCGGCAAAGGGCTCCGGAGACAGCTGGACGGTCACCGTCGGTGAGAACGGAGCGTATACCGCCGCCGGACACGCTGACTTTGTCAGCGCGTTCAACGCGGGGAACAAGGACGATCTCGACGAGATCGTGCAGAGCTTTCGGGACAACGACATGCCCATTGTCGAGATCCGTATGGACTACGACCGAAAGACATGGATCACGCAGTGGCTCAACGAGGCGGCGGAGCAGGCGATCGGCTCCGGGAGGGGCCAGATCTTCCGCACGACCGTCCAATACGGCAGCGAGGAAGACATGGCGCGCGAGATGGCGTGGGCGGAAGCCTTCGCGGATGCCGCCTCCAAATCGGCGAAGGGCGCGACCTGCCAGATCACCGACGGAACGGTCGGAGAGGACGGAAAGTACACGGGCCAGACCTTTGCCATCGAGCTGAAATTCTCGACCTTCGCGGTGGATGCTGAGCACACCCTGCGCACGCTGATGGCGACGGTCGTGTTCGAGCACAATTTCACCGGCTACCACATCGACGACGAGGGGCAGGATACTCCCGCCCCGGCGGTGGCTTCCGCGTCCGGCGACGGCACGGTGTACGCGTCGTCCGTGCATGCCGCGCGCGTTCCGATGACCCCCAGCAACCCGAGCTACATGAAGGTGGCGGACGCCTATCACGGCAATGCGCCGGTCCCCGAGGGCAAGGTGGACTTCCTGAGCTTCAAGACCTGGGGCGACAACGCCGGCAACGGCGCCAACGTCTGCAGCGCCGGAGGAATCGTCGCGGGAAGCACCGCGGCTGGAAAAATCATGGGCAGCGGCGGCGCGGCTGGCTTCTCCACGTTATCCTGGTTCTTTACGATGGACGGCAAGCTTGAACGTGAAATGGTCTGGAAGCGCTACGACAGGGATATTCGCAATCTCATGGACACCACCTGCTGGCATAACATGAGCTGGAAGAAAAAGGCGCTGACCAACAAGCTCTACTCAGAATTTAAAGAGACATGGGAGCGCGCGAAAAAGCAGAACGACGAGATGATGGACGCCGTCGGCGTGACCTGCAGCCTCTCGGTTTTGTGCGCCATCGTCCCCGGCGTCGGCTGGGTGATCGGCGGAACGGTGGCGCTCGGTGGGATGTACACCGGCTATGAGATGGCGACGCGCATGTCGATCCTGGAGCGGGAAATGGCGCTGACCTACAACGCGACCTACAACCAGATGGCGCTGATGCTGTACGACGAGAACAACCCGGACTGCAGCCAAAACAAATTCGACATGCGTCAGGTCAGGGAGTCCATCCGCAACGCCGGAAACATGAACAAGGTCGGCAACGACCCCTCCGGCGTCGTCTATGAGGGCGTGATCGAGAATCCCGTCGAGGGCGCGGCCGTGAGCCTTTACTACGCGGCGAACAGCGGCGGCGTTCCAGTTCTTAATACCGCGCCAGACGCAGACGTGTTCCTGCCCGCGCAGGGACTTACAAATCTGATCCCGGACGATCAGCCCACGCAGACCACGGGCGAGGACGGGCGTTATCAATGGGGCGTTCCGGAGGGCCTTTGGTATGTGACGGCGGAGAAGGACGGTATGACGGGTGACAGCATCGCCGACCGTGCCGCGACCCGCACCGTCAACGTCGGCGGGACGGAATATCGGCTTCTTCCCGTTTTGCCTGTGCAGCTTGACGTCAACATTCCGCTGGTCAACAGTACACCGCCCAAGGTGAGCAGCGTCATGTTCACCGATCAAGGCGTCTATGTGACGTTCAGCCGCCACATGCAGGAGAGCGGCGACGGCGGCGCACTGAACACGGATAATTATGTTCTGGAGGACGATAACGGCATTCTGATCAAGCTGAAAAGCGCAGATCCGGAGGAACAGGGGCACGCGCCGTCGAACATTGATCCCGATAAGACGACCTATACCCGTACAGTCGTGCTCAAGCCGGTCGATATGAGCAAGCTCACGGGAGAGCTTCACCTTGTGGTACGCGGCGCCGTGCAGAGCTACGCGGGCGTTCCGATGGGGCGCGACTACGCAAAGACGGACCCGGTTTCCCGTCAGGTACAGCTTGGCAAGCCCGTTCTCTCCGGCACGGACGCGGAAGGCGATGCCTTTAAGGGAGACGCGGTCAGCGCGACGATGAAGCGCGGCAGCACCGTGACGCTTACCGCGGCAGCCGCTGACGCTCAGAGAGCGGTGAAGATCTACTATACGACCGACGGGACCGAGCCGACAACGGAAAGCCGGCTTTACAGCACGCCGATCTCCGTGACCGCGGCCATGACGATCCGGGCGATCGCGGTCAGTCCTGGCTACGGAACCAGCGAGGATGCAGAGGGCGTTTTCACACTTGTCGGGAACCACTCGCTCGCCGCGGAGGTGGTTCCGTATGACGGCGGCCCGTCTACCGACGGCGTCAAGGTGACGCTCACCGGAAACGGCGTTTCCCGGAGCGGTACGGTACAGGACGGCAGCGTCGTTTTCAGCGGTCTTGCGGATGGGACCTATACTCTGACCTTTGCCGCCACGGCAAAATTCGGCAAAAAAACAGTGTCCGTTACCATCAAGGACGCCAACGCGCTCGTGCAAGTCGTTCTGCCCAAGGCAGCGCAGTCAAGGCCCACCGAACAGGACCCCTTCACGGTTCCCGCCGTAACCGTCCCCGTCACCGGCAACGCAGGGACCGTCAATCTCGGCGTCACGGTCAGCGGCGGCACGGCGACGCTCGATCCTCTCAGCGACGCGGTCGTGGCGAAGCTCATTGGCACGGACGGCGGCAACGCAAACGTCACCATGGACCTCACAAGCCTCGGCGGCAAGGTCGATACCGTCAGCCTTCCCGCGGCGTCCGCCGCAAAGCTCTCGAACGCGCTGGAAGCGCATGAGGGCAATGACAGCCTGACGATCAAGACCGCAAACGGCGCGGTGAAGCTCAACGAGAACGCGCTCTCCGCCGCCGCGAACGCGGGCGGCACGGGCAGCGTCGTCCTGACCGTCAAAAGCAGCGGCGCGAACACGCTGAGCACCGCGGAACGCGCGGCGCTGGGCGGCGGGGAGGCTGAGGCTGTCTACACCCTCGGCCTTACATCGAACGGCAGGGACGTCGGTGCGCTAGGCGGCGGTTTTGTCACGGCGGAGCTGCCCTTCACCCCAGACGCAGGAAAGGATCCTCTCGGCTGTCGCGTGTACAGGCTGAATGACGACGGCACGGCGACGCTTGTGCCTTCCGCCGTCCACGACGGCACAGTGACCGTGCGCAGCGACCGGCCTGCGAAGCTCGCGGTGGTTTACAAGCCGCTCACGGAGCGCTTTGACGACGTTTCCGCCGACGCATACTACGGCGACGCGGTGCTTTGGGCGCTGGCAAACGGCGTCACGAACGGCATGGGCGACGGACGGTTCGCCCCGGACGAGCCCTGCACCCGTGCGCAAATCGCCGCCTTCCTGTGGCGCGCGGCGGGCTGCCCGAAGCCCAAAAACCCGACAAGCGGCTTTGCCGATGTGCCGGACGGCGCGTGGTACAGAGAGGCTGCGGCATGGGCCGCGGAGAACGGCGTCATCAAAGGCATGGGCGACGGGCGCTTCGGCGTGGACGAGCCCTGCACCCGCGCGCAGGTCATGACCATGCTCTATCGAATGGACGGCGGCGGAGCGGCAGCGTCAGCAGCCTTTACGGACGTGCCAGGCGGACAATGGTACAGCGCCGCCGTCGCGTGGGCAGCCGCGAACGGCATCACGAACGGCGTGGGCAACGGGCGTTTCGGCGTGGATGAGGTCTGCACACGCGGCCAGATCGTGACGATGCTGTATCGGTGGTTTACCAGGTAGATTTGGAGATAAAAACAGTCCAACAGTAACCCCAAAGAACCCCGGCGGAGCCGGACGCACACAAGCTTGTGCGTCCGGCTCCGCCGCTGCATATCCTCATGAAGTCTCCGGCCACTCATGGAACTTGTCCGCGGACAGCTTCCTTCTCTGCATTTCTCCGCCTTCGCGCGCGCCAGCTCGCCTCAGGCGCAGAATGCGTCCGCGGTGTACTTCCCGGCCTTCATGCGCGCGAAGCGCTTCTTGTACTCGCGCCGGTAATCGTTGAACAGCGTATCGTCCTTCTTGCTCTTCGTCCGCGTCGTGATCGCACCGACGTCCTTGCAGGCGCGCCCGCGCTCGTCGATCACGCGGGGGTAATACAGCATCCTGCTGTGCTGTCTGAGCAGATGACTCGCCAGAGCGTACGGTCCGCATCCGTAAGGTCGCGGGTTTGAACCCCTTCCATTTCACCAAAAACCACCGTGAAGCTCGCGCTTCGCGGTGGTTTCTGCATTCTTTTTGTAATTTTGACGTCATTTTCATTCCGGGCAGGGATACTCCCCCGAAAAGACCTCCTCCGCTCCGCCGGAGAGGAAGCAGTGTCCGTCCTCCGGCGCATAGCGGACGCGCAGATCGCCGCCCGGCAGATGCACCAGCACGTCGTTTTCCAGCTTGCCCGCGCAAATCCCGGCATAGACCGCGGCGGCCGTGCCGGTGCCGCAGGCAAGCGTCTCGCCCGAGCCGCGCTCCCAGACGCGGAAATGAATCTCATTCGGGGCAAGCAGCTCGATAAACTCCGCGTTGACGCGCTCCGGAAAGCGCGGATGCGTCTCGAGGGCGGGGCCGAAGCGCGCGAGATTCAGCTCCGCCGCGCGCCTGACGCCCAGCGCGGCGTTGTCCTCCAGGAAAAAGACGGCGTGCGGGTTCCCGATATCCACCCCCACGAAGCACAGCGGCATCCCCCAGAGCTCGAGCACCTCCGGCAGCTCGCTCGTGAGGGACGGTTTTCCCATATCCACGGTCAGTTCCGCCGCCCTGCCGTCCTCCGCGCGGAACGTGATCTCCCGCACGCCCGCGCGCGTGTCCACAAAAACGGAGCGTCGCTCCGCCGGGACGCACCCGTGGTCGTAGAGGTACTTGGCGACGCAGCGCACGCCGTTGCCGCACATCGACCCCTCCGAGCCGTCGGCGTTGAACATGCGCATGAAGGCGTCGGCGGTCTCCGACGGCTCGATGAGGATGAGCCCGTCGCCGCCGACGCCGTAATGCCGGTCCGAGATGCGCCTTGCCAGCGCGGCAGGCTCCGCGACCGTCTCCGAAAAGCAGTCGATATAGACGTAGTCGTTGCCGCAGCCCTGCATTTTGGTGAACCTCACGCTTCATTCCTCCCCAAAAACATCTCGATCACCGCGGCGTGCACCGCGGCGGCAGTGACGATGGCGGAATCGTCGGGCAGAAACGCGGCGTTGTGCAGCGGCAGCGCGCAGCCCGCCCCGACATGATAAAACGACCCCGGCCTTTGCAGCAGAAAGCAGCCGAAGTCCTCCGTCGTCATGGTCGGCTCCGCGATCACGGCGACCCGCTCCGCGCCCAGCAGCGCCGTCGCGGCATCCTGCACAAGGCGCGTCATCTCCCGGTCGTTGACGACGCCGGGATAGCTCTCGCGCAGCTCGCATTGCAGCCTTGCGCCGTGCCGCCCGGCGACGCTCTCCGCCGTCCGGGCAAAGCTCAGGCGCATCGCCTTGCGGTTCTCCTGTCCCAGCGTGCGGATGATGCCGGTGAGCTCCGCGTGCTCCGCGACGATGTTGCCCGCCGTCCCCGCGTGCAGCGTGCCGACGGACACGACGCTCCGCTCCCGCGGAAAGCTCCGGGGCAGCGACAAAAGCGCCGTCACCGTCTCCGCCGCCGCGGCGAGCGCGTCGATCCCCTTCTCCCGCTCCGCGCCGTGGGCGCTTCTGCCGGTCAGCGTGAGGCGGAAGGTGTCCGACGCGGCGTAAAACTTCCCGTACCGCACGCCGACGGCGCCCGCGGGCAGCTCCGGCGAGACGTGGCAGCCGAACACCGCGTCCACGCCGTTCAAAACGCCCGCGTCGATCATGCGCTGCGCGCCGCCGTTTCCCTCCTCGTCCGGCTGGAACAGGAACCGCACCGTTCCCGGCAGCGCGTCGCGGCGCGCTGCCAGCAGCTTTGCCGCGCCGAGCGCCGCCGCCATGTGGACGTCGTGTCCGCAGGCGTGCATCATGCCGGGGACCTCCGAGGCGAAGTCCGCGCCGCTCTCCTCCTGCAGGGGCAGCGCGTCCATGTCGGCGCGCAGGGCGGCGGTTTTGCCCTCTCTCCCGCCCGTCAGCGTCCCGACCACCGCCGTGTCCAGCACTCGCTCGGTCGGGATATCGCACGTGTGCAGAAACGCCTCGATCCGCTCCGCCGTTTCATACTCCCGGTTGCCCGGCTCGGGACGTCGGTGAAACGCCCGGCGGAGCTCCGTCAATTCCCGCGCGATCCGCCGCGCCTCGGCCAGATAGTCCGTCATATGCGCCTTTCCCTCACAAATTCCGCAGCGCCGTCTCGAGCGCCGTCTTGTCCGTCGTCCGCGCGTCCTTCTCCTTGACGATCCGCGCGGGGCAGCCCGCGACGACCATGTTCTCCGGCACGTCCCGCGTCACGACCGCGCCCGCCGCGACCACCGCGCCGCGCCTGACGCGCACGCCCTCGATCACCACGGCGTTCGCCCCGATCAGCACGTCGTCCTCCACGACCACCGGCGCCGCGGACATCGGCTCGATGACGCCCGCCAGCACCGCGCCGGCTCCGATGTGACAGTTTTTGCCGACGGTCGCGCGCCCGCCGAGCACCGCGCCCATGTCGATCATGCTCCCCGCGCCGACGGACGCGCCGATGTTGAGGATCGCCCCCATCATCACGACGGCGTTTTCGCCAAGCTCCACCCCCTCGCGGAGGATCGCGCCCGGCTCGACGCGCGCGCGAAGGTTTTTGACGTCCAGCAGCGGCACGGCGCTGTTGCGGCAGTCGCTTTCGATGAGATAGTTTTCTATCTTTCCGCGGTTTGCCTCCACGATCGGCCGCAGCTCCTCCCAGTCGCCGAAGACGATCTTGTCCCCGGCGCCGAACACGGTCGCGCCGCCGTAGTCCACCGGCTCCCGCTCCTTCACATAGAGCCGGACCGGCGTCCGTTTTTTCGCGCCCGCGATATAGTCGATGATCTCTCTTGCGTCCATGCTCACACCTCGATCGCGGCGCCGCCCGCCTCCGTTCCGGCGAGGAGCGGGCGGACCTTCTCCAGCAGCGCGTCCACCTGCTCCGCGCAGCGTCCGATATAATCCTCCGGCTTCAGCAGCTCCGTGATCTCGCTTTCCGTCAGGCCGATCGCCCGAACGCGCGAAAGCCGCGCCGGAAGATCGCAGCCTCCGCCGCGCCGCATCTGCTCCGACGCCTCCAGCGCGCACCGCCGGAGTTCCCCGTGCAGCTCCTGCCGGTCGCCGCCGCGCTTCACCGCCTCCATCAGCAGGTTCTCCGTGGCGAAGAACGGCAGCTGCTCCGCAAGCGCGCGCGAAAGCTCCGCCTCGTTGACCCGCAGCCCGTTCGTGACGTTCTGCGCGAGGCGGAGGACCGCGTCGGCACAGAGAAAGCCCTCCGGCAGCGAGATGCGGCGGTTCGCGGAGTCGTCCAGCGTGCGCTCCAGCCACTGCGACGCGGCGGTCATCGGCGCGTTGGCGGCGTCCGCCATCAGGTAGCGGCTGAGCGAGCAAATGCGCTCGCAGCGCATGGGATTGCGCTTGTAGGGCATGGCGGACGAGCCGATCTGGTCCTCCTCAAAGGGCTCCTCTATCTGGCGGTCGTGCTGCAGGAGCCGGATGTCGGTCGCCATGCGGCAGCAGCTCTGCGCGACGGCGGAAAGCGCATTCAGGATGCGGCTGTCCAGCTTGCGCGGATAGGTCTGGCCGCAGACGTCGAAGCAGGACGAAAATCCGAACGCCGCGGCGAGGCGGCGGTTCAGCTCGTCGACCTTCGCCCCGTCCCCGTCGAAGAGGTCCAGCAGGCTCGCCTCCGTCCCGGTCGCGCCGCGGCAGCCGAGAAAACGGATGCTGCCGAGCGCGAAGTCCAGCTCCTCCAGGTCGGAGAGAAAATCCTGCATCCACAGCGCCGCGCGCTTGCCCGCCGTCACCGGCTGGGCGGGCTGGTAGTGGGTGTAGCCCGGCGCGGGCAGCGCCTTGTACCGCTCCGCAAAGGCGGCGAGGTTCGCGATCACCTTCAGCAGCTCGCCGCGCAGATACCGCAGCGCGTCGCGGAAGAGGATCAGGTCGGCGTTGTCGGTCACAAAGCAGCTCGTCGCGCCGAGGTGAATGATCCCCGCCGCGCCGGGCGCCGCCTTGCCGTAGGCGTAGATATGCGCCATCACGTCGTGGCGCACCCTCCGCTCGCGCACGGCGGCGAGCTCAAAGTCGATGTCCGCGATGTGCGCGTCCAGCTCCCGCACCTGCTCCGCGGTGACGGGGAGCCCCAGCGCGTGCTCCGCGCGCGCCAGCTCCGTCCACAGTCTTCGCCAGGTCTCCACGCGCGTGCGCGGGGAAAAAAGGTGCAGCAGGTATCCGGAGGCATAGCGCGACGCGAGCGGCGATTCATATCGGTCATACACGGCGCTCACCTCCTAAGCCTGACGGTCGATGCAGGCGTCGCGCTCCGCGCCGACCGAAACATAGCGGACCGGGCAGCCCACGGCGCGCTCGATCCTCTCCACATACGCCCGTGCCGCCGCGGGCAGCGCGTCCCACGAGCGGACGCCGGAGATGTCGCAGTGCCAGCCTTCCGCGTACTCGAGCACGGGCTCCGCCTCCGGCAGGACAGCGGGAAACGGGAATTCCTCCGTCCGCTCGCCGTGGAGCGTGTAGGCGGTGCAGATCGGAATCCGGTCGAGATAGCTCAGCACGTCCAGCTTCGTCAGCGCCAGCGCCGTCGCGCCCTGCGTCCGCACGCCGTAGCGCGTCGCCACAAGGTCGACGGGGCCGACGCGGCGCGGCCGCCCGGTCTTCGCGCCGTACTCCGCGCCCGCCTCGCGCAGCCTGTCCGCCTCCTCGCCGGACAGCTCGCAGACGAACGGGCCCTCGCCGACGCAGGTGGAATACGCCTTGACAACGCCGATCACCTCGTCCACGCGCGCCCAGGGCATCCCCGCCCCGACCGGGGCGTAGGCTGCGACGGCGTTGGACGAGGTCGTGTAGGGATAGATGCCGTAATCCAGATCGCGCAGCGCGCCGAGCTGCGCCTCGAAGAGAATGCTCTTCCCGCTCTCCCCCGCCTCGCGCAGCAGCGCGGACGTATCGCAGAGGAACGGCCTGAGCTTTTCGCCGTATTGCCGGAGCCAGTACAGCACGGAGTCGGCGGAGACCGTCTCCGCGCCGTAGACGCCCTTGAGGATCAGGTTCTTCCACTCCGTGAGCTGCCGGACGTGCGCCTCCAGATAATACGGGTAGAGCAGCTCGCCGGCGAGGATCGTCTTCTTCTGGTACTTGTCCGAGTAGAACGGCGCGATGCCCTGCTTGGTCGAGCCGAACTTTTTATCCTTCAGCCGCGCCTCCTCCAGCGCGTCCAGCTCGCGGTGCCACGGCAGCAGGAGCGAGGCGCGGTCGCTGAGCTTCAGATTGTCCGGCGTGACCGGTACGCCGGCGGCGCGCAGCGACTCGATCTCGGTCCAGAGGTTTTCGAGGTCCAGCGCCACGCCGTTGCCGAGGACGTTCACCACGCCCTTTCGGAAAATGCCGGACGGCAGCAGATGCAGCGCGAACTTGCCGTACTCGTTGACCACGGTGTGTCCCGCGTTGCCGCCGCCCTGATAGCGGATCACATAGTCGAAGCGCTCCGTGAGCAGATCGACCATGCGCCCCTTGCCCTCGTCGCCCCAGTTGATCCCGACGATCGCACAAGTTGACATAATATTCCTCCTTAAACCCCGCTCGCGCCGTAGTTTGAAAGCACGCGCGCCGACGGGTCGTTCACGTCGCAGCCCTTCCAGCTCTTGTTCGGCATCCAGAAGTCCACGATCATCTTCGCCTGGCCGGGATAGTACCGCTCAAACAGCTCGCGGTAGAGCAGAGACTCCTTTGTGAACGGGCGCGCGTGCGAGTAGCGCAGGCTGCGGAGCTGGAAATCCTCGTCGGTGTAGTACTTCTCCGCGTACTCCTTGAGGTCGTCCACCATCGAGTGGCCCACCGCGTCGGAGAACGCCGCCTTCTCGCGCCAGAGGATGCTCTCGGGCAGGATGCCGTCCGCCTCGAAGGCGTGGCGCAGCAGGTACTTGCCCTTGCCGTAGGTGTTGAGCTTGCGCGCGGGGTCGATCGCCATGACGTACTTGACGAAGTCGAGGTCGCCGAAGGGCACGCGCGCCTCGATGGAGTTGTCCGCGATGCAGCGGTCGGCGCGCAGCACGTCGTACATGTAGAGCTCGCGCAGGCGCTTCTCCGCCTCGCGCTGGAACTCCTCGGCGGAGGGCGCGAAGTCGGTGTATTTGTAGCCGAACAGCTCGTCGCTGATCTCGCCGGTCAGCAGCACGCGGATGTCCGTCTGCTCGTGGATCGCCTTGCAGACGAGGTACATGCCGATGGAGGCGCGGATGGTCGTGATGTCGTAGGTGCCGAGGATCGAGACCACCGTTTCCAGCGCCGCAAGCACGTCCTGCTTGGAGATGATGACCTCGGTGTGGTCGCTGTGGATGAATTCCGCGACGATGCGGGCGTATTTGAGGTCGATGGCGTCCACATCCATGCCGATGGCGAAGGTCTTGATCGGCTCGGCGCTCTCCCTGGCGGCGATGGCGCACACGAGGGAGGAATCCAGCCCGCCGGAGAGCAGGAAGCCCACCTTCGCGTCGGCGACCAGGCGCTTGCGGACGCCCGCGATCAGCTTGTCGTGGATGTTGCGGCAGACGGTCTCCAGATCGTCGTGGCAGACGGCGTCGACCTTGGCGATGTCGTTGTAGCAGACGAACGCGCCGTTTTTCCAGTAGTGTCCCGGCGGGAAGGGCTTGATCTCGGCGCAGAGGCCCAGCAGGTTCCGCGCCTCGCTCGCGAACAGGACCGCGCCCTTTTTGTCATAGCCGTAGAACAGCGGGCGGATGCCGATGGGGTCGCGCGCGGCGATGAACTCCTTCGTCCTGCCGTCGTAAAGCACCATGGCGAACTCCGCGTCCAGCAGCGGGAACAGCTCGACGCCGTGCTCGAACCACAGCGGCAGGATCAGCTCGCAATCGGACTCGCTGACGAACGAGTAGCCCTTGGCCTCCAGCTCGCGCTTGAGCGCGGCGAAGCCGTAGAGCTCGCCGTTGCACACGACGTAGCTGCCGTCGCGCTCGAAGGGCTGCATCCCCTCCGGATGGAGCCCCATGATGGCGAGGCGGTGGAAGCCCAGCAGCCCGCCGCCCGTGTTGACGACGGCGCTCATATCCGGCCCGCGGGAAACGCTTCGCCGAAAGCCCTCCTCAAACGCGTCCATCGACGCGTCCGCATCGCAATAACCCATAATGGAACACATAAGTGCATTCTCCTTTCTCAAGTGAGGTCCCTGCCGCAGGGTAGTTATCTCACGCTGAACAGCAACTCCCCGTAGGTCGGGAAGGGCCAGAAATCCTTCGCGGTGACGGTCTCCGCCTCGTCGCAGACCGCGCGCAGCTCTGCCATGCGCGGCAGCACGATGTCGCGGATGGTGAACGCCTCGTTGACCGATTCCTCGGTCTCCTTCACGGCGATCAGCGCGCGCTCGAGCGCGGCGGTCTTGTCGGCGATGCAGTTGGTTAGGCCCGTCAGCCGCTCGACCAGCTCCGTCTCATAGGCGCATTTGAGCATCGGCACCAGCGCCAGCTTCTTCGCCGCGCCCTCGGCGGTCGCGGCGGCGTAGGACTCCACCGCGGGCAGGATCTCGCGCCGCGCCATGTCCGCCATGGTCGTCGCCTCGATCATGATGGTCTTGCTGTAGTTCTCCAGCGCGATCTCGTAGCGGGAGCGCAGCTCGCCCTCGGAAAAGACCCGGTGCGTCGTCAATAGCTCGATGTTTTTCTTTTTGATGAGGCTGGGGATGGCGTCCGGCGTGGTGCGCAGCTCGGAGAGGCCGCGCTTTTCCGTCGCCTCGCGGATCCACGCCTCGTCGTAGCCGTTGCCGTTGAAGATGATCCGCTTGTGGCCGGCGATCGCCTTCTGAATCAGCTCGTGAAGCGCGGCGTTGAAGTCCTCCGCCCCCTCGAGTTCGTCGGCGTACTGCCGCAGCGACTCCGCGACCGCCGTGTTGAGGATTGTGTTGACCGTGGCGATGGACTGGGACGAGCCCACCATGCGGAACTCGAACTTGTTGCCCGTGAAGGCGAACGGCGAGGTGCGGTTGCGGTCGGTCATGTCGCGCGCGAACCGCGGCAGCGCGTGGACGCCCAGCTTGACGACGGTCTTCTCCGCCGCGCTGTAGGGCGCGTCGGTCTCCAGCGATTCGAGGATCGCGGTCAGCTCGTCGCCGAGGAAGACGGACACGACGGCGGGCGGCGCCTCGTTGCCGCCGAGGCGGTGGTCGTTGCCCGCCGTGGCGACGCTGGTGCGCAGCAGGTCCTGATACTCGTCCACCGCCTGCACGACCGCGATCAGAAACAGCAGAAACTGCGCGTTCTCATGCGGCGTCTCGCCCGGCGAGAGCAGGTTCACGCCGGTGTCCGTCGCGATCGACCAGTTGTTGTGCTTGCCGGAGCCGTTGACGCCCGCGAAGGGCTTCTCGTGCAGCAGGCACACCAGGTCGTGCTTCGCCGCGACCTTCTGCATGATCTCCATCGTCAGCTGGTTCTGGTCGGTGGCGAGGTTGGTGGTCGTATAGATCGGCGCCAGCTCGTGCTGGGAGGGCGCGACCTCGTTGTGCTCGGTCTTGGCGTAGATGCCGAGCTTCCACAGCTCCTCGTTCAGCTCGTCCATGTACGCCTGCACGCGCGGCTTGATCGTACCGAAATAGTGGTCGTCCAGCTCCTGCCCCTTGGGCGGCTTCGCGCCGAAGAGCGTGCGCCCGGTGTAGATCAGGTCGCGCCGCTTCTCGTAGACGCCCTTGTCCACGAGGAAGTACTCCTGCTCCGGTCCCACCGAGGTCGTGACGTGATGGACGTCCTCGTTGCCGAACAGCCGCAGCACGCGCATCGCCTGCCGGTTGAGCGCCTCCATCGAGCGCAGCAGCGGCGTCTTCTGATCCAGCGCCTGCCCGCCGTAGGCGCAGAACGCCGTGGGGATGCACAGCGTCTTGCCCTTGATAAAGGCGTAGGAGGTCGGGTCCCACGCGGTGTAGCCGCGCGCCTCGAACGTCGCGCGCAGCCCGCCCGAGGGGAAGCTGGAGGCGTCCGGCTCGCCCTGAATGAGCTCCTTGCCGGAGAATTCCAAAATGACGCCGCCGTCCGGCGCGGGGGAGATGAAGCTGTCGTGCTTCTCGGCGGTGATGTCCGTCATGGGCTGGAACCAGTGCGTAAAGTGCGTCGCGCCGCGCTCCAGCGCCCAGGCGCGCATGGCGTCCGCCACCGCGTCGGCGACGCTGGCGTCCAGCCGCTCGCCCCTGCGGATCGTCTGCTTGAGGGAGTGGTACACGCTGCCGGAGAGCCGCGCCTTCATTTCGCGCTCGTCAAATACCATGCTGCCGAAATACTCGGGAATGTTCGTCATGTGAAACACCCTTTCCATGCGAAAATGAAACAAAAAAAGCGCCTCAGAGAGTGCAAAAACTCTCTGAGACGCCCTTGTCTCGATGGTTGCAGTATAAATCCCGCCCGGCGCAAAGTCAATCGTCGAAATGAATCAATTTTCCTGATAAGCAGCTTTCATTTTTGTCATATGTCCCCGCCGCCGCCCCGCGGCAGCTTTTTTTGACAGTCGCAGGGGGGACGCGCCCGGGCGGGCGCGTCCCCCTGTGATTCACTTTTTCCCGCTGCGCCTGCCGTTGAGATAGCGGATCAGGTACATGCACGCCAGCAGCAGAAACAGATAGGCGAGCACGCGGAAGACGCCCACGTCGACCAGAAAGGTCGCGCCGAGGTACAGAAGGCCTCCCCCGCCCCACATAAGGGCGTTCGCCAGATTGGAACGGTTGTTCATCTCCGGTCTGTCCGCTTACTTCTTCTGGTGCTTCATGAGGAACGCCGGGCCGCGCTCCCACTTTTTGAGGTTGGCGAGCAGGATCGCAAGCGCCAGCACAATGCCCGCGGCGTCGGTCAGAAGGCCCACGGAGCTGCCCTCCGTGCTCGGGATGAACAGCAGGACACCGGAGATAAACACGACCAGGCGCTCAAACCAGTTGAAGCGCCAGAACAGCCAGCCCTGGAAGCCGGCGGACATCAGCGCGACGCCGACGAAGGACGTCAGGAACACCAGAAGGATTGTCAGGAAGCCGCCCTGCATCATCATGGCGGGGCTGTAGCAGAAGGCGAACGGCACGATGAAGCCGGCGAAGCCCAGCTTGCACGCCTCCACCGCCGTCGACATCGGGCTGCATTTCGCGATGCCCGCGCCGGCGTACGCCGCGAGGGCGACGGGCGGGGTGATCGCGGACAGGCACGCGAAGTAGAACACGAACAGGTGCGCCGTCAGCGGCGTGAGACCCAGCTTGATGAGCGACGGGGCGAGGATCGACGCCGCGATGACGTAGGCGGCGGTCGTCGGCAGGCCCATGCCGAGGATGATGCAGGTGATGGCGGTGAATACCAGCGACGGGAACAGCATACTGTGCGCCAGCTGGATCATCATGTCGCCGAAGATCACGCCGATGCCGGTCAGGGACACCATGCCGACCACGCAGCCCGCGCAGGCGCAGCCGATGACGATCGACATGGCGGAGAAGCCGGACTTGACCATCGCCGAGGGGATGTCCTTGATGGTGAAGCGCTTCTTTTTGTCAAAGAGCATGACCACCGGGACCGCCACGGTCGCCCACAGGGCGGAGTACAGCGGCGAGAGCTGAATGACCAGCAGCGCCACGATCAGGATGCCGAGGATCAGCAGATAGATCCAGCCGTCCCTGAGCACGTCGCGGGTCTTGGGGATGTCCTTCTCGTCCATCTTGGTGATGTCGATGAGCTCGGACTGGGTGATGACCGCCACCGCGCAGCCCCAGTAGTACAGCAGCGCCGGGATCACGGCGGCAATGACGATGGCGATGTACTTCTGCTCCGTGAACGCGACCATCAGGAACGCGCCGGAGCCCATGACGGGCGGCAGGATCTGGCCGCCGGTGGAGGCGACGGACTCGACGCCGCCGGCGAACTGGGGCTTGTAGCCGCGGGACTTCATCAGCGGGATGGTGAACGTGCCGGTGCCGACGACGTTGGCGACGGCGGAGCCGTTGATGGAGCCCATCAGGCCGGACGCCACGACCGCGGAGAGCGCGGGGCCGGACTTGATCTTGCCCGTGAGCGAGATCGCGATGTTGTTGATGAAGTCCGAGCAGCCAGACGCCTCGAGGAACGCGCCGAACATGACGAACATGAAGATCACGGACGCCGAGACGCTCATGGTCGTGCCGAACAGGCCGTCCAGGTCGGTGGCGAGGAACTTGCAGATGCGCTCGATCGAATAGCCGCGGTGCGCGATCGCCATCGGCAGATTCGGTCCGGCGAGCGCGTAGGCGATGAAGATCAGCGACAGGATCGGCATGATGTAGCCGAGGGTGCGGCGCGCCGCCTCCAGCACGATGATCGTCAGCACCGCGCCGGCAAAGGTCGCCATCCACGTCGTCTTGCTCAGGCGCTCGGTCAGGTGGTGGACCTCGTCCATCGCCATGATGACGGCGGTCCACGAGAGGATAATAAGGCAGATGTCGAACACGCGGGAGAAGGCACGGAACGCCTTGCTTCCGGCAAACTTATCCTTGAAGCAGTGCTTGTAGAGCGGTTGGGTCAGCAGGATCAGCGTCAGCGCGAAGGCAAGGTGAATGCCGCGCTGCGTGACATAGTCGTAAAGGCCGTGGAAGCCGGTCCAGATGTGGAACAGCGTCATGCAGAAGGCAAACAGGGCCGCCGCCTTGATGAAGATGTCGCCCTTGCCCTCCTCCAGCGTCTTCGCCGCGGCAAGCTCGCTGTCGAGCGAGGCGACGTCGATCTCCTGGACTTCGTCTTTCTTTTTGTGATCAGCCATATGATTTCCTTTCCCTCCGTGCCGGTGGTTTCATGAAACGCGCGGGGCCGGAGCTGGTCGTCCCAACTCCGGCCTCGGAATTCCTGCGGGGACGGTGTTGTTCCGCAAAGCGGAGCGAATTACATCGCGCCGATCTCCTTGTAGTACTTCTCGGCGCCGGGATGCAGCGGGATGGGCATCTGGGTGCAGAGGAAGGAGGGATCGGTCATATCCTTGAGCAGCGCGTTGCCCGCGGCCATGTCCGCGGCGCCCTCGTTCATCGCCTTGCACAGGTCATAGATGAGGTCCGCGTCGGCGGTGTCCTGCACGATGATCAGGCACTTCACGCCGAAGGTCTGGCAGTCGTAGTCCACGCCGGTGTAGGTGCCCGCGGGGATCTTGGTCTTGATATAGGCGGCGTTGTTCGCCAGAACCTGATCGAGCTCCTCGTCGGTCATGTCGAGCACGGCGATGTCCTTGGTCGCGGCGAGGTTGAGCTGGCCGCCGATGGGCAGGCCCGCGAAGCCGAACGCGGCGTCGAGGATGCCGTCGCCGACCGCGTCGGCGCCGTCGCCGAGGCCGAGGTTCTCAAGGCTGGTGTTGTCCTTGGTGATGCCCATGACGTTGAACGCGGCAAGGGAGGCGTTCTCGGTCGCGGAGGAGGCGGGGCCGACGGCAACGCGCTTGCCCTGCAGGTCGTGGACATACTTCAGGCCGCTGGACTTGAGCGTCACGCCGGAGAGCACCGAGGTGTACACCGCGCCGATGACGCGGATGTTGTTCAGCGCGCCGATGTCGGCGAACTTGCCGGTGCCGTTGTAGCCGTTGAGCACGACGTCCGCCGTGGCGACCGCGACGTCGACCTCACCGCTGGCGACGTCCTGCACGTTCTGGAAGGAGCCGGTGGAGGTCTGGGTGTTGCACTTCATGCCCTGCACGTTGTTCGTCCAGGTCTGGGACACGGCCGCGCCGGCGGGATACATCGATCCGCCCGTGTCGGCGGTGCCGAAGGTCCAGATGACGTTGCCGCGCGCCGGCTTGGCCTCGGTGGAGCCGCCGCCCGAGCCGCCGTCGGTCGTCGCCGCGGGCGTGCCGCCGCCCGTCGTGGTCGTTCCGCCGCCGCAGGCGACAAGCGCGAAGACCATGCAGAGGGCAAGGAGAAGAGACAATGCCTTTTTCATTTTTTCGTTCCTGCTTTCCTTATAAAATTTATAATACCGGCGGTTTCCCGTCAGGTATCATACGGGATGACACGGGGAACGGCGCGCCCTGCCGCGGCGCGATAGTATCCCCCAGAATAGAGACATTTTAATATATCCGGCGGAAGGTGTCAACAAAAATCAACCACAAGAATTGATAATTCTTATTAAATTTTATCAATCATTCGCAGCTCCCATCCGCCGCGTCGCGCCCTCCCCGGCGCCCGGTATCACTTTTTCCTCACCCGCGCAGCACCCTTCCCGCGCCGGGGGCATTGCATTTTCCTCCGTTTTGTGTTACAAACGGGTGGTATCACAGGAAAGAAGGTAAAGCCGCTTGACGAACCGCGACCAGAACAAGAGCGACGCGCTGCTGTCCGCCGCGCCCCTGCCGACGCTGCTGACCTTCGCGGCGCCGATCATCCTCGGCAACATCTTCCAGCAGCTCTACAACATCGTGGACGCGATGGTCGTGGGACGCTTTCTCGGCGACCTGCCGCTTTCGGGCATCAGCGTCGCCTCGCCGGTGATGGATATTCTCTACGCGCTGCTGCTCGGCGGCAGCATCGGCGTGAGCGTGCTCGCGGGGCAGCTCTGCGGCGCAAAGGACTGGGAGCGGCTCCGCCGCGTGCACGCGACGGCGCTGCTCGGCGGCGTCGGCGTGACGCTGCTGCTCTCCCTGCTCGGCTTTGCCTGCACCGAGCGCGTCCTGCTCGCGCAGGGGACGGACGCGGCGATCGTCGCGCAGGCGATGTCCTACCTTCGCATCATCCTCGGCGGACTGGTGTTCTGCTTCCTCTATAATTATTACGCGGCGGTGCTGCGCGCCTGCGGCAACTCCCGCACGCCGTTTCTCGTGCTGCTCGTGTCCTCCACGCTGCACGCGGCGCTGGACGTGCTGCTGTGCGGCGCGCTGCGGCTCGGCATCCGCGGCGTCGCCTGCTCCACGGTGTTCTGCCAGGTCTTCTCGACCGTCTGGCTGATGTGGTACGTCGAAAAGCGGACGCCGCAGCTCCGGCTCTCGCGCGCGGACCTTCACTTCGACGCGCGGCTCGGCAAAACGATCCTCGGCTATGCCTGGGCGGCGGCGCTGCAGCAGGCGGTCGTCATGCTCGGACGCTTCCTCGTGCAGGGGATGCTCACGCCGCTCGGCAGCGACTCGGTCACGGGCTACAACATGAGCCTGCGGGTCGAGCAGTTCCTGTTCTGCTTCTCCCAGGGCGTCAGCGCGGCGATGGTCGTCGGCCTCTCGCAGAACCTCGGCCGCGGCAATCGGGAGCGCGTGCGCGGCTTCTATTACACCGGCGTCGCCGTCGAAACGTCTCTGCTCGCCGTGCTCGGGACGGCCGTGCTGCTCTTCGCGCGGCAGATCGTCGGGCTGTTCTCCGCCAATCCGGCGGTCGTCGCGGCGGGCGCGCTCTACACGGGCACGATGGCGTATCTCTATCTCTTCGCCTTCCTCGGCGAGGTGATCCAGGGCTTCTTCCGCGGCATCGGGCGGCTGCGGCTGACAATGCTCGCGTCGCTTTTGCAGGTCGTGCTGCGCGTCGTCCTCTCGTATTTTCTCATCCCCGTGTGGGGCATCCGCGGCATCTGCGCCGCCGTCGTCACCGGCTGGGTGCTGCTCGTCGCCATCGAGGGCGGCTACAGCCTGCGCGCGGCGAGGCGGCTGTGACGCTCACTCCCACTCGACGGTTCCCGGCGGTTTCGCCGTGATGTCGTACACGACGCGGTTGACGCCGCGGACCTCGTTGACGATGCGCGACGAAACGCGCGCGAGCACCTCGTTGGGGATGCGCGCCCAGTCCGCCGTCATAAAGTCGTCCGTCGTCACGGCGCGCAGCGCGACGACGCGGTCGTAGGTGCGCCCGTCGCCCATGACGCCCACGGTCCGCGCGTCGGTCAGCACGGCGAAATACTGGTTGATCTGCGCGTTCAGCCCCGCCTTTTCGATCTCCTCGCGGAAGAGATAATCCGCCTCGCGCAGAATTCTCAGCTTTTCCCTCGTCACCTCGCCCAGCACGCGGATGGCAAGTCCGGGTCCGGGGAACGGCTGGCGGCTCACCAGCTGCTCCGGCAGGCCCAGTCCGCGCCCCAGCGCGCGCACCTCGTCCTTGAACAGCGGGCGCAGCGGCTCGAGGATCTCCTTGAAGTCCACAAGCTCGGGCAGGCCGCCGACGTTGTGGTGGCTCTTGATGACCGCCGCGTCCCCCATGCCGGACTCGATCACGTCGGGATAGATCGTCCCCTGCGCCAGAAAGTCCACCGCGCCGAGCTTTTTGCTCTCCTCCTCAAAGACGCGAATGAATTCCTCGCCGACGCGCTTGCGCTTCTCCTCCGGCTCCGTGACGCCCGCGAGGCGCGCGAGGAAGCGCTTCTCCGCGTTGATGCGGCGAAAATCGATGTCCCATTTGGAAAACGCCGCCTCCACCCTGTCGCCCTCGTCCTTGCGCATCAGGCCGTGGTCGACGAACACGCAGGTCAGGCGGCTGCCGACCGCCTCCGCCAGCAGCGCGGCGCACACCGACGAATCCACGCCGCCCGAGAGCGCCAGCAGCACCCTGCCGTCCCCGACCCGCTCCCGGAGCGAGGCGACGGCGCTTTGCTGGTAGTTGTCCATGTGCCAGCTTCCGTGCGCGCCGCAGATGCCGTAGAGAAAGCTTTGCAGCATGGCGGCGCCGTTCTCCGTGTGGTTGACCTCCGGATGGAACTGCACGCCGTAAAAGCCGCGCGACTCGTCGCAGATCGCGGCGGTGGGGCAGGCGGCGCTGCTCGCGCAGGCGGTGAAGCCCTCCGGCAGGCGCGCGATGTAGTCGCCGTGGCTCATCCATGTGACGCTGCGCTCCGCGAGTCCGGAAAACAGGCCGCACGCGGTGTCGAAGCGCGTCGCGGTCCTCCCGTACTCGCGCGCGGCGTCGCTCTGCGCGGCGCGGACCTCCCCGCCGAGCTGCTGCGCCATGAGCTGGCAGCCGTAGCAGATGCCGAGGATGGGGACTCCGAGCGTGTAGACGCCGGGATCGACGTGCGGCGCGTCCTTGTCGTAGACGCTGTTCGGACCGCCGGTGAAGATGATGCCGATGGGATCGAACGCCTTGATCTCCGCGAGGCTCGTCTGATGGGGCATGAGCTCGCAGTAGACGTGGTTTTGGCGCACGCGGCGGGCGATCAGCTGGTTATACTGGCCGCCGAAATCCAAAATCAGAATCTTTTCCCGCAAAATGCTTTCCTCCGTTTCCGTGCGGCATACAGCCGGCATAAAAAAGAGACGTCTCGAAGAGCGCGACAAGCTCTTTGGGACGTCTTTGTCTCAATGGAATAATTATAAGTGCCCCGCCGGAGGATGTCAAGCAAAAACGCAGGATTTTTTGAAAATTGCGGGCATCGTTTATTGACAAAGGCCCGCGCCGCGTTGTATGCTTTTCCAGTGTTTTTGATTCTTTCTCAGGGAGGGACGGCCATGAATTATACGGCGCAAGAGGTCATCGAGTATGTGCGGCAGGAGGATGTGAAGTTCATCCGCCTCGCGTTCTGCGACGTGTTCGGGCGGCAGAAAAACCTCGCCATCCTGCCCTCCGAGCTGGAGCGCGCGTTCTCCTTCGGCATCCCGTTCGACGCCTCCGCCATCCCCGGCTTCGGCGGCGAGGTGCGCTCCGACCTCATTCTGCACCCCGATCCCGCCACGCTCTCGAGCCTGCCGTGGCACCCCGAAAACGGGCGCGTCGTGCGGATGTTCTGCTCCGTCGCCCACCCGGACGGCTCGCCGTTCGAGGGAGACTGCCGCGCGCTGCTGCGCCGCGCCGCGGAGGAGGCGGAGAAGTCCGGCTTTTCGTTCGGCTTCGGCGCGGAAATGGAATTCTACCTCTTCCGGACCGACGAAAACGGCGAGCCGACGAAGATCCCCTGCGACCACGCGCACTACATGGACATCGCGCCGGAGGACAAGGGCGAGATCGTCCGCCGCGAGATCTGCCTGACCCTCTCGGAGATGGGCATCCGGCCCGAGTGCGCCCACCACGAGGAGGGGCCGGGGCAGAACGAGATCGACTTCCGCTACTCCGACCCGCTCACCGCGGCGGACAACACCATCACCTTCCGTTCCGTCGTGCGGACCATCGTGGCGCGCAACGGGCTTGCCGCCGACTTTTCGCCCAAGCCGCTGCCGGGCGAGGCGGGCAACGGCATGCACATCAACTTCTCCGTCCGCGCGCAGGACGGGCAGGACTATCTGCCCTTCGCCATCGCCGGCATCATGGACAAGGTGCGCGAGCTGACGCTGTTTCTCAACCCGCTGGAGGAGTCCTACCGCCGCCTCGGCAGCAACAAGGCGCCCGGCTACATCACCTGGTCGAGCGAGAACCGCTCCCAGCTCATCCGCATTCCCGCCGCGCCGCAGGAGCAGTACCGCGCCGAGCTGCGCTCCCCCGACCCGGCGGCGAATCCGTACCTCGCCTTCGCGCTGCTGATGCGCGCCGGTCTGTACGGCATTGAAAAGCGCCTGCCGCTGCCGGAGAGCGCGGACGTCAACCTCTACACCGCGGACGAGGAGACGCTGCGCCGCTATCGCCACATCCCCGCCTCGCTGCACGAGGCGGCAGCCGCAGCGCGCGGCAGCGGCTTCATCCGCGCGCACGTGCCGGAGCTGATCCTCTCCGCCTACGCCGACCGCTGAGACGGGCGGAAAGCCTTCAAGGAAAGGAGGGAGCCGCGCATGGTGTTTCAGGAGCGGACCTACGCCGTCCTGATCGTCTCCGCGTCGGAAAAGTTCACAGAGACGACCCGCACGCTGCTCCCCCCGACGGACTACTGGCCGGTGGAGGCCGCGCGCAGCACGGGTGAGGCGCGCCGCCGCCTGCTGGAGACCGATTTCGACATCGTGCTGATCCAGACGCCCCTGCGCGACGAGTTCGGCAGCCGCCTCGCGGCGGACATCTGCCGCAGCTCCGGCGCGGGCGTGCTGCTGCTGGTCAAAAAGGAGCTCTACGACGACGTGTACGCCAAGGTGATGGAGGAGGGCGTCATGGTGCTGCCCGTCCCCACCTCCACGCAGGTCGTGGCGCAGACGCTGCGCATCCTCTGCGCCGCGCGGGAGCGGCTGCGGCGCATGGAGGAAAAGCAGGCGACGGTCGAGGAAAAGATCGAGGAGATCCGCCTGGTCAACCGCGCGAAATGGCTGCTGATCGAGCGGCTCGGCATGGCGGAGGGCGAGGCGCACCGCTATGTGGAAAAGCAGGCGATGGACCTGCGCCTTTCCCGCAGGGAGGTCGCGGAGAACATCATCAAAACCTATCAGTCGCCCTGATTTTTCTGTTGACATCCGGCGTTTCCTGTAGTATTCTCTCCATGGTTGAACAAAGGCGTTCATTGGGGACAAGTGCCCCCAATGAAGGCTTTTTTCTTTTTTACTATTATTTCATGGAGGGGGACGGCATTATGACCAAATACATCTTTGTGACCGGCGGCGTGGTGTCCGGGCTCGGCAAGGGGATCACGGCGGCGTCGCTGGGGCGGCTGCTCAAGGCGCGGGGGCTGAAGGTCGCGGCGCAGAAGCTCGACCCGTACATCAACGTCGACCCCGGCACGATGAGCCCCTATCAGCACGGCGAGGTCTACGTCACCGAGGACGGCGCGGAGACCGACCTGGACCTCGGGCATTACGAGCGCTTCATCGATGAGGACCTGAACCGCTACTCCAACCTGACCACCGGCAAGGTCTACTGGAACGTGCTGAACAAGGAGCGTCGCGGCGAGTACCTCGGCTCCACGGTGCAGGTCATCCCCCACATCACCGACGAGATCAAGGAGTTCATCTACCGCGTCGGCAGGCATTCGGACGCGGACGTGGTCATCACCGAGATCGGCGGCACCATCGGCGACATCGAGGGCCAGCCGTTCATCGAGGCGGCGCGGCAGGTGTCGCTGGAGGTCGGGCGCGAGAACAGCCTTTTCATCCATGTGACGCTGGTGCCGTACCTCCAGGGCTCCGACGAGCACAAGTCCAAGCCCACGCAGCACTCCGTCAAGGAGCTGCAGGGCATGGGCATCCACCCCGACATCATCGTGCTGCGCAGCGACGAGCCGATCGAGGACGCGGGCATCTTCCGCAAGATCGCGCTGTTCTGCAACGTGCAGCCGGACTGCGTCATCGAAAACCGCACGGTCCCCTGTCTGTACGAGGCGCCGCTCATGCTGGAGCAGGCGGGCTTCTCCGGCATCGTCTGCCGCAGGCTCGGGCTGGACGCGCCGGAGCCGGAGCTCGGCGAGTGGCGCGCGATGGTCGAGCGCATGAAGCACCCGGCAAAGACGGTGACGGTCGCGCTCGTCGGCAAGTACACGCAGCTCCACGACGCCTATCTCTCGGTCATGGAATCGCTGCACCACGCGGGCAGCGCGCTCGGCGCGGAGGTCTCGATCCGCTGGATCGACTCGGAAAAGCTGACGGCGGAGAATGTCGGCGCCTCTCTCGCGGGGGCGGACGGCATCCTCGTTCCGGGCGGCTTCGGCGACCGCGGCATCGCGGGGATGATCCTCGCCGCGCAGTACGCGCGGGAGCACGATACGCCGTACCTGGGGCTCTGCCTCGGGATGCAGATCGCGGTGATCGAATTCGCGCGCCACGTCGCGGGCATCGCCGGCGCCGATTCCGGCGAGTTCAACGAGCTGTGCCGCGACAAGGTCATCGACTTCATGCCCGGCCAGAGCGGCGAGATCGACAAGGGCGGCACGCTCCGCCTCGGCGCGTACCCCTGCGTGATCGCGCCGGGGACGGTGCTCGCGCGCTGCTACGGCGCGGAGCGGATCAGCGAGCGGCACCGCCACCGCTACGAATTCAACAACGACTACCGCGACGCGCTCGTGCGCGCGGGCCTGACGCTCAGCGGCCTCTCGCCGGACGGCAGACTCGTGGAGGCGGTCGAGGTCGCCGGGAACCGCTTCCACGTCGGCGTGCAGTACCATCCGGAATTCAAGAGCCGCCCCAACCGCCCGCATCCGCTGTTTTCGGGTCTGGTGCGCTCGGCGCTGGAGCGCTGACCGCGCCGCGGACAAATTCAACTTTGGGTTTGACAGGAACGGGATTGTTATGCTATTCTAATGGCTGCCGAAGGTCAGCGTCTCTTTTCACCGGGAAGGCGGAGCTTCCTCGGCAAAACTGCGACGAGGAGGCGGTACCATGGTGCTGCAGGAATCCGGCGAGATGTATCTGGAGACGATCTATGTGCTTTCTCAGAAGAAGGACTACGTTCGCTCCATCGACGTCGGCGAGGAGCTGAACTTCTCGCGTCCGAGCGTCAGCCGCGCGATCCATATTCTGGAGGAGGGCGGCTTTCTGACGATCGAACGGGGCGGCGCGCTGAAGCTGACAAAGATCGGAAGGGAGTACGCCGAGAAGATCTATGAGCGGCACACGATCCTGACGAAGTGCTTTGTCGCGCTCGGCGTGGATCACGAAATCGCCGTGAACGACGCCTGCCGCATTGAGCACATCATCAGCGACGAGTGCTTCGCCGCGCTCAAGAAGCACTTTCATATGATGGAGCCGAAAGCTTCCGAGCCTGTCGCGGCAAAGTACCCGGAAGGTCCCATCGGCAGCTGAGGCCTGTATCTGCGAATAAAATGGATCGCCGTCCCGCAAGGGCGGCGATCCTGTTTATGCCGGCACGCCGCGGCGCCTGGCGGCAAGCAGATTTTTGCATTATCGCTTGCTTTTACCGCCTCCATAGGATATGATATAAAATATGGGAGTATAGCGTATATGCAGCCGGACAGACAGGCGCATGGACGGAGGGTATCGGCATGACGGCTGATTATTTCTTTTTTTATACCGAATCCAATATCGTCTGCATCCTCATCTTTATCATTCTTCTGACGCGTGACCTGGTGAACGTGAACCGGCAGGAAAAGCAGGTTTACTTTGACCACGCGCTCATCGCGCACATCCTGTATTTTACCACGGACATCTTCTGGGCGGGAGTGATCAGCAACAACATCCCGCGAACGCGTTTCTCCGTCGTATTCCTGAACTTCAGCAATTTTGTCCTGCTCTCCGCCATTGCCTACAAGTGGTTCCAGTTCGCCGCCGCGGCGGAGCAGATGCCGCTGCGGAATACCAAACGCGGCATACTGCTGTTCCGGCTGCCGTTCGCGGTGATGGCGGCGGCGATGGTCGTCGCTTACCTCGCCGCGCCCGGCTTCTGGGTGAACGCCTCCTGCGAGCTCAACGCCCTGTACTATCCGATGATGCTGGCGGCGCCGCTGACCTATGTGCTCACCTCCTGCGTCTATTCCCTTCTGCAGGCAAGAAAGGCGGAGGACCAGGCCTCCCGCAGGACCCTTCTTTTGATCGGGCTGTACCCGCTGGCGGTGGTGTTCTTCGGCGTGCTCCAGCTCGCGGCTCTGAACGCGCCGCTGTTCTGCTTCGGCTGCACGATCATGATGCTGTTCTTCTTCATCACCTCCATGGAGGATCAGATCTCCCTTGACCCGCTGACGCTTCTGAACAACCGGGGGCAGCTGCTCCGCTACGTCGCGCAGGAGCGTACTCGCCGCCGGGAAGACGTCCGGACCTATGTGGTCATGGCGGACGCCAACGATTTCAAGCAGATCAACGACACCTACGGCCACGCCGAGGGGGACCGCGCGCTGACCCTGATCGCGGAGGTCCTGAAAAGCTCCTCCAGGACCATGCGCCAGCCGCCCTTTATCTGCCGCTACGGCGGCGATGAGTTTCTTCTCCTCGCGCGCGCCAGAGAGCCGGAGGAGGTTGCGTCCCTGGTCGAGTGCATCCACAGCGGCCTGCGCGACATCTGCGACGCCAATCAAACGCCCTACCGGCTCTCCGCCTCTGTCGGCTTCGACGAGTGGGACCCGGAGAAGGAGAGCTTTCAGGCGTGCATGCAGCGCGCGGACGAAAAGCTCTATCAGGAGAAGAAGCTCCGGAAGCAGCAGCGCGCGAGCGCTTCCGCCTGATCTATCATTTCCAGGAGTCTATCAGCGTATCGCCCGCGCGTTTTCTATTCTCTCTCCCAAGTCGATTTTCCCGTATTCTATTGCCTAAAAAATCTATATAAAAATCAGCCTCCGAAGCCAATAGACTTTTTAGGCTGATTTTTGTATGTCTATATCATGCTCTCCTATCCGGCATTCTTTTTGTGAAACGCACGCTTGCGGGCGTAGAGCATCTCGTCCGCCTCGCGGATATACTCGGACAGCGGCTTGCGCGGGTCCGCGCAGCGCGTATAGCCGAGGGAGACCGTGAGCGCATAGGGCTTTTTTTCGGCGGCGCAGCGCGCGGCAAGCGACGACTCCACCTCGGAGATGATCTCCTCCGGCGACCCGTGCGCGTCCGCCCCCTGCCCGCGCGGGAACCACGCAAACAAAAACTCGTCCCCGCCCAGTCTGGCCGCAAAGCCATTGTATTTCGCGGCGGCGGCCTTGAGCGTCTCCGCCACGCAGATCAGCGCGCGGTCGCCCTCGGCGTGCCCGTGCTCGTCGTTGATCTTCTTGAAGGAATTGACGTCGCACATATAGAGGTAGACGGGCGACGCCTCCGAAAGCTCCTCCAGCTGCGCGCCCAGATACTCGCTGGTCTTGCGGCGGTTGTTCATGCCGGTGAGGGTATCGGTGTAGATGCCGGATTCCTGCATGCTGATATAAAGGGAAATGATGGACGCGAGCGTCGCCGTCGGCAGGATCGAAAGGTGATCCCGCGCGAAGATCAGGTCCATCGCGCCGGAGACGCAGATGAAGAGGACCGACGAGATCAGCGCGCGGAGCTGGGCGCGCTTGACATAGGAGCGGCTTTTTTCGTACTGATGGAACACGAAGGTCACGATCGCGGCAAAATAGAGGATCATCACCACCGAAAGCACCCAGTAAAACGGCCCGTATACGGCGCGGTCGTCCGGCGTGATGCGGATGACCATCCCGTTTTTTATTGAAAACAGCAGCATCGCGGCGATGACAAAGATGGGCGTGAGCGTCAACGGCGTGAACCAGCGCCATTTGGTGAGGTGCGGCGCGTAGCGCAGAACGGCGAACATATAGAGCGAGAGCGCGATCAGCACCGCGGAGAAGATGGTCCCCAGCCAGATCGCCCACACCAGCGCGTGCGGCAGGACAGCGGTGCCGTACTCGACGAACGTGCAGGTGACGCTGAGCGTCAGATACGCCAGATACACGCGGATCAGGAAGCGGAACGCGTTGTATTCGAGCTTTGTGGCGATATCGGCGCTGAACCGCCGCAGAAGGGTAACGGCAAACAGGAAAAAGACAAAATGGATCGCGGCGTAGATTCGCAGAAAGCCGCTCAGCATCTCTTCGTTCATCCTGTCACCTCCTTCCGGCGCAGCTGCCGCGCCGATCTCACCCGCACAGGACGGGTAAATTATAGTTTATCACGAAACCGCGCCGGTTTCAAGCCCCGGCAGCGGCCCGCAGGTCCAACGCGTTCTATTGCTTTTAGCAGTCTATTGTCGAGAGTGCTAAAATTCACAGTCTGTTCACAAAAACGCCTATCTTTGTTCACAGGCTCCCGCTATACTCTGGCCAGTAAAAAAATCGGAGGAAGGGAGGATTCTGTCATGAACATGAATCAGTATACTCAAAAGTCGATCGCCGCGGTCCAGAACGCGCAGGCCATCGCGCAGGAGAACGGCAACCAGACGGTGGAGCAGCTGCATCTGCTGTGCGCGCTGGTCAGCGACGGGGAGGGGCTGATCCCGCAGCTTCTCGCCTCGATGGGGCTGAACGCCGGAAGCTTTGAAAGCGCGGTTCTCGGCGAGATCGGCAAGCTGCCCAAGGTGTCGGGCTACGGCCGGGAGGCAGGCAAGGTCTATATCGCGCAGGATGTGGACGCGGCGTTCCATTCTGCCGAAAGTGTCGCTAAGTCCATGAAGGACGAGTACGTTTCCGTCGAGCATCTGTTCCTCGGTCTTCTGGACAAGGCAAACAACACGCTGCGCGAGCTGTTCCGCGTCTACGGCATCACCAAGGAGTCGGCGATGCAGGCGCTCTCGTCCGTGCGGGGCAACCAGCGCGTCACGAGCGACAACCCCGAGGAGACCTACGCGGCGCTGCAGAAGTACGGCACGGACCTTGTGGAGCGGGCGCGCTCGAACAAGCTGGATCCCGTCATCGGGCGCGACGACGAGATCCGCAACGTCATCCGCATCCTCAGCCGCAAGAGCAAGAACAACCCCGTGCTCATCGGCGAGCCCGGCGTCGGCAAGACCGCCATCGCCGAGGGGCTCGCCCAGCGGATCGTCAAGGGCGACGTCCCGTCCAGCCTGAAGGACAAGACGATCTTCTCGCTGGACATGGGCGCTCTGGTCGCGGGCGCGAAGTACCGCGGCGAGTTCGAGGAGCGGCTCAAGGCGGTCCTCAACGAGGTGCGCAGGAGCGAGGGGCGGATCCTGCTGTTCATCGACGAGCTGCACACCATCGTCGGCGCGGGCAAGACCGAGGGCAGCATGGACGCCGGAAACCTGCTCAAGCCCATGCTCGCCCGCGGGGAGCTGCACTGCATCGGCGCCACCACGCTCAACGAGTACCGCCAGTACATCGAAAAGGACGCGGCGCTCGAGCGGCGCTTCCAGCCGGTGATGGTGGACGAGCCCTCGGTCGAGGACGCCATCGCCATCCTGCGCGGGCTCAAGGAGCGCTATGAGGTCTACCACGGCGTCAAGATCACCGACGGCGCCCTCATCGCCGCGGCGACGCTGTCCGACCGCTACATCTCGGACCGCTTTCTGCCCGATAAGGCGATAGACTTAGTCGATGAAGCCTGTGCGATGATCCGCACGGAGATCGATTCGATGCCGACGGAGCTGGACGTCATCCAGCGCCGCATCATCCAGCACGAGATCGAGGAGGCGGCGCTCAAAAAGGAGGACGACGCCCTCTCGAAGGAGCATCTCGCCGAGATTCAGCGCGAGCTCAGCGACCTGCGCGACGAGTTCAACGCCAAGAAGGCGCAGTGGGACAACGAAAAGAACGCCATCGGCAAGGTGCAGAAGCTGCGCGAGGAGCTGGAGACCGCCAACGCCGCGCTGGAGCAGGCGCAGCGGGAGTACGACCTCAACCGCGCGGCGGAGCTCCAGTACGGCACGATCCCCGGATTGCGGCGGCAGCTGGAGGACGAGGAGCGCATCGCGAACGAGGGCAAGGCGCGCTCGCTTTTGCGCGACAAGGTGACGGAGGAGGAGATCGCGCGCATCATCGAGCGCTGGACCGGCATCCCCGTGTCCCGCCTGATGGAGGGCGAGCGCGAGAAGCTGCTGCATCTGGAGGACGTGCTGCACAGGCGCGTCATCGGGCAGGACGAGGCAGTACGGCTCGTCTCTGAGTCTATTTTGCGCTCCCGGGCGGGCATCGCGGACCCGAACAGGCCGATCGGCTCGTTCCTGTTCCTCGGACCCACGGGCGTCGGAAAGACGGAGCTTGCCAAGACGCTGGCGGAGGCGCTGTTCGACAGCGAGAAGAATCTCGTGCGCATCGACATGAGCGAGTATATGGAGAAATTCTCGGTCTCCCGTCTGATCGGCGCGCCCCCGGGCTACGTCGGCTACGACGAGGGCGGCCAGCTCACCGAGGCGGTGCGCCGCAAGCCCTACAGCGTCGTGCTGTTCGACGAGGTGGAGAAGGCGCACCCCGACGTGTTCAACGTGCTGCTGCAGGTGCTCGACGACGGGCGCATCACCGACTCGCAGGGACGGACGGTGGATTTCAAGAACACCATCATCATCCTGACCTCCAATCTCGGCAGCCAGTTCCTGCTCGACGGCATCGGCGAAAACGGCGAGATCAGCGAAACGGCGCGCGATCAGGTCAACGAGCTGCTCAAGCGCTCGTTCCGCCCCGAGTTCCTCAACCGGCTGGACGAGATCGTGTTCTACAAGCCGCTTACGAAGGACAACATCACCCACATCATCGACCTGCTCGCGGACGACCTCAACCGCCGTCTCGCCGACAAGCAGCTCCATGTGGCGCTGACGGACGAGGCGAAGCGCTTCATCATCGACGCCGCCTACGACCCGGTCTACGGCGCGCGCCCGCTGCGCCGCTACGTGCAGCACACGGTCGAGACGCTGATCGGGCGCCGCATCATCGCCGACCAGGTCGAGGGCGGGCAGACGCTGACCGTGGACGTGCAAAACGGCGCGCTGACGGTCCTCTGACCGAATCGTGCCGCGGGGGCTTGCCGAGGACCGTGATTTGTGATAGAATGTCTCCGCAAATCATGGAAAGGGATGTGACCGTCATGAAACGCTTTTTGCCCGCCCTCGCGTGTCTCACCGTCGCAGCCGCGCTTGCGCTCTGCCTCGCGGGCTGCCAGTCGTCAACCCCCGAACCGTCAACCGTAAACAGTGCGCCGACGCAGACCTATTCCGGTCCGTCGACCGCCCCGGAACCCTCGCCCGCGCCCTCCGCGACAAAGCCCGCGCCGGAGCCATCGCCCGCCCCGGAGCCCGACAGCGGCGACGATATCTTCCTCACCAACGGCGCGCTCAGGCTCCGCATTCCCAGGGAGTACGCCGAGCTGCTGGTCACGGAAACGCCGCAGGACGGAACGACGCTTTTCCAGGCGTCGGAAAAGGCGTCGGTCGAGGCGGGCGAAAAGCTGCACCCCGGCGAGGACTGGGGCGACGGCTTGCTGTTCAGCATCGGCGTCCTCAGCGAATCGGAGCTGCAGGAGCAGCTGTGCTACGACATGTCCGGCGCGGAGGTCTTTGCCAGGGACGCGAGCGGCCATTACTACATGCTCTACACTCCCACCGACGTGCGCTTCGTCCGCGAGAGCTATGAGACGATTCCCGACCCGAACAGCCCCGACCTTGCCCAGTGGAGCGAGCTGAACGACTGGGCGGCGACGGTCCGCGAGACCTTCCTCGCGGACAACCCCTCGCTCAGCCCCGAGCACCGCGGCAATACCGACGTCGATATGTACCTCGCCCGCCTCGCCTACACCGACGACCTGCGCTACACGCTCAGCACCACCGCCCTCGGCCCGCTGGAGCCCGGAAACGTGGACCGGAAGCCCTATCTGGAGCGGCTGATGACCGGCGTCATGTTCGAGTGGACGGACGAAAGCGAAGCGCCGGACGGCGAATACGTCGTTCTCGGCTTCCCGGACGAAAATATGCGCCTGGACTTCTTTACGGGCGACAACACCTATGTCCGCCAGGTCTACGGCAGCTACGGCAACGGCTCCTTCGGTTATGAGACCCTCTATCGCATCTCCCTCGATCCCGGCGCGGAGGCGCCTGTCGACGTCCTGCAGGAGTGGTACGCCGCGCTGGCGGCAGACAGGGGCCTCTCCCTCGACGCCGTCGGCTGAATGCCTGACGCATTCAAAAGAGTGCAAGCACCTTTTTGAAAAAGCTTTCGCTGCGCTTCCCGCACGCCAAAGGCGCACGGGCGTGAAATCCTGCGGGGGCATTCTTTGACAAGCTGAAAACTCCGCGGAGCATCTGCTCCGCGGAGTTTTCTGTGATTTTTCAGATGATTAGGTCTATCAATAATGATTTTGATTCTTGCAGTTATAGTATAATATCAGGCGTTATCGGAACTGCTCAAGGCCTTGCTCATCTTCTCCGGCGCCGTCACGCCGAGGATGCCGAGGCCGTTGCGCAGCACCTGGCGCGTCGCCTCCGCCAGCTTGAGACGCACGGCGACGAGCTCCGCTGCCTCGCCCTTGATGCGGCAGGCGTTGTAGAAGCGGTGGAACGTGCCCGAGAGCGCGACCAGATAGCGGTTGATATAGCTCGGATCGTAGTCGCGCGCCGCCATCGCGACCTCCTCCGGGAAACGGGAGAGCGCCTTGATCAGCTCGCGCTCCTGCTCGCTCGAGGCAAGCGTTATGTCAACCTCCTCCGCGTCCGGAACGGTGCAGCCCTCCTCGGCGAGGGTCCGGAGCAGGCTGCAAATGCGCGCGTGGGCGTACTGGACGTAGTAGACCGGGTTCTCGCTGTCCTCGCGCACGGCGAGGTCAAGGTCGAATTCCATCTGCGTGTCCGGCTTGGTGTTGAAGAACCAGCGGCAGGCGTCCACGGAAATATCGTCGAGCAGGTCGGAGAGCGTGATCGCCTTGCCCGAGCGCTTGGACATGCGCACGACCTCCCCGTCGCGCACCAGCTTGACGAGCTGCATCAGCACGATGTCGAGCCGGCCCGTGCCGTCCAGCCCCAGCGCGTCCATCGCGCCCTTGAGCCGCGCGACGTGACCGTGATGGTCGGCGCCCCAGATGTTGATGACCTTGTCGAAGCCGCGCACGGCGAACTTGTTGCGGTGATAGGCGATATCGGCGGCGAAGTAGGTGTAGAACCCGTTGGCACGGCGCAGCACGTCGTCCTTGAGGTCAAGCTTGTCCACGTCCTCGCGCTTCTTCCCCGCCTTGACAAGCTGGTCGCGGATGATGTCGGCGGTCTTGAGCCACAGCGCGCCGTCCTTTTCGCAGACCCAGCCCGCGTCCCGGAGCGCCTGCACGGACTCGGCGACATAGCCGCTCTCGTGCAGCGAGGACTCGTAAAACCACTCGTCGAATTCGATGCCGTAGCGCGCGAGGTCGCTTCTCATCTTCGGCAGGTTGACGTCCAGCCCGAAGCGCGCCATGTCGGCGTGGCGCTTTTCGACCTCGCAGTTTACATAACTATCTCCATGCTTCTCGCGGAACGCCTCCGCCAGCTCGCGGATATCGTCGCCGTGGTAGCCGTCCTCCGGGAATTCGACCGCGTCCTCGCCCTGAATGAGCTGAAGATAGCGCGCCTCGATGCTCTTGGCGAACTTTTCGATCTGGTTGCCCGCGTCGTTTACATAAAATTCCCGCCAGACCTCCGCGCCGCACCAGTCGAGCACGCTCGCGAGCGTGTCGCCCAAAACGCCGCCGCGGGCGTTGCCCATGTGCATCGGGCCGGTGGGGTTGGCGGAGACGAACTCCACCATGTATTTCTTCCCCCTCAGGCCCTCTCCCCTGCCGTAGTCCGCGCGCTCCGCGTCGACGGCGGCAAGCACCTCGGCATACCACTTGTCGCCGAGGCGGAAGTTGAGGAAGCCCGGCCCCGCGACCTCGACGCCGGTAAAATAGGTATCGTCGAAGCGCATCCGGGCGATCAGCGCCTGCGCGACGTCGCGCGGGCTCTTGCGCATCGCCTTCGCCGCGGCGAGGCAGAACGTCGTCGTATAGTCGCCGTTGGCGGTATCCTTGGGAATCTCGACCGCGACGGGCGTCTCCACCCCGGCGGGCAGCGCGCCCTCCGCGGCGGCTGCTGCGTAGGCGGCCCTCGTCAGCTCCGCGATCTGGTCCTTCGCTCTCTGGATCATGTTCATGGCAATCCCTCCATGTGCCTTCGCGCACAAATCGTAGTAGGCAATCCTCTTAACCAAAAATAGCTCAATAACTTTGATAGTTTAGCATATTGAAAAAAGGCGCGCAACCGCATATTATTATTTTTGCAAGCTAAATTTTTTTCAGGGAGGAAGCATCCATGTCCAAAAAAATTGTCATCGCCCTCGGCGGCAACGCCCTGGGCAAGAACCTGCACGAGCAGATGGACGCCGTCAACATCACCGCGAAGGCGATCGCCGACCTCATTGAGGAGGGCTACAAGGTCGTCATCGCGCACGGCAACGGCCCGCAGGTCGGCATGATCCAAAACGCGTTCGCCGCCTACCGCAGAGAGGACGAGAGCCGTGATATCATGCCGCTTTCGGTGTGCGTCGCCATGTCGCAGGGCTACATCGGCTACGATCTGCAAAACCTCATCGGCGAGGAGCTGGACCGCCGCGAGACGGGGCTGCACATCGCCACGGTGCTCACGCAGGTCGCCGTCGACCCGAAGGACCCCGCGTTCGAGCACCCCACCAAGCCCATCGGCGCGTTCATGACCGAGGCGGAGGCGAAGAAGCTCGCCGCCGAGAAGGGCATCGACGTGGCGGAGGACGCGGGGCGCGGCTGGCGTCAGGTCGTCGCGAGCCCGAAGCCCACGGAGATCATCGAGATCCACACCGTCAAGGCGCTGCTGGAGGGGAACCACGCGGTCATCGCCGCGGGCGGCGGCGGCATTCCCGTGATCTGGGAGGACAAGTATCACCTCAAGGGCGTGCCCGCCGTCATCGACAAGGACTTCGCCTCCGAATGCCTCGCCGAGCAGCTCGACGCCGACATGCTCATCATCCTCACCGCCGTGGAGAAGGTCGCCATCAACTTCGGCAAGCCCGATCAGAAGGGCCTCGACACCCTGACGCCCGACGAGGCGCGCAAATACATCGCCGAGGGGCAGTTCGCGCCCGGCTCCATGCTCCCCAAGGTCGAGGCGGCGGTCAAGTTCGCAGAATCCAAGCCCGGCCGCACGGCGCTCATCACCCTGCTGGAGAAGGCAAAGGACGGCATCAACGGAAAGACCGGCACCAGAATCGTGGGTTAACAGCCGATCCGGGTGGGTATACTATGGAAAAGACACGTTGGTATAAGGACCGGGTCTTTTATCAGATCTGGCCGCGCAGCTTCCTGGACGGGGACGGCGACGGCGTGGGGGACCTGCTCGGCGTGTACGAAAAGCTCGACTACATCCAATCCCTCGGGTGCGACGGCATCTGGTTCTCGCCGCTCTATCCCTCGCCGGGCGTCGACTGCGGCTACGACATCAGCGACTACATGGACATCGACGCGATGTACGGCGGCATGGAGGCGTTCCGGAAGGTATTGGACGGCGCGCACGCGCGTGGCATGAAGGTCATCATGGACCTGGTCGTCAACCACACCAGCGACGAGCACGAGTGGTTCCAGAAGTCGCGCCGGCGCATCGAGCCCTACACCGATTATTACATCTGGCGCCCGCAGGGGCTCGGCGGCAAGCTGCCGAACAACTGGGACAGCATGTTCGAGGGCAAGGCGTGGCAGTGGGACGAGCTGCGCCGCGAGTACTATCTGCACCTCTTTGCCGTCAAGCAGCCCGACCTCAACATGGACAACCCCCTCGTGCGGCAGGAGGTCAAGCGGATCATGCGCTTCTGGCTCGATTTGGGGGTGGACGGCTTCCGCGAGGACGTCATCACCTTCATCTCCAAGCGCGACGGGCTGCCCAACGACTACTTCATGCCCGCTTCCCGGGGAATCGCGCACTACAACCACGGTCCGCGCGTCCACCAGTATCTCGAGGAGTTCAAGCACGACGCGCTGGACGGACACGACACCTTTACCATCGGCGAGGCGCCGCTCGTCGCCCCCAAAAAGGCGCTGGACTACATCGACGAGCGGCACGGGCAGCTGGACACGATGATCCAGTTCCAGTGCATGAACGCCGACTGCTTTCTGATCGACTACGCCGCGCTGCCCTTCTCCGCGCGCCGGCTCAAGCGCGCCTTCGACCTCTGGCAGTACAAGCTCGACGGCAAGGCGTGGAACATGCTCTACCTCGAAAACCACGACCACCCGCGCGTGATCTCCCGCTACGGCAGCGAAAAGTACCGCGTGGAGAGCGGGAAGATGCTCGCCTGCTCCTACCTCTTCCAGAAGGGCACGCCCTTCGTCTATCAGGGACAGGAGATCGGCATGACCAACTGGCGGCCGAAGAAGGCGTCGGACTACGAGGACGTGCAGACGCGCTGGCACTATGAGCACATGCTCGCCAAAGTGCTGCCGGACGACGTGCGCCTAAAATGGTGCCACCGCGCCTCCCGCGACAGCGCGCGCACGCCGATGCAGTGGAGCGCGGAGAAGAACGCCGGCTTCACCACGGGCACGCCCTGGTTCCACGTCAACGACAACTACCGCGAGGTCAACGTCGCCGCGCAGGAGAACGATCCCAACTCGCTTCTGCGCTTTTATCGGGATGCGATCATGATTCGTAAAAGACTTAGGGTGATCCGGGATGGAGATTATGTCGACCACACTCCGTTGTCCGGCAGCCTCTACGTCTACTCCCGGACGCTGGGAGACGAAAAGCTGCTCGTCGTCTGCTCGTTTGTCGAGCGGCCCGTGCATTTCAGGGCTCCGCAGGGCTTCGAGCTCTCGCGCGGCGAGCTGCTGCTGGCAAATTACGGCTCCGGGCTGTCAAAAAATGGATTTATTACCAAGCCGTACGAATGCAGAGTCTATCACTTTACATAGCGTACTCAATAGACCAAAAGGAGCCGCGGGTCTCTTGACTCCGCGGCTTTCTTTTGCTATACTGTAGGCAGTGCAAACGATAAGGAGGGTGGATTGAAATGCAGCCGAACCAGTCGCAGCCCGTCCCGCGCAAGCGGATCTGGTGCGCCGTCTATACCGATGCCGAGACCGAGTGCTTTGAGATGCGCACCGTTGCGGAGGACGGCGAGGGCGTCGAGACCCTGTACCACAAGGAGTACCCGTCCGGCACCACCGTCGGCGATTTTCTGGAGGTCGACCTCTCGATCTGGGACCAGATGATCCCCAAGATCCGGGAGGCGGTGCAGTCCATCAACGAGGGGCGCTACCTCAAAAAGAGCTTCAACGCCCTGTTCTACTGCACGCTCTACTGGCTCGATCAGAGCGCGTTCTTCGCGCCCTTTGCCGCCGCGCTCCAGCGCCTGCACATCATCCACGGCGTCGGCGACCTGATCTCGCTGGACGAGTGCATGGAGCAGATGGCGTACTACAAGGACCTGCAGGCGTATCTGCGCGACCTGACCGGACAGGTCTTCTCCGTCGGCGAGAGCGAGAGCACCGCGCTGCGCTATTTCTCCCTGCAAAAGCAGTTCGGCGTCGAGTCCTATCCGCCCTTCACCTTCGAGTCGGTGCGGTATCTCACGGCGGTCAAGGGGATCGGCGGACGCTTCCCCTACGACGAATTCCTGGAGGAGGACGAGATCAACGAGCCGCAGACCATCGTGACCGAGCAGCTGGAGACCGAGGACGCCGGCGCGTTCGCCGAGTTTTTGCTCTACCGTTATCTGCAGGAGAATCTGCACCTGCGCAAATGCAAGTACTGCGGCCGCTTCTTTGCCACCCACGGGCACACGAAGCTGGAGTACTGCGACCGGCTGATCGAGAATTCGACCAAGACCTGCCGCGAGATGGGTTCCCTGCGCCTCTACGAGCAGCGCCAGATGGAGGACCCCGCCGTGCGCGAGTACAAGCGCTCCTACAAGACGCACAACGCCCGCATCCGCTACGGCCTGATGACGCGCGAGGAGTTCACCGCCTGGTCGGTGGAGGCGCGCGCGAAGCGCGACAAGTGCACCGCCGGCGAGCTGTCCCTGGACGAGTTCGTCGAATGGCTCAACAGCGACAAGCCGCAGAAATGATTTTTGATAGAATTATTTATCAGATGTAATAGACATATGTAAGAATTGCAACAATTTACAACATTATATAAAAATCCCCCATGCGTTCCGGTTTTCCCGGGAAGCATGGGGGATTTCGTATCCGCGCGGATCAGAGATGCGTGTTTCGCTCGATCTTGTCGTAATGCCTGAGCAAAAACGGCTCGATCGCCGCCGTCAGCTTCATGTCGAGGTTGAAGAAGTAGACGGTGAACGTCACGACAAAGAAGCCGAGCGCAATGAGCAAGAGCTTTCCGAGCAGCTTCAAAAGTGTCTTACCGATATTCGACATAGCTATCCCTCCCACTGTTACCACGATTCTTCGTCATGCAGCACCTCGAGCGAGGGGTCGATGGGCTCCTCGCGCATGACGGTGCGCATGTAGGTGTTGATCTGGTCGCGGACGCCCTGACGCGAGATGATGCGCGGATCGAACAGGTCGTGCTCCACCCAGACGAGGTGGATACCCAGCTCGCGGGCGCGGTCCTCGAACATGCCGTGCATCCCGTCGAGCGCCTTGCAGCTCATGTGCTCCCAGAGGATGACCATGTCGGCGTTGAACTGCTGCGTGAACTCCCACAGCTCGTCGAGCAGGACCCGGTAGCCGCCGTGCGTGCGGTTGCGCATGATCATGTTCTCGGTCAGCCACGCCATGTCGTAGTACGCCTGCTCGCGGTTCTCGGGCGTGTCCTCCTCCCGAATCTCGCGGGTGGAAACCATCGAGAGCATGTCGGTCAGCGGCACGATGCCCCAGCAGTTCAGGAGCCACACGAGGAAGTCCATGTAGTAGTGCGACTGCACGCCCCAGACGATCGCGCGGTGGCGGTACTCCTTCGCCGCGCGCATCTTCTTCTCATACGCCTGCCGCGCGAGGCGCGTGATCGTGCGGTCCGCCTTCTCGAACGCGGCGACGCGGCCGCAGATCGCCATGTAGTTCGTCTCGGTGTAGAGCGCGAGGTTGGAGCCGAACACCTGCGGATAGGGCGTGCGGTTCATCTCCAGCCACTCCTGACGGCACTTCGTCGCGTAGTTGACGCGCTTCGCGCACTCGAAGTACGCCTTCCAGTCCCACTGCACGCCCGTGTGCTTCTCGATGAAGGCGATGGCGTTGCGGATCTCCTGCGCGGCGTACTCCTGCACGTCGTCCTCGCGGTGGCGCAGCGGCGCGGCGAGCTGGAACACGGGAATGCCGTCCTCCAGCTCCAGGCGGCGGGAGATGACGCCGTTGCCGAGCAGCGACCCGTCGCAGGTGGTGTTGCACTGCACGGCGCAGGCGCCGAGCACCGGCGCGTCGTCGTCGATGGAGACGCCCGCCTCCGCCTCCGGCATCGGGCACACGTCGCCCGCGAGGCCGAATTCCTGCGCCACGTCGATGTAGTGCTCCGCCGCGTGCTGGTTCAGCAGCACCGAGACGTAGGTGGACGGCGTCTCGCGGCTGAGGCACTTGAGCGTCGGGAAGCCCATCATTACCGCGGTCATCTCGTTTTCGTCCACGAGAACGACCTTTTTGGAGAACTCGGTGTCGTTGCCCATGCGGCGATCGCCGCGGAACAGGCTGTCGAGCAGCTTCGCCACGTCGTCGATGACGAGGTCCTGCTCGGTGTGGCAGATGCGCAGATACTCGCCGCGCAGGCCCTGCGTGTGGCGGTCGACCATCATCGGCACGGCAAGGTAGTTCGCCATCCAGCGATAGCGGAACATCGCCTTGACGTTGCGCGGCTTCATCACGAACTTGCCCAGCGTCGCCATGATGACGAGCCAGCGGGAGTAATCGTACAGGGTGTCGGAGACGCCGCGCCACTCGCGGCGCCTGCGGACCTTGCCGCCGTCGATGTAAAAGTCGCCGAAGCGATCGGCTCCGATTTCCTTAGCCATTTGCGGCGTCCTCCTTTTGCAGCTTCTTGATCTCCATGCTCTCCACGAACGCCTGCACGCGCGTGCGCATCTGGCCGGAGGTGGCGATGGCGTAGGGCCGGTCGACCGCAAGCACGGGATAGCCGAACTCCTCGCGCAGGATGTGGGAGCCGAGCATCTTCTCATACGCCCAGGGGTCGCAGAACTTCATCTGCTCGTAGATGATGCCGTCCGCGCCGTACTCCTTCGCGAGCTTGTTGACGTACTCGCGCCGTCCGAGCATCTTCGGCATGTCCATGTAGCGCGGGCACTGTCCGCGGCTTAAATACTGCCGGCAGATCTGCGTCAGCGCGTCCTCGTCCTCCGTCAGCACGATGGGGTCGCGCCCGGGCAGCGAGCCATAGCAGTAGCGGTCGGCGCAGACGTAGGCGCCGGAATCCTCCACCAGCTTGATGAAGTCGAGGTCGTCCACCTCGGAGCCGACGACCACGA
>CAMVAV010000010.1 GCA_947165595.1 uncultured Clostridia bacterium | reverse complement strand
CAAAAAGCCGCCTCTCTACGGGACGGCAATCCTTGTTCTGATATGAAATCCGCAAGCGTTTGCGGATTTGAAATGCGAATTCGGTGTCGGGTTTGGACACCCAGCGCGAACTATCAATTTTCCTAATATTGGTATTTGCATTTTTTGATTGACTTTTCGGATCCAAGGGCATATTATGATAGTGTTCTTCTTGGAAGACAACACACTAATACGCCCTTGGCAGTAAGCCTCTCCGCATAGGGGAAGTGCCGAACCCAAGGGCTTTTTATTTTATTCACGGGAGGGATATCATGGGAACGGCCACTAGGACAACCACAACAGCGATACTTGTAGACGGAGGTTTCTATCGTCGGAGGGCGCAGGTATTGTTTGGGGGCAAATCTGCAGATGAACGCGCAAAAGAGTTTCAGCCCCAAATGCACGTTCGCAGACAAAGCGTAGAAAAAGCGTAGAAATTCGGAGAACATTTTTTCAACGCGCACGCCCTCCATTGACAAAAACCATCTCGGAAAATGGTCTGTCAAAGGAGGGCTTTGCCATGGAATCGAACTACGATCTGCTTCTGGAAACCTACCCGTCGATCATCAGCGGCGACCAGCTCTGCCGCGTCTGCCATATCAGCAAGCGCAAGGCGAAATGGCTGCTGGAAAACGGAGTCATCCCCTGCGAGGACACGGGCGGGAAAACACGGCGCTACCGCATCCGATTGGAGGACGCCGTCGACTATCTCAAAAAAGGAAAGAAGGCGTCCGCGCCGCCGAAGTGCTCCATCACCTGTCCCAAGCCGCGTGTCCGTCTGCCACTCTGCACCGAGGACGAGGCGCGCGCCCGCCTGACCGCCCTCTGGCGCGAGGAGCCGGACGCGTTGACCGTTCAGCGTACGGCGGAGCTGTCCGGTTACAGCCCCTGCACCGTCGGGCGCTGGATCAAGGCGGGAAAGCTCGCGGCGGTGTGGTATTTCTCGCGCTACCGGATCTCGAAGCTCTCGCTGATCGAGCGGCTGGCGATCATGAGCGAGCATGAGCCGCAGTACCTCTCCGCGCGGCATCGGGAGCTGCTGGAGGGAGCGAATAAAGAGCGGCCCGTCCAATTATCCTGAATATTATCGCCGCTTCCCCTTTTGCAGTTCGTCGCGGAGCGCGTCAAAGGTGCTTTGCATCGGGGCAACGCGGCCATTACGGGCATCGCTCTCCGCTTCGCTCAGCATTTCCAGAAGTTTTGTTTCGGCTGTCAGCTGTCGGTACGGATGATATTCCTGATCAATCATGGATGAACCTCCTATCGCCCGCCTACAGGCACATTGTCATATACAGCGGCAGATGCCAGATGCCGTCCTTCTCCATCACGTCCTTGGGATAAAGAATGTAGGGCGTTCCTATCGTGTGCGAGAACTTTTTTCGGAACTTGTCCAGCGAGGAGTGAGAACGATAATTGGCGGATTTCACCTCGATCGGCGCGAGCTTTTTCTTCTCCGGGATCAGGAAGTCGATCTCCATGTGGTTTTCACGGTGCTCCACGTCCGAACGCGAATAGAAGTACAGCTTGTGTCCGTTGCGCCGCAGCATCTGCGCCACGATATTTTCCATGAGCATCCCCTCATTGATATCGAGCTTGTCGAAAAGGACCGCCCTGTAGAGCTCGTTGTCCGCAAACGCCCTGTCCATAAAGGCTTGCGTGACCAGCAGGCCCGTATCGGCCATATAGCATTTCTGCGTGGCGTGATCGGCGCTGAGGGCAAGTGCGGTGCCGGGATCGGTCGCGTTGAAGCAGGCGTTGACCACCATCGCCTCGTTCAGCCAGATGAAGGAGTCCTCATAAGCGCGGAAACGGGCATTCTTGTCAATGGCGGCAAGCGTGTACTTCTTTTCCTTCTTGGCAAGCTGTCCCGGTATATTGTCGAAAACGGCATAGACTTTTTCCTCGTACCCCGCGGCGAACTTGGAAACGTCGTCCCGGTACAGCCGGAGAATGCGGCGCTTTGCCTCGTCCGACGCTTCAAAGTTCTTCCCGTCGAGATATGCCAGCACCGACTGCGGCATCCCGCCGACCAGCACATACTGCCGGAAATCGTTCATAACCTTCCTGTGGAGCGCCTGTCCCAGCGGTTTTCTGGACGCGAAGCACTGCCGGATCAGCGGCGCAGTCGCCTCGTCGCCCATCGCCCAGAGAAATTCTTCAAAATCAAGCGGGAACATTTCAATGTGTTCCTCTTCCGATGGGATGATGATGTTTTCCGTGTTCTTTTTCAACCGGATCAAAGAGCCTGTTTCCAGAAAATCATAGCGCCCATCCGCAACAAGATACTTGACGAGCTGGCGCGCCCGCGGGAACTGCTGCACCTCGTCAAACACGATCAGCGACTCGCGCTTGTGCAGCGCCGTGGAATAGAAGGCTCCAAGCTTCGCAAAGAACAGGTCGAGGTCCGCGCTCTCGTTTTCGATGAGCTCCAGAATATCCTTCGGCGCGTTGCCGAAATCAATGATGATGTGGCTTTTATACTCCTGCCTTGCGAACAGCTCGGCGATATAGCTCTTTCCCACGCGGCGTGCGCCGTCGATCAGCAGCGCGGTTTGTCCGCTGCTTCTCTGTTTCCAGGCAAGAAGCTCGTCATAAATCTTCCGTTTCAGCATAGGAAAAGCCTCCACTCCCAAATCTGAATCGTATTATAGAACAAATATCACGAAAATGCAAGTACAGCTAGCCTGATTTGTCACGAAAAAGCAAGTTTAGAAACGTCGAATCCGCACGAAAAAGCAAGTAACGGCACATTGAAGGTGGATCTTCGGCAACATTGCCAAAGGTCCACAACAGTCTGACGCCGGCAAGCCCGGCGTGACCTTTCGGCAAGATTGCCGGAAGGTTCGTATCACGTTGTTGGTACGCGAAACGGCGCACAGGCGCTACATTAGACGCCTGTGATTGAGAAATCCCGGTGAAGCAAAACGGTATAGGCGCTACATAAGGCGCCTATGGCAAAGTTTTTTCGGCGAAGCTGGTCAGCATAGACGCTGCATTAGGCGCCTACGGTCAGCTCAGTGGGATATGACAGGCGCTGCTATAGACGCCTGTGCCGCGACCCGGATTCTCCGCGAGGCTATAGGTGCTAAATGTAGCACCTGTGGCGCCCAATTTTCGGGAATCAGCGAAACCGAAGGTGCTGCATGTAGCACCTATGACGCACAGGCAACGGGTACGGCGCGAAAGCAGGGTGTTACATTGGACACCCTTGTATCGGAAAATTCAGGCAAAAGCGCAAAACAAGGTGTCAACTGTGACACCCTTGTTCGGCTAGGGAACTGTCGCGCTAGTCGACTAATTAGTCGACTACGCTGTGCCGCCCGCGCTGGTTTTGAATTCCGTAGTCGACTATATAGTCGACTACGCCGGAAAAGCTGTTTGGGAAGCGCTGATTTATCCGATTGGATCGGATACCGCGCGGCTGGTTTTCTTTTGAGAGCAGCCCCCGCAGGTGTCATGATCAACGATACCGAACAGAACCGTTCCCGCCGCCCTCGGCGGCGTCTGCGCAAGCATAGCGGAAATGTACATTTCCGCCGCTTGCAGGGGATACCCCTGACCCCGATGCCGCCCGCGGGCGGAAGATCAAGCGGCCGCGCGCCGCGGAAAGGAGATCATCTTGAGCAAAAACCACGATACCCACCATATGCACTTCGAGCTGACGCCGGAGCAGTACCGCGCGCTGTGTGAGAAAGCGAAGCTGTGCGGCTTGAGCAAGCGGGCGTTCCTCATCCGCTGTATCGAGGGCGCGAAGCTCCGCGCCCGTCCCTCGGAGGAGCTGCAAAAGCTGCGGTTAGAAGTTCACTACATCGGCGTGAATATCAACCAGATCGCCCGCAGCGTCAACGCCGGGATCGCCCGCCCCGAGGACGCGAAGCGCGCCCTGTACCTGCTGGACAAGGTCTACGAGCTGCTGCGCGGCGCGGAGGCAGCCTGATGGCGGTCACGAAGATCCTCGCCCGAAAGGGACGGCTGGACGCGGGCGTCAGCTACGTCCTCAACGGCGATAAAACGGAAGACCGTATCCTGACCGATTCCATCAACTGCGACCCCGGACGCGAGGCGCGGCAGATGATGGAAACCAAGCGCGAGCTGGGAAAAGAAGACGGTGTTCAGTATTACCACATGATCCAGTCCTTTGCGCCGGGCGAGGTCACGCCGGAGCTGGCGCTGGAAATCGCGCGGGAGTTTGCGCGGCGGCATCTGTCCGATTATGAGGTGGTCATCGGCACCCACGTCGATAAGCGGCACATCCACTCGCACATCCTCTGGAACTCCGTCAGCGTGATGACCGGCGCGAAATACCACAGCAATGCCAAGAGCTATTATCAGGTGCGCGCGCTCTCGGACGAATTGTGCCGCGCGCATGGCCTGTCCGTCCTCCCGGCAGGCAGGGGCAAAGCCGTGAGCTACGCCGAATGGCTGCGGCGGTCCAGGGGACAGCCGACCTTCCGCGCCCTGCTGGAAGCCGACCTGCGGGAGTCCATCGAGGACGCCAACGACCTCGGGCATTTTTTCCTGCTGATGGAGCACAGGGGCTGGGAGATCAAGCACGGCGCGCGCCTCGCCTACCGCCTGCGCGGACAGGAGTGGTACATCGTGCCGGAGCGCAAAGACCCGCTTTTCAGCGAGGATGCCATCCACGACGCCATAAACGGCAATCTCGCGGCGATAGAAGCAGGACAGCGCCCGATCCTCGCAGAGCGGCCCCGTTACCGCCCCTACCCCAAGAACCGTAAATACAGCGGTTTTCTGGCGCTGTACGTCCACTACCTCTATGTGCTGGGGAAGATCGAAAAACGGGAGTATCCGCCGCGCATGACGCCGCGGCTCCGCTCGAGCCTCATGCGCTTTGAGCGGTATCGCGAGCAGTTCGCGTTCCTGCGGGAAAACGGCGTCACCACGCAGGGTGGGCTGGACGCTTTCGCCGCGAGAACCGAGGAGCGCCTCGCGGCGCTCACGAAGCAGCGGGCGATCCTCAATGTGCGGAAAAAGAAGCGACAGGCGCTGTACACGGCGCTGGCGGACGCCGAGGCGCTCGCCCCCGCGTGGGAGTGCTGCGAGAGCGGCATGACCGGGTTGGAGGACGAATACGCCCGCTATACGGAGGCGGTGGAAACGCTGGAAGCCTGCGGCATCCCCCGAGAGCGGCTGGCGGCGGAAAAGGCGGCGCTCTACGAGGAGCTTGCCGAGGTGAACCGCGCCATCCGCGCGGAGCGGAAGACGCTGAGACTGTGCGCGGAAATCACGGGAGAAGCGCCGCGGATCGAGCGGGAGCTGGCGTGCGTCGAGGGCGAAAAGTCAAGGCGGACCGAGCGGAAAGCGGAGCAGGGCCGGTTCTGACAATGTTGTCAGAACCGCTCGCGGGGCGGTATCGGGTTCGGCAATGTTGCCAGACCCGATTCACCCTAAAGCGGGTTGTCGGAAATCAGACAACCCGATCCGCCAAAGCGGTCTGGACAATATTGTCCAAAGCGCTCGTCAGACAGTGCATTTGAATCCGAAAGCGCTTTGTCCGAATTAAGACAAACCGGTTTTGGCAATATTGCCAAAACCGATATGAGTGGTGAAAAGAAAGGAAGTGAACCATGAATCCGTATATTTCAGAACAGAACACGGGCGAATTCACCTTTTACCGCACCCCCAAGGCGCTGATCGACGATCCACAGTACCGCGGCGTTTCCACCGACGCGAAGCTGCTCTACGCCCTGCTGCTGGATCGCCTGAGCCTCTCGCTGCACAGCGGCTGGCAGGACGAGCAGGGCAGCGCATATCTCTACTACTCCGTCGCCGCGGTGCGCGAGGCGCTGGACTGCTGCAAGGAGAAAGCCTGCAAGCTGATGCGCGAGCTGGAGAACGCCCGCCTGATCGAGCGCCGTCCGCAGGGGCGCGGAAAACCGGACCGCATTTATCTGCGCCGTTTCGAGACTGTGGAAAAAAGCTGTGAGCGGTCTGCGAAACAGGACACTTGTGCCGGAGAGCGGTCAGAAAAGCAGGACGCTTTCGATGGTAAGCGGTCGGAAAATCGAACCACCGGCAACTCCCCAGAGTCAGAAAAACCAACCCCGAGCGGTCGGAAAAGCAGACCGCCGGAGGTCGGAAAATCCGACCCGAATAAGACTGAGAAGAATAAAACTGAGTTCAGTAAAATCTATCGATCCTCCCCGGAGCCGATGATGGAGGATGAGATCAGAGAGCAGATCGAATACGAAACTCTTGCCAAGCGCTGCCCCGCCGACACTCTCGACTGCATGGTGCGCCTGATCGCCGAGGCGGAGCGTTCCACCGCGCCGAGTCTGCGCATCGGCAAGGAGGATGTGCCGCGGGCAGAGGTGCTGGAACGCCTCCGTGCGCTGGATCGTTTCCACATCGAGTACATTTTCGACTGTCTGGAGGAAAGCCGCCCCAGCATCCGCAACATACGCGGCTACCTGCTCACAGCGCTGTATCGCGCGCCGGAGACGATGGAGGGCTGCTACGCGGCGAAGATCGCCCGCGACGAGGGCGGCGCGGGATACCGTGCGCGGGCGGCGTAAGACCTCCGTGTTTTTCTCCGTTTCGTCGAAGCGATTTCAGTAGACTTTCGCCCGTGCTTTCGATATGGTTTGCTTACCAAATCGAAAGGAGGCGCACACGATGAAAGACATGAAAAGAGAACTCGCGCTGGTCACGTCGGGCGTTCTGCTCGGCGCGGCGCTCGCGGCTCCGGCGGCGACCGCCGCGCTGACCGCGCAGCTGTCCGATCAGAGGTTTGTCGTCGACGGCAAGCCTGTGCAGATCGAGGCGTACAGCATCGGCGGAAACAACTACGTCAGACTGCGCGACGTCGGCAGGGCGGCAAATTTCGGCGTGACCTACGAACCGCAGACGAACACCGTCCGCATCGCCACAGACGAGCCATACGCGGAGGAACCGACAAGCGGCAGGGTCGTCACGCTGCCCTCGGACGGCAGCAAGTACATCCCACAGGTCGGCGACCTGATCCCCTGCGGCGACGGGACGTTCTATGAGGTCAAGGATACGTTGCGCTTCGAGAACAACTGCTTCGCCCCCGGACCGCTGCCGGAGCTGCCGACGCCGAGCTACGATTGGAGCGTATTCCCTGCCTTGGAGCTTCCACCAGTTGATTGCCGGCGCTTCCAAAGCGAGTACGGCGATGACCTGTATGTCCGCAATCTGCACGAGACGCTTCGTATGGCGTATACGATCTACGAGGCGGTCCGAAACGAGCCGGAGGCGTGGCGCGACGGCAAGCCGCTCACCAAGGTCTCACTCACCATCGACCCTGCGGACGAACCGTACACCAAATATTTCTGGCCCTGGCGGGAGGAAGAATTACTCAAGCATATCAGGGTCTTCCCACGCTTCCACTTCCGTGTCGAGGCTTGGGATTTTTACCACAACCACACCTTTTTGCAGACGCAGTACTACGTCTTCATCGGCTGAGGGGAGGCAAGCGTATGAACAGCATTCTCTCCGACCTCTACCACGGCGAGCTGCGCCCGAACGAGCGTGACTATCCCGACGGCTCCGACACGGGCATCCTGCTCGAATCGTTCCGACAGAATGAGAAGTGGCTCGCGGAGCTGCTCGACGGCAAGGCGAAGGAACACCTGCTGGAGCTCATCAACATCCACGACGAGCTGGTTGGCACGATGGCCTACGACAGCTTCCGCGAGGGCTTCATCCTCGGCGCGCGCCTCATCATGGAGGTCGTCGGATAAGCACGGAGCGAATATTCGCCCGAAAAAGCGAATATTCGTTTTTTCGGTTGACAGAGCGAACGAATTGGATATAATAGAGGTGAACAGACAGCGAAGGAGGTTCGCTTATGGCTTCGTTTGAAACGGAAAGCATCGAATTCAAGTCGCAGTTTACCGAGGAGATCTACAAGGAAGTGATCGCGTTCGCCAATACGGACGGCGGTATCCTCTACATCGGCATTGATAACGAGGGCAACGCCGTGGGGCTGGACAATGTGGATCAGGAGTACACCCGCATAACAAACGGCATCCGGGACGCCATCCAGCCGGACGTCACGATGTTTGTGCGCTACAGCATACAGGAGAACAAGGTCGTTCGCATCACCGTCAGCGAAGGAACGAACAAGCCGTATTATCTGCGCGTAAAAGGGTTGAAGCCGAATGGCGTATTCGTCAGGCAGGGCGCCTCCAGCGTGCCTGCCTCGCCGGAGCAGATACGGCAGATGATCAAGGACAGCGACGGCGATACCTTTGAAGCCATGCGCTCGCTGGAGCAGGAGCTGACCTTTCACGCCGCGGCGGCAGCGTTTCAAAAATACGGCGCGGATTTCGGAGCGGAAAAGTATCTTGCGCTCGGAATGGTGCTGCCGGGCGGTACGCTCTTCACGAATCTCGCGCTCCTCCTCTCAGACCAATGCCGGCACACGACGAAGATCGCCGTGTTCGGGGATGATGCCAACACCGAGTTTAAGGACAGCAAGGAGTTCGGCGGCTCTGTTTTCAAGCAGTTGGAGGATGCGTTCGACTATCTTTCCCTCTGCAATAAAACCTCCGCCGTGTTCAAGGGTCTGGAACGGATCGAGCATCCCGATTACCCGGAAGCGGCTGTCCGCGAAGCTCTGCTGAACGCGCTGGTGCATCGGGACTACAGCTTCAGCGGCAGCATCATCATCAACGTGAACGAAAGCGAAATGGAATTCGTATCCATCGGCGGCCTTTTGCCGGGCCTTTCCCCCGAGGATATCAGAAGCGGCATCTCTCAACCGCGAAACCATGCTCTTGCAGAAGTCTTTCATCGCCTGCGGCTGATCGAGTCCTACGGCACGGGTATCCGCAGGATATACCATCTGTATGAAAACTGCCCCGAAAAACCGCGCATCGAGGTGACGGCAAACACGTTCAAAATAGTGCTGCCGAATCAAAATGCCGCCGGAACAAGCGACGCCGGAACGAGCGCAGAGCGCACGCTGCCGATCACGGAAGCGCAAAAGGCCAAGGTCATGGAGTTTATCCGCAAAAACGGGCAAATCACCGATGCCGAGATACAAAGCCTGCTCGGCCTGAAAAAGACGCGCGCGTTCACGCTTGCCAAGCAAATGCGCGACGAAGGCATGATCACCGTGATCGGCAGGGGCAAGGCGAAACGGTATGTGGCGGGATGATAATACTATCAAGGATATCAAGAAATTGATTCCAGTTAAGAGACTTAAACATCAAATAGTCCCACCTTTTTGTTCATTCTTGTGTAAACTGATTATTGTTACAGCCCCTTCACAATCTCCATGAACCGATCATAGGAATACGCGCCGGGATAGTCTGGCGATTTGCTTTGGAATACCATGAAATACCGATACATCGGCCCTGCAAGATTGTCCCACTGGCGTCCGATCTTGGCTTTTGCCTTGGACTCGTCATTATCCAGATGGTCGCCCTTCGTTTCGATCATCAGCACCTTGCCTGTGGCAGTCATGGCGATAATGTCAGGGTAGGCGTGGATGGCACCGTTGATCTGGAAACCGAGACGGGAGATATTTCGATGCCACCACTTGATGTTATCCATCGCCGACAGCGTCCACACAGTTTTGCGCTCGTAGTCGTTCATCTCCTCCTCGCTGGTATAGAGCGATTTCGGATAGGTCGAGGTAAAGCTTGTGGGTGAAATGATCGGCTTGAGTGCATAATTGGGTTCGCAAACGATCTTGCCCTGTTCCAGCCAAAGGTCGAACACATTCATTCGATGCGTCGCCAGCAGCGCCTTGACCTTTTGCTCGACCTTGACGATGTACGGATAGGTGGACTGCTCCATATCGCTGAGCTGATCCTCCGTCAGCGTATCGACCACGCGGTCGATATACTCCTGTAGCTCCTTATCATTGATGCAGTTCAGCTTTGCGATCTTCGCTTTGATAAGCCCCTTGCAGTGCGCCAGTCTGATATTGGACGGCTGTGCGTTGAACCATTCTTTATAATAGGTGCTGTCCGTGCCTTGAAGCTGCCACGCACGCGGCGCGGCGTCGGTTGCGTCGTCGGTATCCACACGCGCCATCTCTGCCTCGATCGTGCTGAAGTCGATCTGCACGTCTTTATCCCGCAGAGTAAAACCCTCCGAGAGATGCTCCAGTTCGAGCGGAACGCGATCATTTTCCGAGAAGAAGCTCGGCCCTACTTCCAGCATGAACTGCGGGAAGCGCAGTGCCGCCGCTTCCTCTGCAAAAGCGTCGTGCATCTTGAATGTATTCATCTTCTCGCGCACCTCCGCCGGAGCCATGTCGATTGCCGTTCCCGTGTTGCTGTTCGCCTGTTCCTCGTATTCGTCGTTCTGCGCAAGGGCCTCTGCAAGCAGCTCGTCCGATTCGATGGCAGCCTGCGTTTCCGTCGCCCGCGGCTGCACGGACGATTCGATCCGCTCGCGTAGCGAGCCCGTATCGACGGCAGGAATATCCGGCTCCTCCTCGATAACGAATCCCATCTGCTCAAGTTCTGGTTGATGCGGCGGCTCCGTTTCCGACTCAACGTCCTTCGCACGGTAATCCTTGTTGCTGAATCCTGCGTCGTTCAAACCGCTGACAACCTTGTCCAGCGTCTTTCCGAAATCCGCCGAAGAGGTAATAACATAGGAGATGTTCAGCACATTGCTTGCGTTCTTCTGTGTATACGGCAAGCGAAGAACTCTCCCCAATATTTGCTCCACGTCCACCGCAGAGGTGCGGTTTGCCACCGTCGCCAACACATAGGCAAACGGACAGTCCCAGCCTTCCTTCAGAGCGTTGACCGTGATAATGTACCGAATAGGGCAATCGGGCGAAAGCAAGTTAACATTTTTCAGTTCATCCTTATCGCCCGTTTTGATGGCGATCTGTTCCTTTGGAATGCCTGCCTCAATCAGCGTTTCCTTGATTTTGTCGTATGTCGTGCTGTCCGCGTTGTTCTTCGGCTGCGCCTGGAACAGCACGATGGGGCGAATATAGCGTCCCGTCGTCTGCCGCTCGTTCTCCGCCTGCATTTCCAGCTTGCGGCGAATGTTGATGGCGTCGGCATAAACATCATCCTGCGATTTGCGATTGTAGACGATGACCGGCAGCTTGACCATGTTCGCCTTTTTGAGCTGTGCCGCGTCGACAAAGGAAATGACATTGCTGTCCTTTTTCGGCGTCGCCGTCAGGTCGAGCACAAAGCAGGGATTGAAGTTTTCCAGCATCTCCACGCTGAGCGGGGAGGTCGCGTGATGACTCTCGTCCACGATCACAACAGGGTTCAGAGAGCGGATAACCTGAATCAGCGCTGTCTCGTCCGTTTCTGGCAAGAGGACGGACTTGTCCTGCATCATCTTCGGGAATGTCGCAAGGTTGCCGTTCTCCTGAAACGCCTTGCGGCCTTCTTTCTTGCTGGCGCGGAACGAATCGTAGCTCAGCACAAAGACGGAGAGCTGCTCCGCGACCGCCGTGGGATTGAAGTTTTGCCCGTTCAGCAACTGCGCCTTGGAGTAGACCTCCACACGTCCGCCAAAATCCACGTCGAGCCGCTGGCGATAGGGATGATCCGGATTGCTCAACGCGGCGTAAGTCTGCGTCAGAATGGCGTCGGACGGGACAAGCCACACGACCGCTTTGGCGGTGACCGTCGGCATCGCATCATAAATCGGTTTAACGGAGCTTGCAGCGACCAAAGTCTTGCCGCCTCCTGTTGGAATCTTCAGGCAGACGTCCGGCACATGGCCCGAAAGGTTGTAGCGGTAGTTCGGCAGCCCGTTGATTCCGACGTTGACGCTTTTCTCATTCCAAAGGGCATTATACGCCTTGCTCGCGCTGCCGGTTTCCGTCAGCAGGGCAAGATAACGGGACAAATCGGCGATGACGTTCTTTTGATAGGTCTTAAGTTCCATATGTAGTCCCTCAGCCTTAATAGATCAAATCATCGAACTGTGCATAATAGTATTGAAACAACCGACTCTGGCTAACTCCATCCACAGGTTCTTGCTCGCCGTTTAGAGTAGCTAAATACTCTGATTCAAGTATATACAAAGCAGCGAAGCAGTGGATTAGATTTATCAAATTGGCTTTTGCGTAATTTGTATAACCATTCTCCGTAATTTGTGTCCGTTGATGCTTAACACTATTATAAGCAACCCACCACGCAGGAGTTTTGGTGCCTGGAACCAACTTGTATCTGAGGGCGTTTTTCTTGTTTCTATATTGTGCATACGCCCAGTTATCCCAAGGTTTGACCCGAATACTATGGTTGAAAATAACTTCAGCAGATAATATTTTGGGTAGCTTGTTTTGAAGAATATATCCCCATTTCTGAATGTTTGTTGAACTGTCAATCTTAAAGGTCGAATCCAATGCACTCGCAATTTCCTTTGAAACAACATCAACCTCGCTACATACCGCTTGCATCAGCTTTAAAAACTCAAGAGAATAAGCGTTTTTATTATACACATCAAAAGCAACATATTTCTGTGTCGTTAAAAACTCGTTTTCAAGCTCGAGGTAATAATCCCAATAGCTCCTCACAAAAACGCTAAGTTTAGATTGTGCCATCGTCGATCTCCCTCACAGCTTTGCAATATCCCTCGGTATCTTCTTGAACGTAATATTGTACTGCTTCAATTCCTCGTCGGGGATCGTGCAGAGGTCGGCGTAGATAAGATAGCTCTCCGCACGCGCCTTGATCGTGGCGAGGAAGGAATAGTTCAGCGTCGTCAGGCAATCCCGCTCATAGTAGAAGTAATAGTCCGTTTCGCGGCTTCTGCCGAGATAGTAATGGTTGTCGCCGCCCGCCTGTTCGAGCGGCGTTTTCGTCTCCATATACCATACATATTCCCGAATCTTCTCTGTGCCAACCGCCTCGTTGAGATTGCCGTCCGGCAGGAGCAAGGCAGGTCCCAAGTCGTAGAACGTAAAGTCGCCGCCTGTGCCTTCCACGGCGTTTTTGCCTTCACCGCAGCCGTCGATAACGCGCTTCACGCGCTCGGCGGTAATGCTCTCGGCGTAGTCCATCATCTCGACAAGAATAAACTTTCGATGTCCGCCATCCTCTTTGTTCATGTTCAGAACCGCATGGGCGGTCGTGCCGGAACCGGCGAAGGAATCGAGGACAACATCGTTTCCACCTGCTATCCAGCCAACAATTCGTTCTAATAACAGAACATTCTTTTCTGTGTCAAATCCCGCATATGACCCCGAAAGAAGTATATCCATCCAGTTGTCGCTCAACAGTTTTCCTGTTTGCGGCGGAACATAATACTGAATCGTTCCCGCCTCATTTTTTCGTACAAAGTCCAATTTCTCATTCGTTGCCATTAAGGTTTCAATATAGTAATCATCTATGGACATTGTTTTTGCGTATTCTGCAAGATATTTTTCATAGTTTCTTTGTGCTTTTGAAGCCCTGCCAACTTCCCATCTCCATTGACCGTTATCAGGCTTAACCCCAAATATTTCGTATCGCATTGTAGGACGATCCGTCCCCCGCCAGAATGTGTCCCATTTCCCGGCTTTTTCAATTTCAAAATTCTTTGATAGCTTTGGCAACTTTGCTTGCGGCGATTTTGAATATAGGTAAATATACTCATGCCCCAGCGAAAGCGCCTGAACTTCTTCAAACTGGGCTTGCACATTCTTTATTCCGCGTCTCACGGCAATGCAATTTCGAAAATTCTGACTTCCAAATATCTCATCAAGAAGATAACGCAAATTAGCAAATTCAAATACATCAATGCTGATAAAGATGAAGCCATCTTTAGAAAGAAGCCTTCGGAGTATTTTCAGCCTCGGATACATCATGCAAAGCCATTTGTCATGGCGGCTCAGATCTTCGCCCTCTTTGCCGACCACCTCGCCCAGCCACTTCTTGATCCTGGGGTCGTTGACGTTATCGTTATACACCCAGCCCTCGTTGCCGGTGTTATATGGCGGATCGATATAGATGCACTTGACCTTGCCCTCATACTTGGGCAGCAGTGCCTTGAGCGCCTCCAGATTGTCACCGCGAATGATCATGTTCTCGCTCTTCTCGGCGTTGTATGTGTATTTCTCCTCCAGCACCCGGTAAGGAACCTGCTGGTGGTGGCTGATGACCTTATCTTTTCCGATCCATTCAAGCGTCGGCATCCGGCTTGTCCTCCTTATGCGTGGGTTGCTGCAGGAATGCTTTGTTCGCGTTTAACAGCAGTTCGGAGTATGCTTTCTGAGAGCGGGATAAACTGGCCATCTGGTCAGCCATGCCCTGTGGGATGTAAGGGTTCTGAATCGTTTCCCACGTTATTTGGCGCTTATACCCAAGCGAAGCGGCAATCATTTCCAGAAGCTTAAACTGTGCTTGCTTTATTTTATCAAGTTGCATCTCATCCGGAGCAACAACGCGGTATTTATCAAGCAAGTCCTTCCATGCGTCTCTGACTTTCTTGTCATCCGCAAAAACAATGTCAATGGTGTTTAGGGCGTGAACGCTATCGAGAGTCCAACTATAGCCTCTTGAAGTCATTAATACCTTGAAAATCTGCATTTTGTCCTTGCGTCTTTCGCTCCTGTCCTGAAGCCATTGACCAATCAACACAGCGGCGATAGGCGCCACGATGATAGCAATCAGGTTAAGCCAATCTCTGATGCACATTTCAACTTCTCGCTTTCTTTTGATTCGTGTGTGATGCCGGTTCCTCTGGTGTTGCGGGTTATATCTCCTAAAAACCCCTATATTCTACCAAAAATATAATACAACACAATCATTCCATGTGCAACATCAAACAATAATAAGCCAAAAATCTCTCCCTTACCGTCTCCTGCTCGTCCCGTCAAGCCACGCGAGGAACTCCTTCGCGCTGAGCTCGCCCGCCTTGCAGCGGTCGCGCTTTTGCGTTGCCTCGTTTTTCCAGCGCCGGAACGCATCCTCTTATTTTTTGCAAAATTTTCACCATACAAGGGGTGGCTATGCCCTGACGTACCCAAAATACAACAACCAACACAACAAGAAGGACGTGGATGCGATGACAGTCATATCATCGCCCCGCGTCCTTCTTCTGCTTTTCAGGAGGATCATCATGCAAGAGAAACACGATATGTTTGCGGAGTATCCCGACGTGGTCGACGTGGAGCAGCTCCGCAAAATGCTCGGCGGCATCAGCCGAAAACTCGCGTACCGCCTGCTCGCGTCAGGCGAGCTGCGCTGTGTCCGCATCGGGCGGAGCTACCGCATCCCCAAGCTCTGCGTCATCGAATACCTGACCGGCACAGACGCCGACGCTGCATAATGTGGGAAAAGCCTGCCGAAAGCGTAGAAAAATCGTATTGGGTTTTCTTCGCTTTCGATATGGATATCAACGCACGAATGTGATACTGTGTGACCGTCAATGGCGGGCGGCCGCAGCAAGGAAAGGAGAGTGACAGGCAATGCTGACCGGCAGCCTGCAAATCAAAAACGGAAAATATTACGCCGTTCTCAACCTCAAGGTGAACGGCAAACGGAAACCCAAATGGATACCCCTCGGTCTGCCGGAGCGCGGCAACAAGCGCGAGGCGGAGTCCCTGCTCAACCATCTGATCATCGAATACGAATCGCACGGCGAGGGAAAGTTCTATCCCACGCTGAGCAAAAAAGGCGAGCTGCTTACCGAAGCGCCCAAGCCCAACGAGGCGGACGCCCTGTTCGCGGACTATGTGCGCTCGTGGCTCAAGATGATCAAATCCACCGTCTCCACGGCGACGCACCACAGCTACCGCAACATGGTCAACGCGCGGATCGACCCGTACTTCCGCGCGCTGGGCGTGACGCTCGGCGAGCTGACGCCGACGCACTTGCAGGACTTCTACCAGAAGATCCTGGACGACGGCTGCAAGACGAACACGGTCATCCACTACCACGCGGTCCTGCACCGCGCGCTGCTGAACGCCGTGAAGAAGGACATCATCGCGCGCAACCCCGCCGACCGCGTGGACAAGCCGAAGAAAAACCACTTTGAGCCGGGGCACTATTCGGAGGCGGAGATGCGCCTGCTGTTCGCCGCCGCGAAAGGCGACTCGCTGGAAACGCCGATCACGCTCGCCGCCTACTACGGCCTGCGGCGCAGCGAGGTGCTGGGGCTCAAATGGGACGCCGTCGACTTCAAGGGCAAGACCATCTCCGTGCGGCACAAGGTCATCGAGACGACGGAGGGCGGCAAGTGCCTGATCCGCGGGGAGGACGTGCTCAAGACCAAGTCCAGCGTCCGCACCCTGCCGCTCCTGCCCGTGATCGAAGACCTGCTCCTGCGTCGGAAGGCACAGCAGGAGACGTACCGCACCCTGTTCCGCTCGTCGTACTGCACGGACTACCTCGACTACGTCTGCGTTGACCAGATGGGTGTGCTGATCCGCCCGAACTTCGTGACGGAGCACTTCACGTACCTGCTGGAGAAGTACGGCCTGCGAAAGATCCGCTTCCACGATCTTCGTCATACCGCGGCCTCGCTGCTGCTGGCAAACGGTGTGTCGATGAAGCAGATCCAGATCTGGCTGGGCCACGCGACCTTCAGCACGACGGCGGACATCTACGCCCATCTCGACGTCTCCACACAGCAGGAGACCGGAATGGTCGCGGCGAGCCTGTACACAAAACCGGAGGAAGCCGGCACTTGATATTACTGATTGTATACACCCTTCTACGGTTTTTCTACGCATTGGTGTTTTGATTGCGGCACAATAATTGCAAAATCACTATAATATAATGCATAATCGAAACTATCCGAGAATGAGCCGCCGGAAAACCAGAGTCGTGGAAATTCCCTCAGAAGTTATAAAATCAAGAGGGAATTTACCAAAACAGGCAAATTCCCTCTTGATTTTGGCGCAGTGGGAGGGATTCGAACCCTCGGACCGCTTTTGGCGATCACACGATTTCCAGTCGTGCTCGTTATGACCACTTCGATACCACTGCGTATCCGCGCTCAACAGCATCGGTCATTATATGTGATAAATCCGGCAAAGTCAAGCACATTTTTTCGCCTCGACGAAATCCGCCCCGACGAAATTCCGGACCCGGTTTTCGCGTCTCGGAGAAAACCCCGGGCAGGTTCTCCCTTTCGGTTCGTTCCGCGATCCTCCGCGCCGCAAATCGGCCGCGGCGTGCGTGTTGCACAATTACCTTACTACATATGGTAGAGAGGCGCGCGCCGCACTGCAAGATTGGCTAACATTTTCTCATTGCAGAAAAGTTATCCATTTGATATAATATATCAACTATTGCGGAAAGGAACCAGGCAGACATGCTCTCTGATCGGATCACGACGCTCTACGCGCTGCTGCAGTGCAACAACACCGACATCGCGCGCTATGCGCACTGTTCGTCGGGCAATATCTCCCGCCTCAAAAGCGGTTATCGCGTGCCGAAGCCGCGCAGCCACACCATTGCACTGTTTGCGAACGGCGTGTACAGCTACGCGGATTACGAGAACGTGCTGGACGCCCTGCGCGAGCTGTGCGGCGCGGAGGACATTTCGCGCGAGACGCTGATCCCCGCGCTGATCGCCTGGCTCTACGAGACGGACGCGGTCAGTCTGCCACCGCACGCCGCCGTGCCGAAGAGCAAGCGCGCGAAGGACCTGCGCCGCAGGAGCTTCGGCGAGCGGCTGGACCGCGCCATGACGGCGCTGGAGCTGACGAACGCCCAGCTTGCCGCGCTGCTGAATATCGACAACTCCCTTGTCAGCCGCTGGCGCAGCGGGGTCTACTCGCCCCACGGCAACGAGCGGCTGTCCGAGCGGCTGTGCGGCGTGCTGCTGTCGCTGGCGAGGAAGAACGGACGCACCGCGGAGCTTGCGGCGCTGTGCGGGACGGAGCCGCCGGACGACGGAGCGGTGTTCCGCTGGCTGTTCGAGCTGCCGGTGGAGGATCCCTCCGCCCTTGCGCAGATGCTGCTGCGCTCGCTGGACGATTTCTCTCCGGACCGGGCGCTTCCGGCCGCGCCGGACGTGCCGGAGGTGGCGGCGGCGGAGCGCTACTGGGGCACGGAGGGGCTGCGAAACGCCGTCGTCCGCTTCCTCGGCGACGCGGCGCGCGAGGGGGGCGAGCTGCTGCTTTACTCCGACGAGCCGATGGACTGGATGACGGCGGACCGGTCCTATTTCGCGCTGTGGGCGTCGCTGATGGCGAGGTGCGTGCAAAACGGCGTGCGCATCCGGATCATTCACAACCTCGACCGCGACGGCAAGGAGATGGTCGCGGCGATCAGCGGGTGGTTCCCGTTCTATATCTCGGGCATGATCGAGCCCTACGTCCTCGACCGCGAGCGCAGCGACCGCTTTTGCTACACGGGCTTTTTGCGTACGGGCGCCGCCTGCGTGCTGGGGATGTTCCCGTCCGGGTCGGGCGAGCGCCGCTGGTACGACTATATCACGGACGCGGAGCGGCTGGACGCGCTGGAGGCGGAATATCGCTCGATGCTCGCCTCCGCGTCGCCGTTCCTGCGCACCTATCCCGCGTCGATGGGGGCGCGGTTCCGCACGCTGCGGCTCGAGCGCGGCGGGAAGCGCGACTACCTGCTCGCGGGGCTGCCCGTGTTCACCATGCCGGAGGAATTGCAGGAGCGCATCCTCGGACGCATCGTGCCGGCGGCGGAGCGCCGCTCGGAGCTGCTGTCCGAATACCGCGCGCTGCGCCGGCGCTTTCTGGAGACGCTGAAAACCGAAGAGGTCAACCTGCTGCTCTGCCAGCCGGACAGGGATATGGCGCGGCGCGTCAACTTCTCGCTCGACCTGACGGACCTGTCCGCGGATTACACGCCGGAGGAGTATGCCGCGCACATCGCGGCGGTGCGCGCTCTGGTGGAAAACGAGCGCAACTTCCACCTGACGCTGCTGCCCGACGCGCCGTTCCGCGACAGCCAGCTCATCACCCTGCGCGACGCGGTCGCCGTGCTGCGCTGCCGCGAGCCCTACGCGGCGTTTGTGTTTACCAATCCGGCGCTGACGCAGTCGGTGTCGAATTATCTCGACTCCCTGCTCGACCGTTACGCGGCGGACCGCGCCGCGACCGCGGCGGCGCTGGAGAGCTTCCGCGTGGACGGCGCGGCGCGCTGACGGAGGGCGGAAAACGTTTTCGGAGCCGCCCGAAGGCAGGGCAAAACGCCGAAAACCAAGAAAAACGCGGAAAAATGGAACACAGTTCTTTACAGTGAAAAAAAAGGATGCTATAATCATACGATACAATGAAGAAGTATTCTGCGCTCTTTAAGGTGGGGGTAGCAAGTGAAACACAAAGAAATTGCTGAATGGAAGAAGGCGAGACGCAGCCGCGGGTTCTCCATGCTGGAGCTGCTGGCGGTCGTCGCGATTCTCATCATTTTGATCGCGCTCGTCGCGCCGAATCTGATCATCACCCGCAGAAACCTTCGCCAGCGCGAGCTGGACGACAAGGCGGAGCTTGTTTATATCGCGGCGCAGAACGCGATGGCCAAGCTGCGCGTCAGCGGCAACGCGGACAAGTATCAGGACGCGCATCTGATGACGAATCTGCCGAGGGACTTTGTGGCGCATTACGGCCCCGACGGCCCCGTGTCCGTACAGCTGTATTACATGATACCCGGCGACAGCGCGGCAACGGCGGTGATGACCGTCGAGACGGCGGATCGCGAGCTGGTCGCCAACAGCTGGGTCATCGAGTTCGATCCGGCCTCCGGCAGTGTGTTCGCCGTGTTCTACAGCGAGACGGTGAACGTGCCGAGCGGCTATCAGGCCGAGTGGTCCACCTATGACGCGCTGCGCGTGTTCGACAATCGGCTGCATGGCACGGGGAGCGTCCGCGCGGCGAACGTCGGTTATTACGGCGGCGATATCGCCTCCATCTTCAACGTCAGCTCGATCTTCCAGAACATGATCGAGGTGTATAACGAGGAAAAGCTCTACGCCGTCATGCACTGCGTTGTGCCGGAGGGCGTCGATACGTCGACGCTGGTGTTCGAATATGAGATCAGCGACGCCAGCGGCTCAACCGTCACCGATGTCATTATACCGGATCGGTTTACGACCAGCTGCTATGCGAATCTGGTGCTGGACGACCTTTCCAGCGCGGCAACCCGCTTCTCCCAGAAGTACAGCAGTCTGACACCCGGCACGGAGCTGACGATTCGGATGCGCGTGGTCAGCTCGGACGCGCGCTTCGAGCCCAGCGCCTGGTGCAGCGCGACCACGAACAGCCTCTTCGCGGACGAGAGCACCCCGGACACGGCCTATATCGCCTATGGGCGGCATCTGCAAAATCTGGACAAGAGCTCCGGCGTGAACAGCGGCATCAAGAACGCGATTCAGACGGCGAACATCCTGTTTGCCGATTCCGGGCCGGAGCGGAGCTGGCACAGGCTTTACAGCACGCAGTATTTCAACGGCCTTTACAACTCGACCGCGAACTTCAAGCCCATCGAGAACGACAATCTGGTGTCCTACGACGGCTCCTTCAAGGCGATCCCGTATCGTATCGCGAACCTGAACGCGCAGGTAAAGAGCGGGAGCGCCGGCCTGTTCGCGCAGGTCAACGTCACGGCAAAGAGCGTGGCGCTGAAAAACATCTCGCTGACCGGCGCGAGGGTCGACAACGCCGCGGGCCCCGCCGCCGCGCTTGTCGGCAGCGTGAAGGGCGCGAGCATCACGGGCGACGCGGGCGAGGGCGCGGGCGGCACGCTCACGGTCGATACCTGCCGCGTCTATCTGGATAAGTCGAACAGAGAATTTGAATCCGAGTCCGGCAAGGACGCGGACAACCCGAGGATCAGCGGCAGGGATGCCGGTGGTCTTGTCGGCGTTGTCGAAAGCGGCAAGGTGGAAATCAAGAACAGCCTTGCCTCCACGGTGATCCACAGCGGCGCGTACAAGATCGTCGCGAATACGCCCGCCGGGACGCCGGAGCCCGCGGAGGAGCCCGTGGCGGACGGAAAGGACGCCTGCGGCGGCCTGATCGGCACGGCGGCGTCGGCCGCGCGTGTCAGCATTTCCGCCTCCTACGCGGACAGCTATCTCGCCGGCTCGAACGTGGGCGGTCTGGTCGGCGGCGGAAGCGTCAAAAATGTGGAGAATTGCTACGCCGCGGGCTTTATCAAAGCGGACGCCAAGACGGCGGCGGGTCTGGTGAACGGCGGCGTCGGCGAAATGGGGAACAGCTACACCATTATCGCCGCGGACGAGGACGCCGGAGAGATCAAAGGGAATTATTACAGCACCGCGCAGGAGATCAAAAAACTGGCCTCAGGCGTGTTCTACAGTCTGGCCGCCTCCGGTCGCGGCGCGAATATCGACGATACGCTGATGATCGGCGGCATGACGTGCAAGGGCATGCTTGAGAAGCTGAGCGACGCGTTTCAGGAGGACCCCGGCGATACGCACGCCTACAATCTGCGGGGGCAGACGCTCATACTCTATCCCTATCCGCGCCTTGCGGCCAACATACACTACGGCGACTGGCAGGCAGACTTTGTGCCCGGCAGCCTGGTCTACTATGAGATTTACCAGGAGGGCTTCCAGGTCGGCTTCGAGGGCAAGGGCGTAAAGAGCACGCTGATTCCGGGCGGGACCCTCGACGGCGACGGTTACGGCCTCGTCTTTGCGGCGACCGAGGAGTCCATCGCCGAGGCGAAGGAGCTCAGGGGAAGCCTGAACGGCGGCGAGCTGGTCTATCTGATCAACCCGGATATCACACCGTTCACGGCAAAGGGCAAGACGGAGAAGGAGGGCGACACAGCGCCCGAGTATTACGTGTTCCCGCTGGTCGGATCGTTTGTCAACCCCGATCTTCGCAACGCGAAGTCGTTCTATCAGAAGCTTGAGGTGTCGAACGGCGATGTATTCTATTATAACCCCTATCTTGCCGCGGCATTTTCCAGCGGAGAGGAGCTGAAGGCCGACGATGGGCTCAAGGTTCGTTCGCCGCGCCAGCTCAAGGGACTGAGCTATTACTTTGAGACGTTTGCGCGCCTGCAGGGCGAGGAAATTCGCAACATCTTCGATCAGGGGCGCAACATCGACTACAATACATATAACTGGAGCGGATACTGCAACAGCGAGCAGATCAAAAATATCAGCGATGACGGCATTAAAAACCGTCAGGGCGCGATCGGCGGCGAGGAGCATGCCTTTGCCGGCCGCTATAATGGCGGGTGCTATACGATCACCGGCGTCAATTTTGTCACCAACAAGGGCAATTACGTCGGCCTGTTCGGCCGCAACACGGGCAGGCTGGAAAATATTGTGGTCACGGCGGACTTTGATCCCGAAAAATCGGCAAACGCGTATTATTTCCAGCGCACGGGCGAAATGACGGCAAACGACCACGTTCACATGGGCGTGCTCGCCGGACAGAACAACGGCGTCATCAGCAATTGCGCCGTGGCGGGCTACAACGTCGCGGACAGCAACACCATCATTGCCAACACCGACAGCTGGGTGTATGTGGGCGGTCTGGTCGGCAGCAACAACGGCTCGATCAGCGGCTGCTTCGCCGACAACCCGGAGATCCGCCTTTCCGCGCTTTATGCCCACGTCGGCGCGGGCGGCCTGGTCGGAAGGAACCAAACCGGCGGCAGCATCAGCAACAGCTATGCGCTCGGCTATGTGAACGCCGCCTTCGCCAAGGACAGCGACGTCAGCGTCAGCGGCTTTGCCGGGCGCAACCAGGGCAGCATCAGCGACAGCTATTGCGCCACCGCGCTTTCGGGAGCCGGCTTTGACAAGACATATGCCTTTGCGCCCGAGGGCGGCATCGTCAGAGGGTGCAGCTATCTGAACGAGGGGTCGTTTACCTTTGTAAAGCGGCTCTATCCCTTCGACTTCGACGTCAACGAGGGCGGCAAGGTCGGCGACCCGACCACGTACGAGAATATGAAGTCGGCCGCGGGCAGCCGGACGGCAAGGCAGAACCGCTGCTACAACCACAAGATGACGACCGGGAACGAGGCCGGTCAGTATCCCTTCCGCGCCGTGGTGAGGAACGCGGCGGGAGAATATGTCCATTACGGCGAGTGGGTGCTCAGGGCCGAGCTGGGCGAGCTGGGCGTCTTCTATTGGGAGATGGAGGATGGCGGCGCCAACAGCGGCTGTCACTTCACCTACGTCGGAACCGAGGGAACAACGGCGCTGGCGGGTACGACGCTGTGCACCGCGCATGATGACGGCGGAAGCATTCAGAGCTTCGGCTACGGCTGGTATGCCCGCAAGGACCTGTATACGAGCACCATGCTCAAGTCGAGCGAGGGGATCAGCGTCAGCATCGCGCCCGAGAATAATCCGGGAATGGCGGACGGAAGCGTGATCCTGCCCGAGTCGCAGCTCAACGGCGAGGTCAAGACGGAGATGGAGAAGCTGCTCGAGTCCTATTACTTCTTCCCCGTCACCACAAGGCCGAAGCCGACTGAGTCCGAGCCGGCGGAGGGCTATGACTTTGTTTGCCTGGATGCAAAGGGGAAGGCGGATAATACCTTCGGAACCTGGACGCTGAGCGACGGCGAGAGGGAGTACACCTATCATATCGCGCCCTTCTTTGCCAACGCCATTCAGATCGACCAGATCGGCGGCGTCGCGTACGACAAGCCGGTCCTGTCGAAGGGAACGGACGGCAAGCTGACGGACTATCATATGCCGCTTGGCAGCGGAGCGGACGAGATAAACAAAAAAGAGGGCAATCCCCTTGAGATTCGCGCCGCGGAGCAGCTTCAGTACATCAACTGGAACGAAAATAACCTCAACTGCACCACGCTGATTCAGACCAGGGAATACGGCGGGGCGGACAACTATACACAGTTCCCGTATCTGATGTTTGCCAAGAACAACAGCACGGTGAATTTGGACAACGTCGGACATCCGGCCCTTGCGAACTTCCATTGGCTCCAGACGCACGACGTCGATGGCACCAGGGTCGCGAACTTTACTCCGATCGCCGGCTCCTGCGTCGGCTCGCAAACGAGCAGCAACAGCAACGGCAGGCTGTACGCGTGGTTCGGCAGCTATTACGACGGGCAGAGCTACAAGCTGCAAAACTACAATATCAGAAGCAATGACAAGACGCTCTTCACGGTGGGTCTGTTCGGCGTCACCGTCGGCGCGCATATGAAAAACATCATCGTCTACAGCGATCAGGGCAACGTGATCTCGCGCAGTACGCCGGGCGCCGGCACCGAGAAGGAGTCAACGGGCTACTATGCCATCGGCGGACTGATCGCCGTCGCCTACGACTACTATCTGAGAGACGGCGGAACGAGCGACAACACGATCGAAAACTGCGCCATCGCGGGCTATACGATCATCGACAACAGCTCGAACCGGCAGGGGCGCGGCCACGGGAGCGTCGGCGGACTGATCGGGCTTTCCTACGTGAACCTCAACCGCTGCTCGGCGGTGACGGACATTGAGATCAACTGCACGCATGACAATGGCGGCCACGTGTTCGGCTGCTATGTCCACTCGGGCGGCCTGACCGGCGTGGCGAAGTATCGCGTCGAAAACTGCTATGCCGGCGGCGAGATCAAGGTGGCCCGGCAAACGATCGAAGAGGTCTATGACAAGGAGGGCAAACCGGTCACGGAGACTTACGAGGCCTTAAAGAACCGTCCCGAAAACAACATCTTTACCACGGATCGCAACAAGAATCCGCACATCTATGTCGGCGGTCTGAGCGGCGGCCTGTATTCGCTGACGTACGCCAACTTCGACGGGGCGGAAGACGGCACGCCCGTGTTCAGGAACTGCTACAGCTATGTGAAGCTCCCGCAGATGGAGGGCACGATTCGCGGCGTCTCCCTGATCGCGACCGTCGCGGACCGCTATGGCCGCCTTAACGCGTCGCTGACCATTGAAAACTGCTATTACCTGCGGAGCGTTAGGGACGCGCTTGCGTATCCGGGGACAAGGCCCGCGCCGTATTACTTCAGCAATGGAGCGAAGAAGGATCATGGGCTTTCCGAGAAGGAATGGGAGTCCATCCTTCTGGGCGACACCTACGTCAACTACTATATCATTAACAAGGACAGCACCTCGGTCAAGGTCGACGTCGAGCTTTACGGCGTGACGTCCGATCAGTTGATGGACGGCAGTGTGCTGACCGCGGGCGAGTGCGTGCATAACAGGTATGAGACGGAGGAATTCGAGACCTGCGAGACCAGATATAATGAGAACAAAGCCGGTGAAAGATCCGGTACTCTGGAAGGGCTGGGGGATAAGGAAGGAAAGCATATCCTGGATGCGCTGAATCAGGACAACGTGTGGGCTTGGGTCGATGTGAAGGAGCCCGACACCGACGTGGACGTCAGCGGCAAGTACACCTTCCCGGGCAACCATTCGGAGCTGATCGGCAAGAACTACCCCTATCCGACGGTCGTCACGCAGGAGGAGCCGGTGTTCAACAAGACCGTCAATGTCCACTATGGCGAATGGCCCGTCGACTTCTACTGGGAAGAGGGCCGCGCGGAGATGGACATCTTCAGCGACCTCGCGGTTCCCGAGAGCTGGAATCCCGGCGGGGAGAACGCGGACGTCGAGGTTTGGGCGGAGAAGACCTTCGTGCTGCATGACGATACGGAAGGGCATAAGAATTTAGGCGGCATCGGCACGGGCAGCATCACGATCGACCCGCTCTCTGAGGACGAAGAGGGGAATCCCGTCAGCGTCGCGGAGATCATAGACGAGGACAAGAGCGAGGTTGATAACGGCAAGTACAGCGTAACGCTGCGCGCACTGCGCGAGGGCACGACACGCCTTCGCGTGCAGGGGAGCGAAAGCACGGCGGAATTCGTGCTCAACGTGACGGCAAGCGGTCTTTCGATTAAGCCCGATCCGCAGACGCTCCTGCTCTACACCGTGTATGACAACACGCCGGATACGTCGGCGCCCGGCAATCTGGCGCTGACCCTTACGGCGGGCGAGGAGCCGACGGCACCGGGGACGACACAGGAAGAGCATGATTCGTACGTTCGCCGCAACGCATACCTCGCGGAGCTTGCGAGAAACGGCGCGCTGACACTCACCGCGGATATCCCGGACAATTTCGTTTCGTACGAACAGCGGGACAACGGGGACGGCGCGAGCGTTCCCTACAGCCTCGCGCGCGCCGACAAGCAGGCCGGGGATGCCGACAATACCGTTCGCTTCAAGGTCTACAGCGGCGTGGCCGGCGATCAGATGCTCAAGGCGAATTATACCCTTGACTACCATTCCAACCCGGTCCCGGAGACTCAGCCGGTCGGGCTGGTCCCGAGTCATACGCTCGGCATCCTTGGCATTGCGGACGCGCGCGTCAGTGGCGAGGATTGGAACAATGTCTGCGCCGCGTACCGCAGCGAAACGGGCGGCAAGGGCGGCGCGCTGGCGGTCGTTCCCACGTACTTTACGACCGGCGGCGAAAACAGGGAGGTTCGCGCGCCTCAGCCGATGGACAGCGCGGAGTTCTACCTCTTTGGGACGCATACCGACAGCCTCTATTCGGGGAATTGCGGCCTTGCTCAGCTTGTGATCGATTCGATCACGGTGAGGTCCGTCGATGAGCCGGGGAAGAGCAACACATTCAGGGGCAATGACCTTGTCAGAGAGGGAACGGAAGAGTTCTTTACCCTCGGCACGGCGGGCTCCGCCGCGCGCGACGACAGCGAGCTCTATGATTATCGCGGCTTCACGCTGACCGGCAACGGGATCAGCGGCGAGGTTGTGGTTGAGGTCGAGGCGCACTACGACGTCTCCACGGTCAACGCCGCGGGCGAAACGAGGACGCATACGGAGAAGTATCAGCTTGCGCTGACGCTCGACTCGGTGCCCAAGGGCAAGGCGAGGTTCGAGAAAGGGGCGGACGACGCGACGGGCAGCGTGAATCCCGTCGGTATCCGTGACGACGGCAGGCTGAGGCTGCCGGCGTGCACCTTCGAGCGCACGGGCTACAGCTTCCTTGCGTGGAAGCTGACCGCGCCGGAGAACGCGAAGCTGGATGAAGCCTCGGTTGAGCTCAACGAGCGGCTCGGCACGACGGAGCTGATCTACGCCGATACGGGGAATGTGAAAATCGTTCCGCCGCCGAGCGAGACGCAGGAGGTCGTCTTCACGGCCGTCTGGGAGCCCGTGGGCTATACCGTGGTCTACGACGGCAACGGCACGGAGACACCCGGCGGCGAAAAGAGCATCACGGATGATACCGCGCACAGGATCGGCGAGGCGTTCGCGCTTGCCTCCGCGGAGGAGCTTGGATTCCGGCTGGCGACGGAGGACAGCGGCCGTGTCTTCGCCGGCTGGTCCACGGAGTCGGACGGCAGCGGAAAGCTGTATCTGGCCGGCGAGGGCAACCAGGTTCGCATCGGTACGGGGACTGGGGATCTCAAGCCGTCCGCCGACGGTACGATCACGCTCTACGCGCAGTGGAAGACCACGAGGACACTGTATCTGCTGAGCAAGAAATTCCAGGGTGGGGAGATTCAGTTCACGATCTTCGAGAATCTGCCCTCGCTCGGAAGCGACAGCGAGTCCAGGTACTACGCTGATTACTGGATTGATCCCGAGAATCCGTCGAATCCGCCAAGCTATACGATGCAGGCGGAGGACGGCAGCACCTGGACGCTGGAGGGCTGGTACAACCTGAAGAAGGACGGCAAGAAGGTGCTCAACGCGGACGGCAGCATCTGCAGCGTCGTGACCGGCTATACGAAGAAGGACAGCACGGGGGCGCTCGTCTTCGATCCGACGAATCCTCCGGGAACACACAAACTTTATGCTCGCTGGACGCTGAACGCATATGTGTCCGCGGCGGAGAACTTCAAGGATGGCGGGAGCTATATCCTGGTCGAGGACGCGGGTGATACCCTCTATGCCGTCGCCGAGCCTGAGTCGTTTGACGGAAGCAACAATGGAAAGTATGACCCCGTTCGTATGACCGTCTTCTCCGGCAGCCTTCCGGATGGCACGCGCATCATTCTGCCGTCCGTGGTGGACGCGAGATGTGTTTGGGGGGCAGCGAAAACGAGCGCCAATAACATGTATTACCTGATAATACCGCATGACGATTACGGCTCCATCTTCGGAACGACGGGCATTAATGGTATTAGATACGCAATCGTGTATCATCGAAAGAACGCGGTTGGTGACGCGGATAAGCAGTGGAGATTCGACACGGGAGAAAACTGGCTGTGCGCCAGAGGGCTGGAGAGCGCGAAGAAGGGGCTGGAATGGGATGAATCTATCAATAACTATAAGGAAAGCGACGTGAAAAACAGAATTATCCCCTACATCCTCAGCAGCTTGAGCTTCTTTGAAAACGATACGCAGCCATGACAAAACGCAACAAACAGGAAGGGGGGGACGCCGTGTGAGGCGTGTCCAAGAAAAACTGAAAAGCCGAAGCGGCGTCTCCATCCTCTTCGCGCTGCTGCTGTTCCTGGTGGCGAGCATGGTCTCGGTGATCATCATCAGCGCCTCGGTCACGGCGGTGCGCCGCATCCGGGATGATCGCATTCAGGAGCAGAACTACCTTGCGATCGCCTCGGCGGCGCGCGTCCTGAAGGAGAGCATCGAGTCGTCGAAGGTGGTCATCCACGAACGGACGACCAAGGTGGTGCTGGACGATACCATCGACTTCGAAACAACATATGAACTCGTTGGCAACACGGGAACGGAGGGGCCGCTGGGCGACTACCTGCTGAATCAGGTGGACACGCTGAACGGCATGGCGCTCTCCTTCGACCACAAAGCGTACTGTCTTGGAACGATCCTGAAAAAGCTGTCGGATCACGGGGATGCGTTTAACGAGGCAACGTCCACCCTCAAAACGCCGTCGGGCGGCGGGATCCGTGTCAGGGTCGACGGAGTGGAGGCGCTCAAAGAGCAAGCGGTGATGGATTATACCATGACGCTGGCCAAGTCCGGGTCGGGGATCAGTCTTGCCGCCAACTACGGCATCGACGGCGTGCTGACCTTCCCCGGCGAGGAGCAGAAGATCTATGTGACGGCATGGGTGCCCGTTGTGCAGGTGAAAAGCGAAACCAGGGTAACAGAGGAGCCGGAGCGCAAGGACAAGGACGGCAATATCATCGAGCACAAGCGGGTCACGACGACCACGGATGTCACGACCACGCTGGAGTGGACGGTTCGCATGAGCATGAAGGCGCCCGTGACGGGAGGGGGAGGAGCATGATGAAAAAGCTTCGCTCGCGGCGCGGCGAGTCGATCCCGGAGGTTCTGGTGTCGATGCTGCTCGTCGTGCTGACGTTTTTGTTCCTCACAGGCGCGGTCGTGTCCGCCGCTCGTGTCAACGACAAGCTGAAAAACTCATACTCCGAATTTCACACCGGCGACGATGTCACCGACAGGTACGCGGATTTTAAGGTAAGCGTCAACGGAGTGACCGTGGAGGACGTCAGGCTGTATGAGGGAAACGGGTATTACTATTATGACAAGCTCGATACTGGATCGTGAGAGCGCCGTGCGCCGCGCGCGCGGCGGCGGGGGCTTTACCATCATTGAAACGCTCGTCGCGGTGATCATCCTGCTGCTGGTCAGCGGCGGCCTCGCGCGCGGCGTCGCCTACGGCATGGAGCAGTATAACAACTCCATGATCCTCTCGGAGGGCAAGGTGCTGTGCTCCACGCTCAAGACCGTGATCCGCGGCGAGCTGAGCGGCACGAGCACCGTGCGATTGTCGGCCGAGTCGGACCCGGGCCGCGGGGCGAGGGTCGACGCGTTTTACAGCCCCAACTTTGGCATCAAAGACGATCTGTGCGCCTTTGTTCCCGTGGACATCGACGAGGACGGGAGCTATACGCCCTCGCCGGCGCTGCTCGGCGGAGGCAAGCTGATCCTTGGCCTGCCCAGCGGCAGGGGCAATCTGATCCTCAGCAAGTCGTCCTATACCAAGTATGATCTGCGCGCGAACGTGGAAGTCTGGTACTCGCAGGGGCTGAACATGTTTACGGTCGAGCTGCGGATCTATGACAAAGCGGGAGGCGAGCTGGTGGAGAGCACGTTCAACGTGCTGCCGCTCAACGAACCCGTAATTGAGTAACAGCGGCGGCTCCGCGCGGAGCCGCCGGATTATCAGGAGGCGGACGTATGCTGCACAAGGCGATGCATAACCGCTGGACAAGGCTTGCGCTCGCTGTCCTCGGCACCTTTATCAACAGCTTCGGCATGAATTTCTTTATCGTGCCGATGCAGCTCTACGGCGGCGGCGTCACGGGCGTCTGCCAGCTGATCCGCACCCTGCTCTCGCGCGTGATCGAGCTGCCCGCGGGCGTCGATTTCGCCGGTATCCTGTATCTGATCGTCAATATCCCGATCCTGGTGCTGGCGTGGCGCTCGCTGGGCCACGGCTTCGCCGTGCGCACGCTGATCTGCACGTTCAGCTCGTCCCTGTTCCTGAGCGTTCTGACCGCGCCCGCCGCGCCCATTCTGGAGGAGCGGCTTGCCTCCTGCCTGGTCGGCGGCATCCTCTGCGGCCTCGGGCTCGGTCTGACGCTGACCTGCGGCAGCTCCAGCGGTGGGCTGGACATCATCGGGCTCTGGCTCAACAAGCGGGGCAGCCGCTTCACCGTCGGGCGCTTTTCGCTCGGCTTCAACGCCGTGCTCTATGGGATCTGCGCCATCCTCTTCGACGTGCAGACCGCGCTGTATTCGATCATCTACAACGTGTTCAGCTCGCTGTTCATGGACCGCGCGCACCAGCAGGGCATCAGCGACCAGGTGCTGATCTTCACCCGAGACGAGGACCCCGAGCTGCCCCAGAACATCATGCAGCGCCTGGGTCGCGGCGTGACCTACTGGGAGGGCAAGGGCGCCTATACGGGCGCGGATATGCGCATCCTGTGCGTCTGCGTGTCGAAGTTCGAGGTGGACGACCTGCGCGGCATCGTGCGGGAGCTGGACCCCAACGCGTTCTTCATCGTGCAGGAGGGCGTGCGCATCGAGGGGCATTTTCTGCGCAAGATCGGCTGAAACAGGACAGAAAGCGGCTTCATGCCGCTTTCTTTGTCAAGGAGGCGGCATGGAGCGGCACAGTGTCAAGGTCATCGCGCGTATCCAAAGCGATTTTCCCGCCAAATTCGGCATTCCGCGACAGAGCGGTCTGGTGCCGGAGCTGCGCGCGCGGGTCGTGTTCGAGCCGGAGTACCGCGATCCGGCGGCGTTTCGCGGGATCGATGGCTTTTCGCGCCTGTGGCTGATCTGGCAGTTTTCGGAGTCCGTTTTGGACGAGTGGCGCCCGACCGTGCGCCCGCCGCGCCTCGGCGGCAACACGCGCATGGGCGTGTTCGCCACGCGCTCGCCCTTCCGTCCGAACCCGCTGGGGCTGTCCTGCGTGGTGCTGGAGGCGGTCGAATGGCACGCGCCGGACGGGCCGGCGCTGCTGGTGTCGGGGGCGGACCTGATGGACGGCACGCCCATCTACGACGTCAAGCCCTACGCGCCCTACGCGGACGCGTTTCCCGACGCGCGCGGCGGCTTCGCCAACACGAGGCCGGACGTCGTGCCGGTGGATTTCCCGCCGGAGCTGCTCGCGCGCGTGGAGGAGGACAAGCGCGCCGCGCTGCTCGGCGTGCTGGCGCACGATCCGAGGCCGAGCTATCAGGACGACCCGGAACGCGTGTACGGCATGGCGTTCGGCGGGCATGAGATCAAATTCCGCGCCGCGGACGGCAGAATCACCGTCGTCGCGGTCGAATGACGGGGAGGCGGATATGAGAGAGAGGATCGACTGGAACCGGGACTGGGAATTCACGGAGGATTTTGACGATTTCAGCCGCGCCGTGACCGTCTCGCTGCCGCATACCTGCCGCGAGACGCCCTACAACTGCTTCGACGAGAGCGTTTACCAGATGGTCTGCGGCTATCGCAAGCGGCTCGCCGTTCCCGCGGAGTGGGCGGGCAGGCGCGTGTTTCTCTGCGTCGGCGCGGCGGGGCACGTCGCGGAGGTCTTTGTCGACGGAAAAAAGCTCTGCGAGCACCGCTGCGGCTACACGGCGTTCCGCGCGGAGCTGACGGACCGCCTGACGCCCGGAAAGGAGGCGGAGCTTGCGCTGCGCGTCGATTCCCGCGAGACGTCGGACGTCCCGCCGTTCGGCTATGTGGTCGACTACATGACCTACGGCGGGCTCTACCGCGAGGTCTGGCTGGAGGTCACGGAGCAAACGCGCATCGGGGACGTGTTCGTGCGCGCCGGCGCGAACGGCGTGCTCTCCGCAACGGTGACGCTCTCCGGCGCACTGCGCGGGGGGATGACGCTTCGCTCCCGCGTCAACGGCGTCGAAAAGCGTGTCTCGGCGCGGGAGCGGACGGAGTTTTCGCTCTATCTGCCGGACGCGAAGCGCTGGGACGTGGACGAGCCGAACCTTTACACCCTCTCCGCCGAGCTGTGGGAGGGAGAGACGCTGCTCGACCGCGCGGAAACGCGCTTTGGCTTCCGCGAGGCGGTGTGGCGCGCGGACGGCTTCTATCTCAACGGGCGAAAATTGAAGCTCGTCGGCCTCAACCGGCACCAGAGCTTCCCCTGTGTCGGCTATGCCATGCCGCGGTCCATGCAGCGATACGACGCGGACATCCTGCGCCGCGAGCTGGGCTGCAACGCCGTGCGCACCTCGCACTATCCCCAGTCGCAGCACTTTGTCGACCGGTGCGATGAGCTGGGTTTACTGGTCTTCACCGAGATTCCTGGCTGGCAGCACATCGGCGAAAGCGAGGCGTGGCGGGAGCAGGCGGTCGAAAACGTGCGCGAGATGGTCGCGCAGTACCGCAATCATCCCTCGGTCGTCCTCTGGGGCGTGCGCATCAACGAGTCGCGGGACGACGACGCGCTCTACGAGAGGACGAACGCCGCCGCGCGCGAGCTGGACCCCACGCGGGCGACGGGCGGCGTGCGCTATCTCAAAAAAAGTCATCTGCTGGAGGATGTATACACCTACAACGACTTTGTTCACAGCGGCGCGAACAAGGGCTGCGAGAAAAAGAAGGACGTCACGTCCGATCCGGGAAAGGCGTATCTTGTCAGCGAGTACAACGGGCACATGTACCCGACCAAGGCGTTCGACAGCGAGGCGCACCGGCTGGAGCACGCGCTGCGCCACGCGAACGTGCTGGACGCCGTCGCGGCGGAGGACGACATCGCGGGCAGCTTCGGCTGGTGTATGTTCGACTACAACACTCACCGCGACTTCGGCAGCGGCGACCGCATCTGCTACCACGGCGTGCTGGACATGTACCGCAATCCCAAGCTCGCCGCCGCGGTCTATGCCGCGCGGCAGGACGAAACGCCGGTGCTGGAGGTCAGCTCCTCCTTCCAGATCGGGGAGAACCCGGCGGGCAGCCGCGGGCGCGTGTTCGTGTTTACCAACGCGGACGAGGTGCGGATGTACCACAACGGCGTCTTCATCCGCGCCTACACCCACTCAGGCAGCCCCTACCGCCATTTGACGCACCCGCCCATCGAGATCGACGACTTCATCGGCGAACGGATCGAAAAGGAGGAACACTTTACACCAACGCAGGCGCGCTATACGAAGGAGCTGCTCAACTACGCTGCGCGGTTCGGTATGGATCACCTGCCGCCGGACATTCTGGCAAAGGCGGGCGTCCTGATGGCGCGTTTCGGGATGAGCTTTGCCGACGCCTACCGGCTCTATGGGAAGTACGTCAACAACTGGGGCGACGCGGCGGGCGAGTTCCGCTTCGAGGCGGTGAAGGACGGCAGGGTGGTCAAAACCGTCGTTCGCTCCTGCGCGGCGGAGCGGCGGCTGCGCGCGACGGTCTCGCACACGGAGCTGGTCGAGGGCGCGACCTATGACGTCGCCTCGGTCCGCCTCGCGCTGGTCGATCAAAACGGCTGCGTGCAGTCCTTCGCGCAGGAGCCGGTGACGCTGGAGACGGAGGGACCGATCGCCCTGCTCGGCCCGAGGCAGGCGATGCTGCGCGGCGGGCTCGGCGGGACCTATGTAAAGACGATCGGCTTGACAGGGAAGGCGGCGCTGTCCCTCACGCTGGAGGGCACGGAGCCGCTGCGCGTCGAATTTACCGTTCAAAAGGGGGGAACAGACTGATGGAGGACAGAGCAAGAAGGATCTTCGGCAACGAGATCTCGCCGAAGGAGTATGAAAAGGCGCTCCGGTCAAAGGCGAAATACGCCCGCAAATACGGGGACGACACAGCTGCAAACTACCCGGCAAAGCTGGTTGACAACGCCTGTCTTTACGCGCCGCTGGGTGTGCGCGACATCCGCGTGGCGGAGGGCACGGGCGACGGCGCCTTCGACCGCGAGAAGGGCGTCATCGTCGGCAACATCCGCATGGGCTTCGGACATTACCGCATCTCGATCGCGATGGCGTCGGCGGCGCACGCGCTGGGCTATACCCCGTACTGGATGGACCTCAACAGCTATCCCGAGACGACCTGCACCAAGGTCATCGGCGCGCAGAACGAGCTCTATTCCCTCGGCTCGCGCCTGTCGCAGAGGTTTTGGCTCTTCAACAAGCTCGTCTGGGAGCCGGTCAACTACGAGGGCTTCCGGAAGCTGAGCTACAACGCCTCCGACCAGAAGAACGCGGAGCTGATGGCGGCGGTGTTCGCCAACGTGCCGAAGGATATCCCGCTCATCGGCACGCACGTCTGGCCCGCGCAGGCGGCGCTGCACGCGGGAATGAAGTATGTCGTCAATGCCATCCCGGACAACTGGCCCATGGCGCTGCACCTCGCCGAGGGGAGCGTCCATACCATCCAGACGCACCAGTCCTATATGGGCTACCGCATCCTCAACGGGATGCGCGGGAAGGAGGTGCTGCGGCCCATGCCGGCGGACAGCCTCGTCTACACGGGGCACTACGTCGACCATGAGCTCGTGGCGAATCTGGAAAAGGACTGCGCCGCGCGGCTGGCACGGAAAAGGAACGGCGAGCCGCTCCGCTTCCTGCTGACCATCGGCGGCGCGGGAGCGCAGCGGGAGTTGTTCGCAGCCGTCATCTCGCATCTGCTGCCCGCCGTGCGGGCGGGACGCGCGGCGCTCTACGTCAACGTGGGCGACTACCGCAAGGTCTGGGACGAGCTGACGCAGACGGTGGACGGCCTTGCCGCGCTCTCGGCGGAGCACTTCGACGACTGGGCGGAGACCACCCGCTTTGCCGCTGACGCGGCGGAGGGTAAAGTGGAAGGGGTTCACGCCTTTTATCACCATGACATTTTCGAGGCGGTCTACTGCACCAACCTCCTGATGCGCTCGTGCGACGTGCTGGCGACCAAGCCGAGCGAGCTGGCGTTCTATCCCGTGCCGAAGCTTTTTCTCAAGCGCATCGGCGGACACGAGCGCTGGGGCGCCATCCACTCCGCCGAGCTGGGCGACGGCACGCTCGAGTGTGAGGATATCCCCCACACGCTCCAGATGCTCGACCTCCTGCTCGATGAGGAAACGCTCTTCGCCGGGATGGTGCAGTCGATCCTCACCAACAAGGCGGCGGGGGTTTACGACGGCGCGTACAATGTGGTTAAGCTGGCGATGGGGCTGAAAAACGGTGACAAAAAGGATAATTTGTCGAATAAATAACAAATAGTATAGAAACGTGACGAAAAAAGCCCGCGGTTCCGCGAACCGCGGGCTTTATACTGAAATTTATTAAAACGATTGAAAATCGTTTTATAGCCGCGCAGCGGCGTTAAATTTCGCATGAGACGTGTTTTGCGCCTTTGGCGCAAAACCAGCGTGCGCAGCACGCGCCTTTCAAATTAAATCTTTTAATTTGAAAGTAGTATTATATGTATGAAAGGGGATCACGCCTTGCGCGCCTCCAGCTCTTTGCAGATGCGCGCGTACTCCTCCTCGTCCAGCTTGTAGCGGCGCTGGTAGAGAAGATACGACAGCAGCATCAGCACGAAGGGCAGCGCGGTCATCACCACCAGCAGCCCGAAGGACTGGCCCGGCTGCACCTGCTGCAGCAGCGCCGTGATCTGCTCCGCCTTCTGCTCGGCGGTGATCGTGCCGGCGTTCGCGTCCTGTTCGAGCCCGGCGATGCCGTTGGTGTACTGGATGATGTTGAAGGCGATGTAGGCGGCGTTCGCGATGGCGACCGTCAGCGCCGACGCCAGCTTCGTCAGGAACGGGCGCAGGGAGGAGACGATGCCCTCGTCGCGCGTGCCGTGCTTGTACTCGTTGTACTCCACCGTGTTCATGATGGAGATCATCATGATGAGGTAGAAGCCGTATTGGCCGAAATTCGCCAGCATGTAGCCCAGCGTGATGATGAGGAACTTGACGTCGAAGCCCGCGAGCCGCGCCGCGCCGGTTTGGAGCACGAGCGCGGGCAGGAACATGACGGCGTAGCCGACGGTGGAGATCAGCATCAGGATGTGCATGAGCTTCTTGCGCGGCGTCTTGCGGGAGATAGCGGGGTAGAAGATCATCAAAAATGCCGTCACCATCATGCCGAGCATCTGGAACACGGTGAAGAAGCCGCCCTCGTAGCCGAATTCGACGTAGATGTAGGTCTGACCCACGCCCGCCATGACGATGCCGTTGCCGATCTGCTGCAGCAGGAAGATCAGCGCGATCCACAGCAGCTGATCGTTCCCCGTGATCGTGCCGACGATCTTCTTGAAGCTGACGGGGGGCACGGGATCGGCGTTATAATCGCGCTGCTCGGTGACGCCGAAGATCGTGAAGGCGAGGAACGCGGGGCCCAGGAGCGCGATGACAAGCGCCACGCGCCCATAGGCGGTCACGGCGTTGCCGCCGATGGTGTTGCCGCCCGCGGTGAACATCGGGATGAACGACGCCGCCAGCACGCCGCCGATGCCCGCGCACAGCGTCGCGCGGGAGGTGTACTGGTTGCGGGTGTCGGCGTCGGAGCTCAGCGCCGGGACCATGCCCCAGTAGGAGATGTCGTGCATGGTGTAGGTGATGCTGTAGAGGAAGTACATCAGCCCGAAGAACCAGACGAACGTCCAGCCCTGGAGCTGTACGTTGAACGCGAGGTAGACCACCACCGAGGTCGAGAGGATGCCGACGGTCAGCCAGGGCTTGAACTTGCCCCATTTGGTGCGCGTGCGCTCGATGATGTTGCCCATGATGGGGTCGTTGAGCGCGTCGAACACGCGGGCGGCGACCATGATCGCCGTGATCGCGGACAGCTGCGCCGCGGTCAGCTTGTGCGTGAAGAGCACGAAGGTCAGCAGATAGCTCGTCACGAGGTTGTACATCATGTCCCGTCCGATCGTCCCAAGGGGGAACATGATGAGGTTCTTTTTGATGATCCTTTGCTCGTCCATGCGCGCCTCTCCCTTCCGAACGGTCATGTATGCCGTATGGTATGAATACTTTATCATCGATGGGGCGCTTTTGCAAGGTAAAATCAAGGGGGAGAGGCGTATCGCCCCTCCCCCTGTGGGTGGCCGGATGCTTTGTATTACGCGCCGTAGCTGCCGAGGTCGGCGGCCTTGTCGCCCGCGACGCTGGAGCCGAACTCGTAGTCGTTGCCGGGCAGGATCGCGTTGAGCAGGACGCCCGCGAGGGCGGCGATCGCCATGCCGGTGATCGTGACGTCCGCGCCGCCGAGCGTGAAGGTGATGCCGCTGATGCCGAGACCGCTGACGAAGATGACCGCCGCGATGATCAGGTTGCGGGACTTGGTCAGGTCCACGCGGTTCTCGACGACGTTGCGCACGCCGACCGCCGCGATCATGCCGTAGAGGATGAAGCTCACGCCGCCGATGACCGCCGCCGGGACGGAGGTGACGAGTGCGTCAAACTTGGGGGAGAAGGAGAGAATGATCGCAAAGTAGGCGGCGAGGCGCACGACGCGCGGGTCGTAGACCTTGGAGAGCACCAGAACGCCGGTGTTTTCGCCGTAGGTCGTGTTCGGGGGGCCGCCGAAGAAGCCGGCGAGCGCCGTGGCGAGGCCGTCGCCCATCAGGGTGCGGTGCAGACCCGGATCCTCGATGAAGTTGGAGCCGGTGGTGGAGGAGATGGCGGACACGTCGCCGATGTGCTCCATCATCGCGGCAATCGCGATGGGCGCCATGACGAGGATGGCGGTGAGGTCGAACTTCGCGAGGGTGAACTTCTGAAGGCCGACGAAGCTGGCGGTGTGCACCGCCTCGAAACTCATGTTGCCCGTGATCGCCGCGACGATGCAGCCGCCGAGGACGCCGAGCAGGATCGGGATGATCTTGATCATGCCCTTGCCCCAGATGTTGACCGCGATGACGATGACGATCGAGACGAGCGCGATGCCCCAGTTCTGGCTGGCGTTGTCCACCGCGGAGCCGGCGAGGTGCAGTCCGACGAGAATGATGATCGGGCCGGTGACGATGGGCGGGAAGAAGCGCATGACCTTCTGCACGCCGATGAGCTTAAAGAGCAGCGCGAGCACCAGATACAGAAGTCCCGCGACCACCACGCCGCCGAGGGCGTAGGCGAGCTTGTCGTCCGGCGACATCGTGGCGTACTTGCCGGCGTCCAGGCTGCCGATGATGCCGAAGCCGCCGAGGTAGGCGAAGGACGAGCCGAGGAAGGCGGGCACCTTGAACTTTGTGAGGACGTGGAACAGCAGCGTGCCGAGGCCCGCCATCAGCAGCGTGGTCTGCACCGTCATCGGCAGGCCGTAGGCGCCGCTGATGATGATGGGGACCACCACCGTCGCGCCGAACATGGCGCACAGGTGCTGGAGTCCGAGCACGAGCATGCGCGGAGTCCCAAGCTCGCGCGCGTCGTAGATGGGTTCCTGACCGAGTTCTTTTTTCATCGCTTCTCTCCTTCACTTTCTCTGGTTTGCGGATCGGTGCAAAAAAATAACGCCGGCAGAAATCTACCGACGAAACGAACCAATAAAAACAGCAAGGAAGGGAATAAAAACGCCTGCGGCGGGAGCCATTTTACGGTTCACTGCCCGAAGCGTCATCGCGGTGTCCTCCCTGCTGGAATTTTCAATTACATAGATTAGCGGATAGGGACCCAAAATGCAAGACGGCAGCTTCACCAAGAATGTGCCGGCCGCGGCGCCGCAAACTGGGCAGAATAGTCAAAATGCCGAAAAAGCACAAAAGCGCGCGCCTTCGTTGCAAACGGTGACATAAAATGGTATAGTATAAACAGCTCGGTGTCGTGTGTCGCCGGGACTAAAAATGGGAGTGTGAGTACATGGAAAAGAAAAAAATGAGTCTGCCGATGCAGATCGTGGTCGCATTGGTGGTCGGCGTCGTACTGGGCCTGATCTGTTACTTTGCGGGGCTTGCCGACTTCACGGCGAGCTACCTCAAGCCCTTCGGTACGATCTTCGTCAACCTGCTCAAGTTCCTGGTCGTGCCCGTGGTGCTGCTGTCGATGATCGACGGCATCATCTCCATGGGCGACATGAAGAAGGTCGGCTCCGTCGGCTGGAAGACGGTTGTCTACTTCCTTGCCACGACCGCCATCGCCTGCGTGATCGGGCTCGTGCTCGCCAACATCTTTGACGGCGCGGGACTGTTCCCGGTCCTGCAAAACGCCGAGGGCGCGGAGTGGACCGGCAAGACCAGCCAGCCCTTCATGGACACCCTGGTCGCCATGTTCCCGAGCAATATGTGGGCGGCGTTCACCAACGCCGACATGCTCCAGGTCATCATCATCGCCCTGCTGCTCGGCGGCGGTATCCTCGCCGCGGGCGAGAAGGCGAAGCTCGCCAAGGACATCGTCGGCAGCTTCTACGCCGTGATCGACAAGGTCATGACCTTCATCATCAGCCTCAGCCCCATCGGCGTGTTCGCCATGATGACCTGGGTCGTCGCCACGCAGGGGCCCAACATCCTCGGCTCCCTCGCGCTGGTGCTGCTGTGCGCCTACATCGGCTACGCGCTCCACGCGATCCTCATCTACTCCTTCTCCGCCAAGGCGTTCGCCGGCGTCAACCCAATCACGTTCTTCAAGGGCGCGGGTCCCGCGATGATCTTCGCGTTCACCTCGACCTCCTCCGCCGCGACGCTGCCGGTCTCCAAGGAGTGCGCGGATATGCTGGGCGCGGAGAACGACATCTCCTCCTTCGTCCTGCCGCTCGGCGCGACGATCAACATGGACGGCACCGCGATCTATCAGTGTGTGGCGACCATCTTCCTCGCCTCCTGCGCGGGCATCCACCTCACCATCGGCCAGATGGTCATCATCGTCGTCACCGCGACGCTCGCTTCCATCGGCACGGCGGGCACGCCGGGCGCGGGCATGATCATGCTCGCCATGGTCCTCACCGCCATGGGCATCGACGTCAATATGATCATGATCATCTACGGCGTCGACCGTCTGTTCGACATGGGCCGCACCTGCCTCAACGTCACCGGCGACATCAGCTGCTCGCTGTGCGTCACCAAGTGGGAGGGCGGCAAGATCCAGCCCCACGCGTAAGCGAAAAGAAAAGACATACGACCCACGGGGGAGGCGCCGCCAGGCGCCTCCCCCGAAATCTATGCGCGCATACGCCGGGAGCCGGCGCGGCGCAAGGAAAAAGCTTGTCGGGACGGCGTTTTCCGGCGGCAGGGCAAAGGGGAAAACAGAAGGAAAACAGGCGAGTAGTAAACCAAATTCCCCTGCCATACCCACGGCAGAGAGAAAGCGCCCGCGCCGCGCCGCAGATAGGAAAAACGGCGGTCCGGCAAGGCGTTTTGCCCGTCGGGAGGCAAAAAACAGGATGAAACAAAATCACGACGTCAAAATAGACCGATATAGGCATAATCTATCATAATTTTGCCGAACAGACGGGGAAAAATCGCCCGGAGAGCCTCAGACGGTATCAGACGATTTTTCGCGCGCGGAGGCTCCGCAAAAGGATACGGTCAAAAATTGCCGAAATCATGCGGGTTTGCGGAAAACAATAGACCAAACCGAAAAGAAGAAAACGCAAAGTCTTTTAAAAATCGTTCCGGCGATCGGAAAAATCGGGGTCAAATCGGCAAAAAACAAGAAATTGCAACATTATTACCCTAAAACAGCGGCAGACCGACAAAATATTTTCTGATAGATCGTCGAAAAACCGACCGCGGCGCGGGCGTCGGAAAAGCCGCTCGGCACAGGCCCTAGCAGGCGCGGAACGGGCAAAAAACGCCGGGACGCGCCGCAAACGGGCGCATCCCGGAAAAGGGGGTTTACAATGAAATGGGGGTAAATTTTCACAGCATGGGGAAGCGCGCGTCCCGATGCGCGCGGAGCGCGTCGGCGAGCGCGTCGATGTCGTCCGTCCGCGTTTCGGGACCGAAGCTGACGCGCACGACGCCCGCCTTGACGCGCTTGGGGAGCCCCATCGCCTCGTAGACGTGGCTGGCGCGCCCGCGGTGGCAGGCGCTGCCCGCGCTGACGCAGATGCCCCGCGCGGCGAGCTCCTCCACGATGTTCGCCGAGGGATAGCCCGCCAGCGAGATCGCGAGAATGTGCGGCGCGTCCCCGTTTCCGACGCGCTCCACGCCCTCGATGGCGAGCAGTCTTTCGAGCGCGTACGCCTTGACCGACGCCATGTGGGCGAGCGTTTCATCCAGCGCGGCGAGCCGCAGCTCCACCGCCTTCGCGAAGCCGGCGAGCTGCGCGGTCGCCTCCGTGCCGGAGCGAAGGCCGCCCTCCTGACCGCCTCCGGCGAGCAGGGGACGCGGGTTTTTGACGCGCTCGCCGAGGTACAGCGCCCCGACGCCCTTGGGCGCGCCGAGCTTGTGCGCGCTGATCGAAATGAGGTCGGCCCCCAATGTACCGGTACAAAACGGTACCTTTAAAAAGCCCTGCACGGCGTCCGTGTGCAAAAGCGCCTTCGAGCCGCGCGCTTTCAGCAGCTCCGCGATCTCGCGCACGGGAAAGACGCAGCCCGTTTCGTTGTTCACCAGCATGACGGACACCAGCACCGTGTCCTCGCGCAGCGCGTCCGCCACCTGTTCGACGGTGACGCTCCCGTCGCGTCCGGGCTTGAGATAGGTGACGGCGCAGCCCTCCTGCTCGAGCTGGCGGCAGGTCTCCAGCACCGCGCTGTGCTCGACGGCGGTGGTGACGATGTGCCGCCCCGCGTGCCGCCCCTGCCATACGGCGAGGCGGAGCGCCCAGTTGTCGCTCTCCGTGCCGCAGGAGGTGAAGACAAGCCGCTCCGCCTCACAGCCGAGCGCGCGCGCGACCGTCTCGCGGCAGCGGGCGACAAGGTCTCTCGCCTCCCGCCCGAGCGGATACTGCGAGCTGGGATTGCCGTACTGGTTGACAAGCGCCTCGCGCACGGCGTCCGCGACCTCGGGCGGCACGGGCGTCGTGGCGGCGTGGTCGAGGTAGATCATCCAGCCGCCTCGCTTTCCGCCGGGGCCGCGTCCGCGTCGTCCGCCGCCGTCCACTCGCGGAGCAGCGCCTGCGCCTCCGCGTGGCCCTGTTCGGCGGCCTCGCGCAGCCACAGCAGCGCCTCGGCGGCGTCCTCCGCCACGCCCTTCCCCTCGCGGAGCGCCCGGGCGAGGGCGAACTGCGCGTCCGCGCTGCCGCACTCCGCCGCGCGGGTGAGCTGTGCCGCCGCCTCCGCGTCGTCGTGCGCGAGATGCGCCGCCCGAAACGCCTCGATCGCGGCGTCGGCGTCCTGCTTCGCCTGCGCGCGGAGGATCTGCACGGTCTGCGCGGCGTTGCGGCTGCCCTGATGCAGCGCGCGCGTCGCCCAGTGACAGGCGTCGGCGAGATCGGGCTCGATCCCCTTGCCCAGGGCGCGGAGCATCGCGTAGGTGAGCTGCGCCTCCCGGTCGCCCTGCGCGGCGCAGTGCCCGTACCAATACGCGGCGCGCGTCAGGTCACGCTCGACGCCGTTTCCGTTTTCGTACATCATCGCGAGAAAGTGCTGCGCCTTCGCGCCGCCCGCCTCCGCCGTCTGCTCCAGCAGGGCGAGCGCTTCGCCGTAGCGCTGCAGATAGAAGAGCCGCAGGCCCTCCAGATAGTCGGTTTCAAGCTCCGGCATGGTATCGTCCTCTCTTTTTGTGCTTGCATATCGGTGAGAATAACGCTACAATTATATAGATACACCACTCAAATAGCAAGAGGGAACCCCATGAGGATCGCCATATGTACCTTGGGCTGCAAGGTGAACCAATATGAATCGCAGGCCATCGAGCGCGAGCTGCTGCGCCGGGGGCACACGCCGGTCGATTTCGAGGAGGAGGCGGACGCCTACATCGTCAACACCTGCTCCGTCACCGCGATCAGCGACAGGAAATCGCGCCAGATGCTCCGCCGCGCGCGCGCGCGCAACCCGTCGGCGGTCATCGCGGCGTGCGGCTGTTACGCGCAGACCCATCCCGACGACGTCTCCGCGCTCGGCGTCGACGTGCTGGCGGGCACCAACGACCGCGCCGGCTTTCTCGACCTCGTCGAGCGGGCGGCGCGGGAGCGGCGGCGCATCGTCTGCCTGGACGACGCGCTGCGGCGCAGGGAATTCGAGGTGCTGCCCGCCGGCGGGCTCGCCGCGCGCACCCGCGCCATGCTCAAGATCGAGGACGGCTGCGTCAACTTCTGCTCCTACTGCATCATCCCCTTCGCCCGCGGCAGCGTGCGCTCGCTGCCCCCGGACGAGGCGAGTTTACAAGTGAAGAAGCTGGTTGACGACGGATATCGCGAGGTTGTACTGACAGGTATTGAAATATCCTCATACGGGCAGGACATTACGGAACATATTGAATTGATCGACCTGCTGGAGCGGCTTTGCCGCGAAGCGCCGTCCCTGCGTTTCCGACTGGGCTCGCTGGAGCCGCGCACGATCACGCGGGACTTCTGTGAACGCGCGTCGAAGCTTGTCAACCTCTGCCCGCACTTCCATCTCTCGCTTCAATCGGGCTGCGACGCGACGCTCCGGCGCATGAACCGACGCTACGACACGGCGCGTTACCGCGAGTCCTGCGCGCTGCTGCGGGAGTATTTCGACGACCCCGCCCTCACGACCGACCTCATCACCGGCTTTCCGGAGGAGACGGAGGAGGAATTCGCCGCGACGCTCGCCTTTATCCGGGAGTGCGCCTTTGCCGGTATGCATATCTTCCCCTACTCGATCCGTCCCGGCACGAAGGCGGCGGAGCTGGCGCAGGTCGAAAAGCGCGTCAAGGAGGAGCGGGCCGCCCGCGCCGCGGAGCTTGCCGCCGAAATGAAGGCGGAATACCTTGCCCGCTGCGTCGGCAAGACCTTTCCCGTGCTCTTCGAGGGCTCGGAGACGCGCCTGAGCGCGGGACACGCGCCGAACTACACGGAGGTTTGCGTCGAAAACAAGGGTTTACAAAATGAGCTGCGCCCCGTCCGCGTCCTGCGGAGCGACGGGCAGCGCCTGTACGGAGAACTGGAGGACCGAGGATGAAGAGCCACTTTTTTGCCTATATCAGCCGGATGCGCTACATCCCGCGCTGGGCGCTCATGCGCAACACCTTTTCCGAGAACGTGCAGGAGCACAGCCACATGGTCGCGGTCCTCGCCCACGCGCTGGCGGTCATCCGCAATCAGGTCTTCGGCGGGGAGGTCGACGCGGGGCAGGTGGCGGTCTACGCGCTCTATCACGACGCGACGGAGATCATCACCGGCGACATGCCGACACCCATTAAATATTACAATCCCGAGATCAAGGCGTCCTACCGCAAGGTGGAGAGCGTCGCCGCCGACAAGCTGCTCTCCCTGCTTCCCCATGAGCTGCGCGCGAGCTACCGCCCGATCCTGCGCGAGAACGACGCGGAGATCCATCGCATCGTCAAGGCGGCGGACAAGCTCTCGGCGCACATCAAATGCCTCGAGGAGATCAAGGCGGGCAACATGGAGTTCAAGCGCGCCGCCGAGCAGACCCGCGCGGCGCTGGAGGAGATGCGCATGCCGGAGCTGGACTGGTTCATGGAGCACTGCATGGACAGCTTTTCGATGACGCTGGACGAATTGGAGTGAGAGGGCGGAACCTTTTGCCGTTTTCTTCGTCCAACGGTACAGAGTTCCCCAAAAAAGGAGAATTGAGGTGGAGAAGATGAAAAAAAGGTTTCTTGCGATCCTGCTTTCCCTGACGCTCGTGCTGGCGCTCGCCGCCTGCGGCGGAGGGGCAAAGTACAGCGGCGGCACTTCCTACGACCAGGCGGCGAGCGTGACCGCCGAATCGGCCGTGGCTCCGTCGGAGATGCCGGCGGGAATGGAGGACGGCAGCACGGCGGGAATGGGGAGATACTGGTCCGACGCGCCGGAAGAGCAGGAGGAACCCTCCGGCGATTCCGGCCTGCCCGAGGGCGTCAAGATGATCTACCGCGCCGGCCTCGAGCTGGAGACCAACGAGTTCGAGCAGGCGGACGCGCAGATCAAGGCGCTGACCAAGAGTCTCGGCGGCTATTTCGAGTCGCAGAGCAGCTACACCCGCTCCGGCGGCTACCGCAACGCGAGCTACACCGTCCGCGTGCCGGCGGCGCGCTTCGAGGAGTTCCTCACGCAGATCGGGAGCGTGTGCAACGTCGTGCGCCAGACTCAGAGCGCGGAGGACGTGAGCGAGCGCTATTACGATATGGAGTCCCGGCTCGAGACGGCAAAGATCAAGCTCGACCGCCTGCAGGAGCTTCTCTCCAGGGCGGAGGAGATGGAGGACATCATCACGCTCGAGGACGCGATCTCCGAGGCCGAATATCAGATCGAGTCGCTCTCCGGCGAGCTGCGCCACTACGACGCGCTGATCGGCTACTCGACCATCGAGGTCTCGCTCAGCGAGGTCTACCGCGTCACGGAGCCCGAGACCGCGCCTTTGACCTTCGGACAGCGCCTGGCCGCTTCGTTCCGCGAGGGCCTGCGCGACTTCGGCGAGTCGATGGAGGACTTCCTGGAGTGGCTCGCCTACAGCTGGCTGACGCTGGTGGTGATCGCGGCGGTGGTCGTGGTCGTCGTGAAGCTGATCCGGCGCGGGCGCGCGAAGCGGAATACCGGCGAGAAGAGGGAAAAGCGCGGATGGTTCCGCAGGAAGAACAAGAACGCCCCGGCGTCCGACGCGCCGGAGAACCACAGCGAACAATAAATAACGGAGGTACGCCCTATGGAGATCACCTGGCTAGGTCACGCCTGCTTCGCGCTCGAGAGCGGCGGCTATCGCGTCGTGCTCGACCCCTACACGATGGACGGTTACCCGCCCCTGCACACCCATGCCGACGCGGTGTACTGCTCGCACGGACACCACGATCACAACTATGTGGAGGCTGTGGAGCTGTCAACCGGCAAGCAAAGCCCGTTTACCGTGGAAAAGGTCGCCACCTTCCACGACGAGAAGGGCGGCGCGCTGCGCGGCGGAAACACCATGCACATCCTGCGCGCGGAGGGGCTGACCGTCGTGCACTGCGGCGATCTGGGCCATTATCCGACGCCGGAGCAGCTCGCCGCCATCCGGGGCGCGGACGCGCTGCTGATCCCCGTGGGCGGCTATTACACCATCGACGCCGCGACGGCAAAGAAGATCTGCGACGTCGCCGCGCCGCGCGTGATCGTGCCGATGCACTACCGCCACGGCAGCTTCGGACTGCGCGAGGTCGGCACGCTGGACGCGTTCGTCAGCCTGTTCCCGGCGGCGCAGGTGCACCGCGAGACGGGCAGCCGCTTCACGCTCACGGCAGCGTCGCCCTCGGGCGTCGTGGTGCCGGCGTACGGAAAATAAGCTTCGCTCGAAAGGGGCAGCGCACGCGCGCGGCCCTTTTCGTATAAGCGCGCCCGATTCCGCGTAGAATAAGGAGAACGCCGCGCGGCGGCGAAAACGCGGAAGGGGAGCGATGACATGACGGTGCGAAGGAGTCTGCGGCATTGGGAGATCGCCGGATTTCTGACGGTCTGCGCGGTGGGGACGCTGCTGCAATTTCTGTTTGCCTGGACGGGCGAAAACCGCTTCGCCGCCGCCTTTTCGGCTGTGAACGAGTCGACCTGGGAGCATATGAAGATGCTCTATCTGCCGTACTTCGTCTTCACGATGGCGGAATTCGCGCCGTTTGCGGAGCCGTTTCGCAACTTTTTCGCGGCGAAGGCGGCGGCGGGGCTCGCGGGACTGCTGCTGATCCCGCTGCTGTTCTACACCATCGGCGGCATGTTCGGCGAGCCGCCGGCATGGCTCAACATCGCGATCTTCTTTGTCTCCGCCGCGGCGATGTACGTCGTGAGCTATGTGCTGCTTGCCTCGAACGCCCTGCGGGGGACGCCGTTCCAGCTCGCGGGCTTTGTCGTTCTCTGGGCGCTGGCGTTTGCCTTTTTGCTGTTTACCTACCGTCCGCCGCGCCTGCCGCTCTTCCGCGACCCGCGCAGCGGACAGTACGGCATTCCGAAATGACGCGGCGACCGATCGAATTCTCTTGACCGCCGGGGAAAAGACGGCTATAATAAATTGTTGTAATGTAAGCAGTATGTGCTCTTACCAGTCCCCCATAAAACGCTTGAGAATAGGATCAGGAGGCGCGTCATGGCGATGGTCAAGCGGAAGTCCACCGTGCCCTACTACGTCTGCGGCGGCGTGTGGGTGCTCTACGCGGCGCTTTTCCCGCTCTATAAGCCGTGGCAGTTTATTCTTGTCGCGGCGGTCTCCGCGCTGGCGTTCGGCATCATGCGGCTCATCTGCCCGGACGTGGAGGAGCAGGTCGTTGAGAAGCCGAAGGAGGAAAAGCCCACCGGCAACCCGGAGCTGGACCGCATGATCAAGGACGGCAACCTCGCGCTGAACGAGATGAAGCGCCTGAACGCCTCCATCAGCGACCCCAGGCTCAACGCCGACATCGAGCGGCTGGAGGACGTGTGCGGCAAGATCTTCGCGCAGGTCAAGGCGGATCCCTCGCGTCTGCCGCAGATCCGCAAGTTCATGGACTACTACCTGCCCACGACGCTCAAGCTGCTCAACTCCTACGACCGCATGGGCGCGCAGGGCGTCAGCGGCGAGAATATCGACGGCACGATGCAGCGCGTGGAGAAGATCATGGGCACCGTCGTCACGGCGTTCGAGAAGCAGCTCGACGCGCTCTTCGGCGCGGAAGCGATGGACATCTCCACCGATATCACGGTGCTGGAGAACCTGATGCAGCGCGAGGGGCTGGTGACGGACGAGCTGCACGAGGCGGTCACGGACACGGTGAACGACAACGTCTCCGACGCGTCCGGCGGCGCCGCGGCGGCGACGGACCCCGGCGATATCAGACTGCAACTGTAAAACGGCGCATAACTATGGTTTACAAATAGACAGGAGGAGAAAAACATGGCTGACAATTCGATGCCCGAACTGACACTGGACCCCACCGCGGCCGCGGTCGCGGAGCCCGTACCCGAGCTGTCGCTGGACAGCGTCCCCACGCCCGCCACCCCGGCGGTCGAGCCCGAGAAGAAGCAGGCTGAGCCCGTCCAGCTCGACGAGAGCATGCTCACCGAGGAGGAGAAGAAGGCGGTCGCCGATTTTGCCAAGAAGATCGACATCACCGATTCCAACCTCGTGCTCAACTACGGCGCCGCGGCGCAGAAGAGCGTTGCCTCCTTCTCGGAGAACGCGCTTGCCAGCGTGCGCAACAAGGACCTCGGCGAGGTGGGCGAGACGCTCTCCAAGCTCGTGGTCGAGGTCAAGGGCTTCGGCAAGGAGGAGAAGAAGGGCATCTTCGGCTTCGCGCAGAAGCAGAAGGACAAGCTTATGCTCATGAAGGAGCAGTACAGCAAGGCGGAGGCGAGCGTCGACCGCATCACGAAGGAACTGGAGAACCATCAGGTCGTCCTGCTCAAGGATATCGCGATGTTCGACCAGATGTATGAGCTCAACCTCAAATATTACAAGGAGCTTACCATGTACATCATTGCCGGCAAGAAGCGCCTGGAGGAGCTGCGCGGCGGCGAGGTCGAGGAGCTGCGCAAAAAGGCGGAGCAGAGCGGACTTGCCGAGGACGCGCAGAAGTACAACGACATGGTCAGTCTCTGCAACCGCTTCGAGAAGAAGCTGCACGATCTGGAGCTGACGCGCATGGTCTCGCTGCAGATGGGCCCGCAGACGCGTATGCTGCAAAACAACGACACCCTCATGGTCGAGAAGATCCAGTCCTCCCTCGTCAACACCATCCCGCTGTGGAAGAGCCAGATGGTGCTCGCCCTCGGCATGGAGCACTCCCGTCAGGCGACGGCGGCGCAGAACGCCGTCACGGAGGCGACGAACGACCTGCTGAAGAAGAACGCGGACATGCTCAAGATGGGCACCATCGCCACCGCGAGGGAGGCGGAGCGGAGCATCATCGACATCGAGACGCTCCAGCACACGAACGAGCAGCTGATCTCCACGCTCGACGAGGTCATCAACATCCAGCGCGAGGGCG
>CAMVAV010000009.1 GCA_947165595.1 uncultured Clostridia bacterium | reverse complement strand
AGCGCTTGACCTCCTCCGCCACCTGCATGGCGAGGTTGGTGCGCGCGTCGTACATCGTCAGCAGCACGCCCTCCAGCTCCAGCCCGGGATTGAGCGAGCGCTTGACGATGCGCACGGTGTTGATGAGGTCGCTGAGCCCCTCGAGCGCGAAGTACTCGCTCTGCACCGGGACGAGCAGCGTGTCCGCGGCGCAAAGGGCGTTGAGCGTCAACAGCTCGAGCGAGGGCGGACAGTCGATGAAAATGAAATCGTAGTCATCCGCGAGGGGAGCGAGCGCGTCGCGCAGCATAAACTCGCGCTTCTCGCGGTCGATCATCTCGATCCCCGCGCCCGCCAGCGCCTTGCTGGAGGGCAGCACGTCCCCGTAGCGCGTGTGTACCACGCCGGCCGCCGCGTCCGCGCCGTTGATGAGCACGTCGTACACGCCCTGCGTCGCGCTCTTGTCCACGCCCATGCCGGAGGTGGAGTTCGCCTGCGGATCGAAGTCGCACAGCAGCGAGCGCTTGCCCGCCTCGCTGAGCGCCGAGACAAGATTGACGCAGGTGGTCGTCTTTCCGACGCCGCCCTTCTGATTCACGATCGCAACGGTCTTTGCCAAGCGTACCCCCGCCTTCCGCGGAAAACGCCCTTCCGGTACAGGGCATTTTACCCATTTTTTATTTTAACTTAAACAGTATATCACAAACTTATCTGATTTCAACCGCTAAAATGAAAAGCACCGCGAAAAATCGCGATGCTTTTATGCTTATTTGCCTGTTCCCGCCCGGCGAAGCCATTCTTCTTGCGCCGGCGTGTTTCACGTGAAACAATCCACAGCTTTCCACAGCAGCGGCGTGGCTCAGCCGATCAGCAGCAGCGCGCGCAGGGGCGGGAGCGTCAGGCGCAGCAGCCCGTCCGCGGCGGGGAAGCGCTCGCCCGTCAGGGCGTCGAGCGCCGTGTCTCCCTCCCACGGGAGGCAGACCTCGACCGGCGCTTCGCCCGCGTTGCACGCCGCGATGCTCGTCTCCTCTCCCGCGGCGCGGAGGAAGGCGAGCACCCGTCCGTCCGCGATCAGGTATTCGATCGTTCCGCTTTGCAGCGATTCCCGCGCGCCGCGCAGCTGTCCGAGGCGGCGGAAGAAGGCGACGAGGTCCTGATCCTCGCGGTTCCACGGATAGGTCTCGCGGTTGAACGGGTCCTCGAACCCGTCCATGCCCGCCTCGTCGCCGTAGTAGATCGTCGGCGAGCCGGGGAAGGCGAACATCACAGTCGCCGCGATGCGCAGCAGCCGCACGCCGCGGCAGCGCTCGGCGGCGTTGAGCACCGTGCGGGCGCGCGTCTCGCGGGACTGCGGCCACTCGCCGCGGTAACCCAGCACGGTCAGGATGCGCGGGGTGTCGTGCGTGCCGAGGAAGTTCATCGCGCCGTAGAACGCGGCGGGGGGATAGTTCTCGCGCAGGGTCTCCATCGACTCGCGGAACGCCGCCGCGTCGCCGCCGAGCAGGTATCCCAGCAGCGCGTTGCGGAAGGGGTAGTTCATCAGGCCGTGCGTCTGCGCGCCGAGCAGGTACTTGCGGCGCGTCGAATACGCGATCTTGTTCGAGCCGTCCTCCCAGACCTCGCCGAGCAGGTAGGCGTCCGGCTTTTCCTCCTCCATGACGCGGCGGAGGCGCTCGATGAACACGCCGGGCAGCTCGTCCGCCACGTCCAGCCGCCAGCCCGACGCGCCCGCGCGCAGCCAGTGCCGCACGACGCTGTCCGGACCCTCGATGATAAAGTCAATGTAGGACGGATCGGTCTCCTCGATGGCGGGCAGGGTCTTGAAGCCCCACCAGGCGTCGTACTCGTCGGGGAAGTGCGTGAAGTGATACCAGCCCGCGTAGGGCGAGTCCTCGCTCTGCGCCGCGCCGACGTCCGGATAGCAGCCCTCGGCGTTGAAATAGACGCTGTTCGAGCCCGTGTGGTTGAACACGCCGTCGAGCACGACGCGGATGCCGTGCTCCGCCGCCGCCGCACACAGGGAGCGGAAGTCGTCCTCGTCGCCGAGCAGGGGGTCGACGTGCCGGTAGTCCGCCGTGTCGTAGCGGTGATTGGACGCCGCCTCGAAGATCGGGTTGAGGTAGAGCGTCGTCACGCCCAGCGAGTGCAGGTAGCCCAGCTCCTCCTCGATGCCCAGAAGGTCGCCGCCGAAAAAGTCCGAGCAGGTGATCTTGCCCTCGGCGTTGGGGAGGTATTCGACCATCTCGTCCCACGCCTCATGCAGCGTGCGGTTTCCCACCATCTCCGAGACGTCGCGCCGTCTGCCGCGGCGGAAGCGGTCGGGGAAGATCTGATAGCTGACGCCGCGCCCGAACCAGTCCGGCGTTTTGCCCGCGCCGTCGTAGACGGTCAGCTGCCAGGTCGCAAGGCTCTCCCACGGCTGCACGCCGTTCTTGCCGAAGCGCGCCTCCGTTCCGTCCGCGCGCAGGAGCTTGAAGTGGTACCACACCAGCTCGCTCTCCGCGGGCGCGGTATAGACCGTGCGGAACACGCGCTTCCCGTCGAGCCGCAGCTCTGAAAGCTCGTATTCCTCCCAGGTGTCGGCAAATTCGCCGTGAACGACCAGCACAACGCGCTCAATGGCCTCGCCCCGCTCCGGGTAAACGCTCAGCGTCACCTGCGTGCCGTGCGTCACCGCGCCGTAGGGCTGCTTGCAGCGGATGTCGCGGGAATCAAAATACATGGCTCTGCCTTCTTCCTTATTTAATAAGCGTGTTTTCCTTCACCACGTCGGGGTCGGCGGCGGTGAAATAGGCGTTGAGGATGTTGACCGCCGTTTCGGCGAGCGCGCCGCCCGTGTCGCCCTTTTCGATGACGATCGCCAGCGCGATCTGCGGATCGTCGTAGGGCGCGAAGGCGACGAACACGCCGTTGCTGATCGTGCCCCGGCCGCCCGTCTGCGCCGTGCCGGTCTTGGCGGCGGCGTCCACGACGCAGTCCTTGAACTGGCTGCGCACACTGCCGTCCGTGACGAGCTTGCGCATCCCGGCGAGCACCGCCTTGAGGTTTTCCTCGCCGATCTCGACCGTTTCCACCGGAGGCTCGTCGTAGACGTAGACGGGCACGGCGCCGTCGTAGGCGCTCACGTCCTTGAGAAGATGCGCCGGGTAGCGGGTGCCGCCGCCGGCGAGCGTCGCGATGTAATTCGCGAGCTGGAGCGGCGTGAAGAGGTCGTACGCCTGGCCGATCGCCGCCTGAAGGGTCATGCCGTCCGTCCAGTGCTGCCCCTTGAGCGAGTTGACGTACTCGGGCGAGGTCATGGTGCCGACGCTCTCGGGAATCTCGATGCCCGTCGGCTCGCCGAGGCCGAAGGCGCGGGCGTAGCGCTCGAGCGTCGCGATGCCGGTCAGGTTGCCGACCTCATAGAAGAAGTAGTTGCACGAGACGGTGATGGCGTCGGTCACGTTGATCAGCCCGTGGTTGCCCGGCCAGATCCAGCACTTGAGGTTCAGGTCGTAGTACTTGTAGACGCCGAGGTCGCGGATCTTCGTGCGCGTGGTGATGGCGCCGGTCTCCAGCGCAGCCACCGCCGCCGCCGGCTTGAAGGTCGAGCCGGGGGGATAGAGGCCCATCGTGGCGCGGTTGAGCATGGGGGAGAGCGGGTCCTCGAGCAGCGTGTTGTAGTCCCGGTTGAACGTGGCGCGCGAGAAGGTGGGGTAGGTGGCGAGCGCCAGCGTCTCGCCGGAGCCGACGCGCACCACGGCGGCGGCGGCTCCGCGCCCGATCCCGTCCGACGCGGTCATCTCCTCCACCGCGTTGGCAAGGATCTGCTCGACCTTCTCCTGAAAGTCGATGTCCAGCGTCAGCGCGACGTTGCCGCCGGGCCGCGGCTCCACGGAGTACAGCTCGGAGATCACCTTGCCGTCCTCGTTCATGGTGACGACGCGCTTGCCGTCCGTCCCGCGCAGATAGTCCTCAAACGCGTACTCCACCCCGTCGATGCCGACGAGGTCGTTCCACTTGTAGCCCTCTTTATCCTTGTAATCGTCCCAGTTCTGAATCTTGCCGATGTGGCCGAGGATGTGCGCCGCCACCTCCGTCTGATACTCGCGCACGGCGGAGGTGCCCACGCGGATGCCGCCGTAGCCGCCGTCCTTGAGCAGGGAGATGAGCGCCACGTCCACGTCCCGCGCGAAGAGGAACGTGCCGTCCCCGTCCAGCTTCGCCGTCTCCAGCGAGTAGCGCAGACCGACGAGGGCGCGCTTCTGCGTTGCGCTGAGAGTCTCGTCCACACCGTATAGATCGCACATACGCTCGAATATCTTCTGCGGCGAAACGCCGTCGCGCATCTCGTCGGCGGTCATGCCCTCCTCGATCCACTTCTTGTCCGCGAGGTACTTCACCAGCATCCCGGAGCGCGGCACGGTGTAGTCGAAGGCGTAGGGCGCGCCGTCGCTCAGCGGCAGCTCGTCGAACCACGCCACGCCCTCGCGCCGCAGCAGCGCGATCAGGCGCAGCAGCTCGCCGTTGAGCGCGTCCTCCTCTACGAGCGAGGGGTCGAAGGTCAGCGTGTAGACCGCGTGGTTGCTCACCAGCACCTTGCCGTTGCGGTCGGTGATAATGCCGCGCGACGCCTCCACCGTCTCGACGCTCGTGTTCGTGCGTACCGACTGCGACCGGTAATCCGCCCCGTGAACGATCTGCGCGTTGAACATCGTGACGAAGAAGACGATCAGCAGCAGCATATAGACCAGACAGATCGCCGTCATTCGATAGCGCAGCTTCTTGTTTTCCTCCATCGTTTATCCTCCGTATGGGGTCGTATCGAAGGTCAGGCGAAGCTCCCCGCCGAGGCGGCGCTCCGTCGGAGAATAGGGCGCTGTGACCTTTTTCCAAAAGCGCGCGGCGCGCTCGTTGCCGTCCGCGTATTTGAGCCGCCAGCGTCCGGGGCGGCTCTCAAAAAGCGCCCGCGCCGCCGCGCGGGCGCAGAGCGTGCCGCGATAGGGGGGGAAGACCGTAAACTCCGCGAGCGTGCGGTCCGCCGCGGCGCCGGGAAAGCTGTGGTCGTTGACGAGCGCGAAGCCGATCCACTCGCCGCCGCGCTCGAACAGGAGGGCGAGCCGCCCCGGCTCCGAAAAATACAGCGGCAGCAGCGCTTCGGCGGCCGCGGCGCGCGCGTCGTCGTAATAGGGCGCGAGCTCCGCGAGGTACGCGCGCAGCGCCCCGGCCAGCCGCGCCTCGTCGGAGGTCTCCGCGGCGCGGAGCACGACGCCGCTCACAGCGTGAATTTCCTGTGCAGCCACAGCAGCACCGGGTGGCACACGATCAAAAGCAGGCAGGAGGCGGCCGTCTCCCGCAGCGCGAGCGACAGCATGGCGCTAAACGGCGCGCGGTCGCGGAAAAAGAGCGCGAGCATATTGAGCGCGTCGACGAAGAAGAACGTCAGCGCCGTCACCGCCAGCGAGCACAGGACGCCCGGCTGGAGCACGCTTTTCGCCAGCAGCGAGCAGCAAAGCGCCGCCGCCGTGAACGAGAGCGTATAGACGCAGGGAAAGGTGCCCGCGACCGTCATGTCGCACAGCACGCCGCACACAAGGGCGTAGAGCACGCCGGCGCGCGTATCCTCCACCGAGGCGACCACGCCCACGAGCAGCGGCGGCAGAAACAGGTTGACGCCCAGCACCCGGACGTCCCGCAGCGTCAGCGCGCAGAGAAAGAGCAGCAGCAGCGAAACCGCGCCGTAGCTCGACCATTTTATAATGATGTCGCGTCTTGTCAGCATAGTGCGCCCTTACTCCACAATGTCAAAGCTCTTGATGACAAACACCTCGGTCAGCGTGTCAAAGTCGCGCATCGGCGCGAGCACCGCGTACTGCGCAAGGCCGTTGTCGTCGGTCTCCACGCTCTCGACCGTGCCGATGACGAGATTGGAGGGATAGTAGCCGCCGAGGCCCGAGGTCACGATGTAGTCGCCCACCAGCAGCGCCGTGCCGGAGGGGAGGTAGGTCAGCTTGAGGCGCTTTTCCCGCATAAGCGCGAATTCGCCCTCCGCCATCACCACGTCGCCCGTGCGGAACAGCAGCGCGCCGAGCTCGGTGTCGGTGTCGATGATCGTCTGCACCGTGCACCAGTTCAGCCCGACCTCCGTCACCACGCCGATCAGATAGCCCTCGCTGCTGACCACCATGTTTTTCGCCGCCACGCCGTGCGCCGTGCCGCGGTTGAGCGTCAGCGTGCGCGTCCAGTTGTTCGCGCTGCGCTCGAGCACCATCGCGGCCTCCAGTTCAAAATCGCGCCGCTGCTCGCGCAGGTCGATCAGCTCGCGCAGCAGCCGGTTTTCCTCCCGGTCGCGGTCCGCCTGTCTGGCGTTCGCGCGCAGCTCCGCCACCTCCTCGCGCAGCGCCTCGTTCTCCGCGAGCAGGTCGTTGTACTCCTGATAGTAATGCTTCTTGTCCTCGACCCAGCGGCTCACCGACTCCGCCGCGAGACGGAAGGGGGCGGTCACGATACCCGCCGCGTTCTCCAGCAGCGGCGAGGTCGAGGTAAAGTACGACAGTACGCTCAGCGTCACCGCGATCGCCGCGGCGGCGGCAAGGATCCAAACGCCGTACCGGGAGAAAAAGTCCTTCATACCAGCTCAGTCCATCACAATAAATCTATATCGAATTCCCGCAGCGCAAGCGCAAGCGGCATCACCGGCAGGCCCATGACATTGAAAAAGTCGCCGTCGATCCGCTCGACCAGCAGCGCGCCGCGCCCCTGAATCCCGTAGGCGCCCGCCTTGTCCATCGGCTCGCCGCAGGCGATATAGGCGCGCAGCTCTGCCTCCCGAACCGGGCGAAAGTACACATCCGTCGATACTGTAAAGCATTTTAGCCTGTCACCTTGCCGCACCGTTACGCCGGTGCAGACCGTGTGCCGGTTCCCGGAAAGCTCCGTGAGCATCCGCAGGGCGTCCGCCTCGTCGCGCGGCTTGCCCAGGCGCTCGTCCCCGAGAAAGACCATCGTGTCCGCCGTGATGACGATATCCTCCGCCGCGGTGAGCGCGCGCGCCGCCTCCGCCTTCGCGCGGGCGATGTGGGCGACGGTCTCGCGCGCCGACAGCCCCGCGGGGCAGCTCTCGTCCGCGTCGGGCACGACGACGTCGAAGCTCTCGATCCCGATGCGCCGCAGCAGCTCCTGCCGCCGCGGTGAACCGGACGCCAAAACGATATGATGTTTTGTAGAATTGTACATGAATATTACCTTTTGTATAGTTACTTGGCTTTCCGCCGTCCCCGCTTCGCGGCCTCCGAAGCGGTCTGCCGCGGGGGCGCGGGCCGGTTCTCTCCTTCGCGTCCGCGCGGCACGGCGCGCCCTGCTACTCCACGCCGCGGTAGAACAGCCCGCGCGTCATGTCCGCGGGCGCCTCGCCGCCGCCCTCGGTATATGCGCGCAGGATCGCCGCGCACTCCGCCGGGGTCTCGGTCGTAAAGCGCAGCAGAGCGTAGGTCAGGCCCAAGTGCTTCCAGTCGTCGTGATCGGCGAGGTAAAGCGTCTTCGCGTTTTCGACCTCACAGCGCCCGCCCTCCACGGAAAGCACGGGAAAGCGCTCACTTCTGCGGTCTGTCAAGGTTCCGTCCTTGTCAGTCTCAATCCGATTCTCCGTAATCATCAGCGGCAGCCGTCCATAGACTATGGCTTCGCAGGGCAGACATTTCTGCAAATCGCGCACCTGCTCGCGCCGCAGCTCGAAGGAGACCGCCGCGACCGCCAATCCCTGCTCCTTCAGAAGGGAAAGCGAGGCAGAATTGAATACGTTGAGTGATAATTGCCCCCATAATTCCAATCCGCTATCACGTGCGAGCCCAAAGTGGCCCAGATTGCCGATCCCGACCGCGCTGACGCCGTGGTAGCGCAGCGCCGAGAGCTGCGCGCGCAGATCCTGCTCGTCCCGCGAGCGGTAGATGCGCGGAAGCACGGCGCAAAAGCGCGTCCGGTCGAGATAGGGCTCGAGGTCGAGCCCCGCGAACGCGCCGATGGGCAGGCTGACCATGGCGGGGCGCAGCTCGGCCAGCTCCGGCGTGAGCTGCTCCGCGCGCATCAGGGATACGGTGCAGCGCGGCGGCTCCGCCGGTGAGTCGATCGACTCAGGGGCGCTGTAGGCAAAGACTCGCCGCTCGGGCAGGGCGGTCCGCTTCTCCTCCAGCGCCGAAAGCGCGTCGCGCCGCAGCGCGTTGAGCGACGCCGCCGAGACCGAGAGGTCCTCGCCCGCGCGGACGATGCACTCCGTGACCCGGAAGGCGGTGCCGCCCGTTTTGCGCAGGCGCTGCTCCGCCTCCTCCTCCGTGATGCTGCGCGTACGCGCCGGCTCGGGCGGAGCGCCGGTCGTCGTGACCATGTTCCCGTCGCCGTCCGCGGCGATCAGCGTGATCGGCTCGTCCGCGGCGATCTTCGCGGCAAAGCGCACGGGGACGGTCCGCAGATCGCCGCGCTCATAGTCGGCGCGCAGCTGCGCGAACCACTCCTCCGGCCAGCGCGCCGCGCCGGGACGGACGCCGAACATCTCCGGTCCCTTGCGCCCGGTATAGTAGCCGTCGGTAAACCCGTCGCGCGAAAAGGCGGCGGCGAGCTGTGCGCGCTCCTCGTCCGTGGGGCCGCGGTGCTCCCGCAGCAAGCGCGCATAGATGCCCGTCACGGCGGCGACGTACTCCGGCCGCTTCATGCGCCCCTCCAGCTTGAGGCAGGCGACGCCCAGCTCGGAAAGCTCCGGAATATAGTCGGCAAGGCAGTTGTCCTTGAGGCTCAGGGGGTATTTCTCGCCGTAGGGCAGGCGGCAGGGCTGGGCGCAGAGCCCGCGGTTCCCGCTGCGCTGTCCGATGACGGCGCTCATGGCGCACTGGCCCGAATAGCACATGCACAGCGCGCCGTGGACGAAGACCTCCAGCTCGATCGGGCTCTCGCGGCACAGCTCCGCGATCTCCGCGCCGCTGAGCTCGCGCGCGAGCACGACGCGGCTAAGGCCCAGCCGCGCCGCCTCCCGCACGCCGGAGAGCGTATGGACCGTCATCTGTGTGCTCGCGTGCAGCGGCACGTCGGGCACGACGCGGCGGAGCGTGTCGACCACGCCCCAATCCTGCACGAGGATCGCGTCGACCCCCGCCTCGCTCGCAACGCGGGCGGTGGAGGCAAGGGCGTGCAGCTCGCGGTCGTTGACCAGGGTGTTGAGCGTCAGATACACCCGCACGCCGCGCAGATGGCAGTACGCGACCGCGTAGCGCAGCTCCTCGGGCGAAAAATTGCGCGCGCCGCGGCGGGCGTTGAACTCGTCAACGCCAAGATAAACCGCGTCCGCGCCGTTCTGTACGGCGGCGACGAGCGCTTCCTTTGACCCGGCGGGCGCCAGCAGCTCTGTCATGGCGTCACTTGCGGTTCTGCGCCTTGAACAGCTCGCGCTTGAGCTCGGAGGCCTCGTTCTTCGCCCGGCTTGCCTCGTCGACGTACTGCTTGACCTGGGCGCGCAGGCTCTCCGCCGCCTCGCGCTCCTTGAACAGCTCGTCCGCGATGTTGACGGCGGTGAGCACCGCGGCGTCCGTGCGGCCGACCTTCGCCGACTCGATCAGAGCGCCCATCTTGGTGTCCACATAGCCGCCGACCTTCTGCATGTAGGACGGCGCTTCCTCGGCGACGAGCGTGTATTCCTCGCCGCAGATGCTGACGGTGACGCGATTTTCCATGGTCTTAACTCCCTTTCCCTTCGTGATGGGGCGCCGAGGCGCCCAGTGTCCCATACTATATGTCTATTATACTATAGCACAATCCCACGGCGTTGCAAGAGGTGTAAAACGGAAAATTTCCTGTTTACGAAACCGGTTTTATCATGTAAAATAGTATGGCATTTTGGAAGAAAGCGCCGATCCCGCCGCGCGGGAGCGCGCGTGCGTTTCCCCCGAAAAGAGGTTGCTGCCCCGTGGGCGAGTACATGCTGCATCTGACCCAGGAAGAGAATATCCTGCTCGGCGCCTCCGCGGTGCGCCGCCTGATCGAGGGCGGCAGCGGAGACGCGGCGCTGCTGTACCTCTGCCTGGCGCAGCACGGCGCGTCGGAGCCGGAGAAGCTGCGCGCCGAGCTGCGCTGGACGCCGGAGCAATTCTCCGCGGCGGAACAGATGCTCTGCTCGCTGGGGCTGATCAGCGCCCCGTCCGCCGCCTTCCGCGAAGGAGCCGCCGCGCCGCGATCGAACGCGGCGCCCCCGCCGCCGGAGACCGCGCTGCCCGAATACAGCCGCGAGGACGTGATGGGCAAGCTCGAGAGCGACGCCTCCTTCGCCGCGCTGCTGCGGGAGGTCGAGCGCAAGCTGGGCCGGCTGAGCGAGCCGTCGGTCAAAAAGCTGTTGGGGCTGTACGACTATCTGGGCTTTCCGGCGGACGTGATCTTTCTTCTGGTCAGCTACTGCGCCGAGCGCAAGGCGGAGCAGTACGGCACGGAAAAGCCGCCCACCATGCGTGAGATCGAAAGGACGGCCTACGACTGGGCGCGGCGCGAGCTGACGACCTATGCCGAGGCGGACGCCTATCTTCGCGGCGAGCGCGACCGCCGCCGGTCCTACCCGGAGTACATGGCGGCGCTGCAGCTCGGCGGGCGCGCCCCCGCGCCAGGCGAGGAGCGTTATCTCCATGCCTGGGCGGAGCAGGGCTTTCCGCCGGAGACCGTCGCCATCGCCTACGACAAGACGATGCTCAAGTGCCACGAGCTCAAGTGGGCGTATCTCAACGGCATTCTGCGGCGCTGGCACGAGAAGGGCCTGCACACGCCGGACGAGGTGCGCGCCGAGAACGACGCCCCGCGCGGGAAGGGCAAGCCCGCCGTGAGCGAGAGGGAGCTCGCGCGCGACGCGTGGATGAACGATTACGACTGACGGGAGGCGGGCGCAAATGGCATACGACGCAAGGGTGCTGCGCCGCGCGGCGGCGCGCTACGACGAGGATCGGCAGCGCCGCGAGGAGCTGTTCCGCGCGCGGCAGCGCGAATGCTATGAAAAGGAGCCGCGGCTGGAGGAGATCGACCGCGAGCTCTCGCACACGATGGCAAAGATCATCGCCAACGGTCTCCGCCGCGGCGCCGACCCGCGCGGCGCGATCGAGGCGCTCAAAACGGAAAACCTCGGCCTGCAGCAGGAGCGGGGCGAGCTGCTCACGGGACTCGGCTATCCCGCGGATTATCTGGAGCCGACGCCGGACTGCCCGCTGTGCAACGACACGGGCTGGCGGGACACCCGCATGTGCGAGTGCCTGCGCGCCTACTATGTACGCGAGCAGAACGCGGAGCTTTCGAGGCTGCTGGACCTCGGCACGCAGAGCTTCGACACGTTCCGCTTCGACTATTACTCCCGCGAGCGTTATCCCGGAAAGGACATCTCGCCCTATCAGCGGATGGAGAAGAACTACGACGCCTGCCGCGACTACGCGTATGAATTCTCGAAGCGCAGCGGCAGCCTGCTGCTCAGCGGCGCGCCCGGGCTCGGCAAGACCTTCCTCTCCGCCAGCATCGCGCGTGTGGTGAGCGAGGCGGGACACTCCGTGGTCTACGACACGGCGGCGCACGTCTTCTCGCGCTTCGAGTCGCAGAAGTTCCGCCGCGACGACGACGCGGACGAGGCGGAGGACGACGTCGCCCGCTGCCTCAAATGCGACCTGCTGATCCTCGACGACCTCGGCTCGGAGATGACCACCGCCTTCGTGCAGAGCGCGCTCTATCAGATCGTGAACACGCGGCTGATGACCAACCGCAAGACGATCATCTCCACCAACCTCAGCCCCGACGAGCTCGGCGCGCGCTACGGCGCGGCGATCCGGTCCCGCCTGGAGGGCGAATACCGCATCCTCCCGTTCTTCGGAGAGGATATCCGAAGGCTGAAGAAACGATGACTCGACACATTCGTATTAAAAACGTAATCCGCGGCGGGGGAGAGGCAAGCCCCGCGGAGCGGCGGCTGCACTTCGTCTATCTCTCGGTCCTGCTTGCCGCCTTCTCCGTTGCCAACGGTTTCTTTGCCCTGCTGCTCGCCGCCGACTCCTGCGCGACGCTGTGGTTCCAGGCGGTGTACGAATCCTATTTCGCGCATCCGCCGCTGGTGCTGCTGAACCTGCTGCCGGCGGTGCTGCTCTCGGCGCTGGGCCTGTTCCTGACGGGGCGGGCGTGGGCGGCGTATCTGTTCTCCGCCGTGCCCACCATCGGCTGCGCGCTGGTCAACTACTACAAAATCCAGCTGCGCGGCGACCCCTTCCTCGCCGCCGACCTTCGCCTTATCCGCACGGCGGGCGGCATCCTGAGCCACTACCGGCTGGGCGTGACGCGGCTGATGCTGCTCATCGCCCTCGGCGCGCTGGCGATGCTGCTGTTCTCGGTCTTTTTCCTGAAAAACGGCCCGCGCGGCAAAAGGGTCCGTCTCGGCGGGACGCTCGCGTGCCTCGCGCTCGCGCCGCTGCTCTACACGCAGGTGTACCTGAACGACGCGCTCTACGAGAAGACCGTCAACAACGACGCCATCCATTACGAGCGGTCGGAGCTGGAGATCTTTGTCTCGCGCGGGTTCTGGTATCCGTTCCTGCGCAGCGTGCCCAAGGCGTTCCCCTCCGTCCCCAGGGGCTACAGCGCCCGCGAGGCGGACGCGATCCTCGCGTCTTATCCCGGCGCGGATATTCCCCGGGAAAAGAAGGTCAACGTCGTCGGCGTGATGCTCGAGGCGTTCTCCGACCTGAGCGATTACCCGATGCTCGCGGAGGAGGAGAACGTCGCCGCGCTCTACGCGCCGCTGCACGAGCTGGAGTCGGCGTGCGTCTCGGGCGAGCTGCTGACGAACATCTTCGCCGGCGGCACGGTGGACAGCGAATGGGGCTTTCTGACCGGCTACTCCCGCCACGGCGAGTTCCGAAGCAACGTGGACTCCTATGTGCGGTACTTCAATGCACAGGGCTACGACACGTTCTACCGCCACCCCGGTTACGCCTGGTTCTACAACCGCCAGAACGTCAACGCCTACCTCGGCTTTGACGAGAGCGTGTTCACCGAAAACGGCTTCAGCCAGTACGTCAACGTCAAAGCCGCGCCCTGGCACTCCGACCGGCAGCTGTTCGACTACCTGCTGCGCGACCTCGACGCGCGTACGGCGGAGAGCCCGCCGCTGTTCGACTTCGCGATGTCCTACCAGAACCACGGCCCCTACGACGCCACGAGCGCGGAGCACGCGATCGTCGACCCGGAGGGCGCGCGCTGGTCGGCGGAGAGCCGCGGCATCCTCGACCACTACCTCACCGGCATCGCGGACACGATCTCCGAGCTGCGCCGCTTCACCAACGAGCTGGAGGCGCGCGACATCCCTGTGGTGCTGGTGATCTACGGCGACCACAAGCCCTGGCTCGGCAACAACAACAGCGTCTACACGGAGCTGGGCATCGTGCTGGACCCCAGCACGAAGGAGGGCTTCTACAACTATTACGCGACGCCCTACCTGATCTGGGCGAATTCCGCGGCGAAACGCGTCCTCGGCAACGACTTCACCGGCACGGCGGGCGACTTTTCGCCCTGCTTCCTGATGCCGGCGCTCTTCGACCTGTGCGCCTGGGACGGGCCGCCCTTCATGGCGCTCGCCCGCGAGCTGCGCGCCTATACGCCGCTCGTTCACGAGCAGGGCTTCTATCTGGAAAACGGCGTGCTGACCGACACGCTCTCCCCGGAGGCGGAGGCGCTTTACCTCCGCTACCGCTGCGCGGAGTACCGCCGCGAGACAAAGGGGATCGAATAAGAAAAAAGCAGCCTTGCGGCTGCTTTTTTTGATTTGTTTGATAATCAGAAGCCCACGCGCTCGGCGAGGTACTGCTTGACCTCCGCGATGGGGATGCGCACCTGCTGCATCGTGTCGCGCTCGCGGATCGTGACGCAGTTGTCGGCGGGGATGTTCTCGTCGCCGACGGTTTCAAAGTCGAAGGTGACGCAGAACGGCGTGCCGATCTCGTCCTCGCGGCGATAGCGCTTGCCGATGGAGCCGGTCTCGTCGTAGTCCACCATGAAGTCCCTGGAAAGCTCCCGATAGAGCTCCATCGCGGGCTTGGCGAGCTTTTCCTTCTTGCTCAGCGGCAGGATCGCCGCCTTGTAGGGCGCGAGGTAGGGGTGCAGGCGCAGCACGGTGCGGACGTCGTCCTTGCCGTTCTTGTCCTGGCCGACGACCTCCTCGTCGTAAGCGTCGCAGAGGAACGCCAGCGCCACGCGGTCGCAGCCGAGCGACGGCTCAATGACATAGGGGATGACGTGCTCCTTCGTCTCGTCGTCGAAGTAGGTCAGGTCCTTGCCGCTCGCCTCCTGATGGCGGCCGAGGTCGTAGTCCGTGCGGTCCGCGATGCCCCACAGCTCGCCCCAGTCGGTGAACGGGAAGGCGTACTCGATGTCGGTGGTCGCGCGGGAGTAGAAGGCGAGCTCCGCCTTCTCGTGGTCGCGCAGGCGCAGATGGCTCTTGTCGATGCCGAGACTCGTGAGCCAGTCGGTGCAGTAGTTCTTCCAGTAGGCGAACCACTCGAGGTCGGTGCCGGGCTTGCAGAAGAACTCGCACTCCATCTGCTCGAACTCGCGCGTGCGGAAGGTGAAGTTGCCGGGCGTGATCTCGTTGCGGAACGCCTTGCCGATCTGGCAGACGCCGAAGGGCAGCTTTTTCCTCGTGGTGCGCGCGATGTTCGCGAAGTTGACGAAGATGCCCTGCGCGGTCTCGGGGCGCAGGTACACGGTGCTGGACGAATCCTCCGTCACGCCGATGGCGGTCTTGAACATGAGGTTGAACTTGCGGATGGGCGTGAAGTCGTGCTTGCCGCACATCGGGCAGACGACGTTTTCGTGCGAGGCGATGAACGCGTCCATCTCGTCGAAGGTCATGGCGTCGGTGTTGACGTCGGGAAACTCCTCGCCGATGAGCTTGTCCGCGCGGTGGCGCGCCTTGCACGCCTTGCAGTCGAGCAGGGGGTCGGAGAAGCTCGCGACGTGGCCCGTCGTGACCCAGGTCTGCGGGTTCATGATGATCGCCGCGTCGAGTCCGACGTTGTAGGGGCACTCCTGCACGAACTTCTTGAGCCACGCCTTCTTCACGTTGTTCTTGAACTCCACGCCCAGCGGGCCGTAGTCCCAGGAGTTGGCGAGTCCGCCGTAGATCTCGCTGCCGGGGTAGATAAAGCCGCGGCTCTTGCAGAGGTTGACGATGGCGTCAAAATTTTTCTTGCTGTGTTCCATGGTTCTTTCTCCTTACGCATCATTGGAAAAAAGGGACGTCCCGAGAGACGTCCCTTTTTGATTTGCCAATCAGTTCAGGCCGTTGAGCTTCAGCGTCAGCGCGCTCTTCTTGTGCGCGGCGTTGTTCTTGTGCAGAATGCCCTTCGCCACAGCCTTGTCCACGGTCTTGACCGCAACCTTGTAAGCGCCCTCGGCCTCGGTGCGATTGCCCTCCGCGACAGCAGCGTCAAACTTCTTGAGCGTGGTCTTCAGCGCGCTGCGCTCCGCCTTGTTGCGGGCGTTGCGGCTCTCGGAAATGAGAACACGCTTCTTGGCAGACTTGATATTCGGCAAACCAAACACCTCCTCCGATTCTTTCTACGATGGTTCCCCACCGTGCAGATTGGTATTTTAGCAAAGTTCTTTCCGAAATGCAAGCATTTTTTTCGCTTTTTTCCCACTTTTTTTGTATGAAACAAGACTTGGCGGCAAAACTAAATCTGTTATACCAGATTTTGTGGAGAAAGGGCGAAAAAAATGCTGGAACGACGAACCGATCTGGCGCTGGAGGCGCACGAGCTCCGGCGCGCGCAGGCGGAAAAGGTTTCCGGCGCGAGCGCGCGGGAGCATGAAACCTTCGGCTACGGCGTGACCGTGGTCGAGGTAACGGAGCGCGCCGCGGCGCGGGCGCTGGGAAAGCCGATGGGTACCTACGTCACGCTCGACCTGCGGCCGTACTGGGAGCACGCGGACGACGCCTTTGAGCGCGCCGCGACGGCAGTCGGCACGGAGCTGCGCGCGCTCATCGGCGAGGGCGAGGTGAAGACCGCGCTGGTCGCCGGACTCGGCAACGCCGCGATGACGCCGGACGCCGTCGGGCCGCAGACGGCGGAGCACGTGCTGGTGACGCGCCACCTGATGCGCGAGAGCGCGTTCGCGGGCCTGACGGCGGTCAGCGTGCTGGTGCCGGGCGTGCTGGGGCGCACGGGCATGGAAGCGGTCGAAACGATCCGCGGCGCGGTGCGCACGGTGCACCCCGACGTGCTCATCGCGGTGGACGCGCTCGCCTCGCGTTCGCTTGCGCGCGTGTGCACGACCGTGCAGCTCTCGGACACGGGCATCGTGCCCGGCTCGGGCGTCGGCAACCGGCGCAGGGCGCTCAACCGCGCGTCGCTGGGCATCCCGGTGATCGCCGTGGGCGTGCCGACGGTGGTGGACGCGGGCACGCTGGCGCTCGACATTCTGGAGGAGGCGGGCGCGGAGCTGCCGGACCCCTCCGCGCTGCGCGGGCGGGGCAGGGGCGTCATGGTCACGCCGCGGGACATCGACGCGCAGATCCGCGAGCTCGCGCGCGTGGTGGGCTACGGCATCAATCTGGCGCTCCAGCCGCTGTCGTACCGCGAGCTGTGCGCGCTGATGGGCTAGGAGCGGCGGCGCGCGTCCATAAGGATGTCATACTACTTTCAAATTAAAAGATTTAATTTGAAAGGCGCGTGCTGCGCACGCTGGTTTTGCGCCAAAGGCGCAAAACACGTCTCATGCGAAATTTAACGCCGCTGCGCGGCTATAAAACGATTTTCAATCGTTTTAATAAATTTCAGTATCAATCGCCGCTTTCCGTATGCTTTGAGATTCGTATAAACCGAGGATTGCCATTTGAGCGCGCCTGCGGTAGAATACCGGCAAAGGAGGCGATCGCCATGAACGAATTCAACGCGAAGGAACAGCTGCCCGGACTTCTCGACTGGATGCGCGCGCAGATGCAAAACTGCCACGGCAGGACCGCGGTCGTCGGCGTCTCCGGCGGCAAGGACTCGAGCGTGATCGCGGCGCTTTGCTGCGAGGCGTACGGGAGGGAGAACGTCGTCGGCGTGCTGATGCCGGACGGCGTGCAGCCGGACATCGACTATTCGAACGGGCTGGTGGAGCACCTGGGCATCCGCAGCTACACGGTCAACATCCACGCGGCGGTGCGCGGCGTGCTGGACGAAATGGAGCGCCTCGGACTGTCGCCCTCGCGGCAGACGACGGTCAACCTGCCCTCCCGCATCCGCATGACGACGCTTTACGCCGTGGCGCAGACGGTCGAAAGCGGCATTGTCATCAACACCTCCAACCTCTCCGAGGACTGGGTGGGCTACTGCACGATCTACGGCGACAGCGCGGGCGCGTTCTCGCCCATCGGCATGTATACGACCGAGGAGGTCATCGCCCTCGGCGCGGAGCTCGGCCTGCCGGAGCGCTTCCTCGTCAAGCCGCCCTCCGACGGGCTGACGGGTCTGACGGACGAGGACAACCTCGGCTTCACCTATCACGCGGTGAACGAGTACGTCCGCCGTGGCGTCTGCGACCCGGAGATTCAAAAGCAGATCGACGCGAAGCACTGCGCCAGCCGCTTCAAGTTCCAGACCCTGCCGGTCTACCACAACGGCCTGCCGATCGTCCTCGAGGACGGGACGGATTATTATAATAAGGATAAAAAGTGATGACGGCAAGCGCCGTCGATCGGAGGCAATATGAAAACCGTGGAGCTTTATACCGACGGCGCTTGCAGCGGCAATCCCGGGCCGGGGGGCTGGGGCGCCATCCTTCGGTACGGCGCGCATGAGAAGGAGCTCTCCGGCGGCGAGGCGGAGACCACCAACAACCGCATGGAGCTCACCGGCGTGATCGAGGGGCTGCGGCAGCTCAAGGAGCCGTGTACGGTCGAGCTGTACTCGGACTCGAAGTACGTCATCGACGCGCTCTCGAAGGGCTGGGTCTACGGCTGGCAGAAAAAGGGCTGGATCAAAAGCGACAAAAAGCCCGCGCTCAACGTCGATCTGTGGGAGCTTCTGCTGCCGCTTATCGCGCGGCACGAGGTCCGCTACCACTGGGTCAAGGGCCACGCGGAGAACGAATACAACAACCGCTGTGACGAGCTTGCCGTGGCGGAGAGCCGGAAATTCAAATAAATCGCACCGTTCATAATTTGTTTACAGGCACTTCAAGATTCCGCCATAATTCCTTGGTATCTTATACTTGCAAAGGGGAACCCACCCCGATGTGATTTTCTCCCTCCTAAAATACACACACAGCAAAAAGTCCTGCCGAGAGGCAGGGCTTTTTGCGTTTAATTTAGGGAAGCGCTGAATAAATCCCCGCGCACGTTGATTTAATCAGCGCTTCCCTTTTTTGTGCCGCCTGCCCGCGCGGAGCACAAAAGGCTCCCGCCGGGGGCGGCCGGCGTCAGTACGCGCCGCCCTGCGCGTGCCGCTGCTTCACGCGCGCGACGCGTTCGGCGTACTCCTCGCGGTCTAGGATGCCGGCGTCGTAGAGCACGCGCAGGCTCTCCAGCCGGCTCTCGCAGCTGTCCATATGTATGGAATGCACCTGCGCCGCGTCGTCCTGCTGACGCTTCGCCGCGCGCCAGAGCTCCGTCTGCGCGGCCTGCGCGCGGCGCGCGCCGCGGCGCGTCTGATTGCCGGGCGTGAGCGGGGGCGCCGCCTCCGCAAGCCGTTCGGCGGCTTTCTTTTTCTCCGCGTCGGTCTTCTTTCCCGCCTTCTTCGCAAGCGAGACAAGGATCACGATCACAACCAACAAAATCCGCACAACGCCGGAAAAAGAGTTGCTCATGCGTTCTCCTCCCTCAAAAGCTGCTGATCTCCAGACTCGCGTCGTCCTTGCCAGGCTCGACGCTCCGAATCTCGACAAAATACTTCGTTTCCGGGCTGACCTCGATCTCCACACGTTCGCCCGCGCGGTGCCCCATCAGCGCCTTCGCCACGGGGGATTCCTTGCTGATGAGGCCGCGGAGCACATCCTGCCGCAGCGTGGTGACGATGCGGATGGTCTGCTCCTTCCCGAGCGCCTCGTTGAACATCGTCACGGTGCTGAACAAACCCACCGCGTCGCCCGTATCCTCCACGTCGATGATCTTCGCCGTGGCGATCATCCTTTCGAGATAGCGCATCCGGCTGTCGTTCCGGCGCTGCTCCTGCTTGGCGACCTTATACTCGTAGTTCTCGCTCAGGTCGCCGTGCGCGCGCGCCGTCTGCACGTCCTCGATCAGCTTCGGCCGGATGTTTTGCCGCCGGTCCTCCAGCTCCGCCTTCATCTTCTCGATGTCGACCCTTGTCAGCTCGTCGTTCATATTCCTTCGCTTCCTTTATTCCTCCGCGGGCGTCTCCGGTGCCTCCGCGGTCCCGGCGGGCGCGTCGCTCTCCTCCTTCTCGGCGCGGGCGATGGAGATCACCTTCACGCCCTCGGCGAGACGCATCACGCGCACGCCCTGTGCCGTGCGGCTGTAGACGTTGATATTGCTCACCGCCGTGCGGATGATCGTGCCGTCGTCGCTGACCAGCAGCACGTCCTCGTCGCCGTCGACGACCTTGACCGCCACCAGCGCGCCGGTCTTGTCCGTGATCTGGTAGCCCTTGAGACCCTTGCCGCCGCGGCTCTGCGGCTCGTCGCCGCGGAGGTACTCCTCCACCGGCGTGCGCTTGCCGTAGCCGTTCTCCGTGATGGCGAGCAGGGTCTTGCCCTCGTGCGCCCGCGCCGCGCCCACGACATAGTCCTCGTCGCGCAGGCGGATGCCGCGCACGCCGACCGCGTCGCGTCCCATGACGCGCACGTCGTTCTCGTCGAAACAGATGCTCATGCCGTCGTGCGTGGCGATGATGATGTTCTGATGCCCGTCGGTCAGGCGCACCTCGATCAGCTCGTCGCCCTGCTCCAGCGTCAGCGCACGGATGCCCGCCTTCATGCGGGTGTTGACGGAGCGCAGCTCGATGCGCTTGACCGTGCCGTTCTTCGTCACGAAGAAGAGGTACTGGTCGTCCACGTCCAGCGTCTTGACCGAGATGCCGGCGGTGACGTGCTCGTCCTCCTCGAGCGGGAGGACGTTGACGATGCTCGTACCCTTCGCGGCGCGGCCCGCCTCGGGGATGAGGTAGCCCTTCTTGCGGTGCACGCGCCCCTTGTTCGTGAAGAAAAGGATAAAGTCGTGGGTGCTCGCGGTGAACACCGCCTCGACATAGTCCTCGTCGCGCGTCGTCATGCCGCGCACGCCCTTGCCGCCGCGCCTCTGCGCGTTGTACTCGTCGGCGGGGGTGCGCTTGATGTAGCCGTTGTGCGTCAGCGTGTAGACGCACTGCTCCTCCTCGATCAGGTCCTCGATGTCGATCTCGTCCTCGACCTCCTGGATTTCGGTTTTGCGCTCGTCGCCGTATTTGTCGCGGATCTCGGTCAGCTCGTCCTTCAACACCTGCTTGAGCATGGTCTCGGAGGATAAAAGCTCGTTGTAGTACGCGATCTTCTTCTCCAGCTCGTCATACTCGTTTTGCAGCTTCTCGCGGTTGAGCCCCTGCAGCGCGATGAGTCTCATGTCGCAGATCGCCTGCGCCTGCGCTTCACTGAGGGAGAATTTCTCCATCAGGTTTTCCCTGGCGTTGTCGTAGCTCTCGCGGATGGTCTTGATGACCTCGTCGATGTGGTCCTGCGCGATCAGCAAACCCTCCAGAATGTGCGCGCGCTCCTGCGCCTTGCGGAGCTCGTAGCGCGTGCGGCGGAGGATCAGGTCCTCCTGAAACGCCAGATACTCGTCGAGGATGTGGCGCAGGGACAAGATCTTCGGCTGCTTCTGATCGTCGACGAGGGCGAGCATGTTGATGGCGAAGCTCGTCTGCATCTGCGTCTGCGCGAACAGGCGGTTCAAAACCACCTGCGGGTTCGCGTCGCGCTTGACGTCGATGACGATGCGCATGCCGCTGCGGTCGCTCTGGTCCACGATGTCGCTGATACCCTCGAGCCGCTTGTCGTTGACCTGATCCGCCATGCTCTTGATAAGCATGCGCTTGTTGACCTGATAGGGCAGCTCCGTCACGACGATGCGCGTTCTGCCCTGCGGAAGCTCTTCAAATTCCGTTCTGGCACGCAGAATGATCTTGCCGCGGCCCGTGGCATAGGCGGCGCGGATGCCGCTGCGGCCCATGATGATGCCCTTCGTGGGGAAGTCCGGCCCCGTGACGTGCTGCATGAGGTCGTAGAGCGTCGCCTCCGGATTGTCGAGCACGCAGATGCAGGCGTTGATGACCTCGGTGAGGTTGTGGGGCGGAATGTTGGTCGCCATGCCGACCGCGATGCCGCTCGAGCCGTTGACCAGCAGGTTGGGGAAGCGGGAGGGCAGCACGCGCGGCTCCTTGCGCGTCTCGTCGAAGTTGGGGTCCCAGTCGACCGTCTCCTTCTCGATGTCGCGCAGCATCTCGTTCGCCATCTTCGCCATGCGCGCCTCGGTGTAGCGGTAGGCGGCGGGGGGATCGCCGTCGACGGAGCCGAAGTTGCCGTGTCCGTCGATGAGCGGATAGCGCATGGAAAAGTCCTGCGCGAGACGCACGAGCGCGTCGTAGACCGAGGCGTCGCCGTGCGGGTGATAGCGGCCCAGCACGTCGCCGACGGCGGTGGCGCACTTGCGGAAGGGCTTGTCCTGGGTCAGACCGTCCTCATACATGGCGTAGAGGATGCGGCGATGCACCGGCTTGAGGCCGTCGCGCACGTCGGGCAGGGCGCGGCCGACGATGACCGACATCGCGTACTCGATGTAGGAGGTCTCCATCTCCTTGACGAGCTCGCTCGTGACGATCTTCTGTTCGGGATAGCGCAGGGATTCGGGATCGTAGTCCACGTTTTTATGTGCCATAGAGGGATACCTCCTTTCTTAAAAGTCCAGATTGACGGCGTATTTCGCCTTTTTCTCGATGAATTCCTTGCGCGGCTCGACCTTCTCGCCCATCAAAACGGAGAAGGTCTCGTCGGCGCGCTGCGCGTCCTCCAGCGTGATTCGCTTGAGCGTGCGCTTCTCGGGGTCCATCGTCGTCTCCCAGAGCTCGTGCGGGTCCATCTCGCCCAGGCCCTTGAAGCGGGAAATATCCACCTTCGCGTTGGGGTTGTCGCCGCGCAGCTCCGCGCTGACGGCGTCGCGCTCCTCGTCGGAGAACGCCACGCGGGTCGTTTTGCCGCGGGTCAGCTTATAGAGCGGGGGCACCGCCGCGTAGACGTAGCCCTCGCGGACAAGCGGCTGCATGTAGCGGAAGAAGAAGGTCAGCAGCAGCGTACGGATGTGGCTGCCGTCCACGTCGGCATCCGCCATGATGATGACCTTGTGATAGCGGAGCTTGTTGACGTCGAAATCCTCGCCCAGTCCCGCGCCGAGCGCGACGATGACGGGCTGGAGCTTGTCGTTGCCGTAGATTTTGTCGGCGCGCACCTTCTCGACGTTGAGCATCTTGCCCCACAGCGGCAGGATCGCCTGGAAGCGGGAGTCGCGTCCGTTCGTCGCGGAGCCGCCCGCGCTGTCGCCCTCGACGATGTAGATCTCGGTCAGCTCCGGGTTGTTCTCGTTGCAGTCGCGCAGCTTGTCCGGCATTGCCGCGCCGCCGAGCGCGCTCTTGCGGCGGATGGACTCGCGCGCCTTTCTGGCGGCCTCGCGCGCGCGGTTCGCCATCATCGCCTTGTCGAGGATCGTGCGGGCGATGGCGGGATTTTCCTCCAGAAACTGGTCCAGCCTGTCGGAGACCACGTTGTCGACCAGCGTGCGCATCTCGCTGTTGCCGAGCTTCTGCTTGGTCTGGCCCTCGAACTGCGCGTCCGCGAGCTTGACGGAGATCACGGCGGTCAGGCCCTCGCGGCAATCCTCGCCGGAGACCTTGTCGTCGCCCTTGATGATGCCGGTTTTGACGCCGTAGTTGTTCAGCACGCGCGTGAGCGCCGCCTTGAAGCCGGTCTCGTGCATGCCGCCCTCCGGCGTGTGGACGTCGTTGGCAAAGGAGATGATGTTCTCCTGATACCCGTCGTTGTACTGCAAAGCAATCTCGGCAAAGCTGTCTCCCTTGAGACCGCTCATATAGATGATCTTGTCGTGCAGCGCGTCCCTGGACTTGTTGAGCCAGGCGACATACTCGCGGATGCCGCCCTCGTAGCACATCTCATCCTCCTGCTCCTGCCCCTCGCGCCGGTCCGCGATGCGTATCCTCAGCCCCGCGTTCAGAAACGCCTCCTGGCGCATCCGGTCGTGGAGCGTGTCATAGGAGTAGGTCGTGTCGTCGAACATCTCGGGATCGGGCTTGAAGGTGACGGTCGTGCCTGTCCGGTCCGTCTCGCCGACGACCTTCATCTCCTGCGTGATGCTGCCGCGGGAAAATCGCATCTCATAGATTTTTCCGTCCTTGTGCACCTGCGCGATCAGCCATTCGGACAGCGCGTTGACCACGCTGGCGCCGACGCCGTGCAGGCCGCCGGAGACCTTGTAGCCCCCGCCGCCGAACTTGCCGCCCGCGTGCAGCACGGTAAAGACGACCTCCAGCGCGGGACGCCCGGTCTGCGCCTGCACGTCCACGGGGATGCCGCGCCCGTTGTCCACGACGGTGATCGTGCCGTCCGGATTGATCGAAACGCTGATCTCGGTGCAGTAGCCCGCCAGCGCCTCGTCGATGGAGTTGTCGACGATCTCGTACACCAGATGGTGCAATCCGCTCGACGAGGTGGAGCCGATATACATGCCGGGGCGCTTGCGCACCGCCTCCAGACCCTCCAGGACCTGGATTTCCGAGGCGTTGTACTCCTGCTCGACGGCGGTCACCATGTTCTGTTCCATATTTTCACTCATACTGTTTTCTCCTGTTCCTCAGCCCTGCCCTGCAGCGTGCGGCTGTTGAGCTGCGATAGATATACGATCTGTCTGTGATACGGATGATCGCAGACCAGAAAGCTCTTGGGAATGTCCTCGCAGGCGTCGACCACGACGCCCTCCTGTTCGGCTCGCTTCAAAAACTCCGATGTGACGCGCGACTGGGATGTGATCTCCAGGTCGAAGATGCCGAGGATGCGCCGCTCGGGCAGCAGCTGGTCGTTGCCGATGTGCAGATACATCCTTCAGCGCACCTCCCCGTTCTCCACGCGCAGGACCCGGCCCGCCGTCAGCGTGCCCAGACGGTCCTCCTCGCAGCAGGTGATGAGCACCTGTCCGCCGGAGATGCGGTTGAGCACGAACTCCTGCCGCTTCGGGTCCAGCTCGGAGAGCACGTCGTCCAGCAGCAGCACGGGCGTCTGTCCCGTGATCTCGCGGTAGATTTCCCGCTCCGCCAGCTTGAAGGCGAGCGCCGCCGTGCGCGTCTGTCCCTGCGAGGAAAACTGCCGCGCGTTTTCGCCGCCGATCTCCACGGCGACGTCGTCCTTGTGCGGTCCGGAGAGGCAAAGCCTTGCGGCGCGCTCCGCGGACGCGTGGCTTCTCTGATGCTCCGCGAGCGCCTCGATCAGCACATTCTGCTCCGCGAAGGGGTCCTCGACCGTCTTGACCGTCTCATAGCGGAGGACGAGCGTTTCCCTTCCACCGGAGCATTCGCTGTGCGCGGCGGCGGCGTATTCGGCGAGCCGGGCGCAGAAGCGCGCGCGGTAGTGGATCAGCACCGCGCCGGCGGCCGCCATGCGCGCGTTGAACTCCGGCAGCGTGTCCAACAGGTCCGGATGCTCGTCCGCGTCTCTGAGAATGCGGGTCTTGTGGTCGTACAGGCGGTTGTATTCCGCCAGCGCCGCGGCGTAGCGGGGGCGAAGCTGGCAAAGCGACTGGTCCATGAAGCGCCGCCGCGCCGCCGCGCCCTCACGGATCAAAAACAGGTCCTCGGGGCAGAAAAAGACGGTGCCCAGCACGCCGGAAAGTTCGCTTGCGCGCTTTACGGGCACTTGATTGATCTCCGTTTTTTTTCGTTTGCCCGCGAAAAAACTCATTTCCACACGAAAATCGCGTTCGCGTGAAAAGATGTCTCCCCGAATTTTTGCCTCCGCTTCACCGAAGCGGATCAGCTCGCGGTCCGTGCGTGTCCGCGCGGAGCGTCCGCAGGAGAGCAGGCTCACCGCCTCAAGCAGATTGGTCTTGCCCTGCGCGTTCTCGCCCACGATGACGTTGTTCTCCGGCGAAAACTCCACGCTCTGTTCCCGATAGTTGCGAAAGTTCCGCAGCGTCAGCCTATTGATCCGCATATTTCACCGTGATTTTGTGTCCGCCGTAGCTGACCTCGTCGCCGGGACGGAGCTTTCGTCCGCGCTGCGTGCACACCTCGCCGTTGACCGTGACCTCTCCCTCCTGCACGGCGAGCTTTGCCTCTCCTCCCGTGGAGACGAGAGAGGCGAGCTTCAGCAGGTCCTGCAATTTGATAAATTCCGTTGTAATGGTAATGATATCCATATTTTTACGCCTTCAGCCGAACGGGCAGCACCATATAGAGAAAGCTGTCGTTCCCGTCCTCGACGGGTACGATGATGGCGGGGGAGATGCCGCTGTTGAGTTCGAGCCGCACCGTGTCCGCCGGAGCGTAGCGCAGCGCCTCCGTCAGATAGCGGTTGTTGAAGCCGATCTCCAGCTCCTTTCCGTTGCCCTGCAGCTTGCACACGTCCTTCGCTTCGCCGCTCGCCGTGCGCGCGGAAAAGGTCACCTTATCCTGTGAGAAGAGGCAGCGCACGGGACTTTTGAGCTTTTCGCTGATCACGACGCTCACGCGCTCCAGACTCGCCATCATCATCTTGGTGTCCACCAGAAGACGGATGGGATTCTTGCGCGGAATGGCGTTTTTGTAGTCCAGAAACTCACCTTCGAGCCGGCGGCAGATCAGCTCCGTCTCGCCCACCTCAAACAGAATATGGCGGTCGCCCAGCGTGATGCGGACGGGCTCCTCCACGTCCTCGCAGACCTTTTCCACCTCGCTCAGCGCCGTACCCGGGGCAACGAAGGAAAATACGCCGTCTCCTGCCTTTTCCAGCTTTTCGCGCCGCATGGCGAGGCGGAAGCCGTCCACCGAGACGACGGTCAGCTCCTCCGCGCCCACCTCGAAGAGGGAGCCCATGTGGACCGGGCGCGCCTCGTTGGTCGAAACGGCGAAGATCGTCTGCTGGATCATGCTCTTGAGGGTCTTTTCCGGAATGGAGACGGTGTTCTTTTCCTCCACCTCCGGCAGCTCCGGAAAATCCGCCGCGGGCAGGCCCGTGATATCGTAATCCGCGTCGCCGCAATTCATTTTGACCGCCAGCTTTTCGTCTGAGCGGAACGCCACGGTATCCTCCGGCATACGGCGTACGATGTCGCCGAGCAGCCTTGCGTTGAGCACGAGCTGTCCCTCCTCCTCGACGTCGCAGGCGAAGGACGTGCGGATGCTCAAATTCATGTTGAACGCCGTAACGGTCAGCGTCCCGTTCGCGCAGACCAGCAGCAGCCCCTCCAGCGCCGGGATGGAGCTCTTGCTCGCAACGGCGCGGGACGCGGTGTTGATGGCGTTTTGCAGAACGACTTTTTCGCAGGAGAATTTCATGGCGTTATTTCCTTTCTGAGAGAAAAGATGAGAATACTTTTTAAGCAGAAGAAGAAGAGGACGGGAAAACGTGGAAAACGTAGGGAAACGGCGAAAGCAAGAGGAAAACGCGCCGCGGGAGGCTGTGAATAAATCGGGGGGTTATCCGCATATTTGCGCGGGAAATAAAATATCCACGGGGTTTCACGTGAAACAACTGTGAATTGTGTGGAAAACTTTTGCTTTTTTTGCCGGAGAAAAACGCTGTCTGAGGCGGGCAAAATGCGGCGTTTTACCGTTTGCTGTTGATGTTCAGCGTGATGTCCTTGATGGTCTGCGAATAGGAGGGGTCCGTCTGGAGCCGTTCCTCGACCTGATCGAGGGAGTGCACGGCGGTGGAGTGGTCGCGGTCGAAGATCTTGCCGATCTCGATGGTGGAGAGGCCCGTGATGTTGCGGATCAGATACATGGCGATGTTGCGCGCGTTGACGACCTGACGGCTTCTGCCCCTGCCGCGGAGGATCGCCTCGTCGAAGCCGTGGAAGCGCGCGACCTCCGAAATGATCGCGTCCGGCGTGGGGATCGCCTCGTTGTTCTTGTGAACGGCCTCCCGGACGATCCTCTCGATCTCCTCGTCGCTCATATTTTTCTGCTTGAGCTCGCGGTGGGCGTTGATCATGTTGATGACGCCCTCAATCTGCCGCACGTTCGCTGTGACGTTGCGCGCAATGTAGTCCGCGCTTTTGTCGTCGATGACAAAGCCGCGCTGCGTCGCCTTATTTTTAATGATGGCGACGCGCGTCTCGTAGTCCGGCGCCTGCACGTCCACGGTCAGGCCCTGCTCAAAGCGGGTGCGGAGCCGGTTGTCCAGCAGCGTCATCTCCGAGGGCAGGCGATCCGAGGTCAGCACGATCTGGTGGCCCGCCTCATAGAGCGTGTTGAAGGTGTGGAAAAATTCGTTTTGCGACTGCTCCTTGCCGGCGACGAACTGCACGTCGTCTACGAGAAGGAGGTCGGCGTCGCGATATTTGGCGCGAAATTCGTCGCCGCGGTTGGCGCGCACGAGGCTGATGAAGTCATTGAGAAAATCGTCGCCCTTGATGTATACGATCTTGGCCGAGGGCAGGCGCTTGCGGAACTGGTGGGCGATGGCGTAGATCAAATGCGTCTTGCCGAGGCCTGAGTCGCCGTAGATAAAAAGGGGATTGTAGTGCGCGCTTGCCCCGTCCGCCACCGCGCGCGCCGCGGCGTGCGCCAGCTTGTTGCTCTCTCCCACGACGAAGGTGTCGAAGGTAAAGTCCTTGCTGTCAAAGAGGGATACCGGCTTTTTCCCGTCGTCCGCGGCTTCCTTTTCCGAAACGAGGCGAAGCGTGAAATCGTCGGAAAAGATGTCCTTCAGCGCCGCCCGGATGGGCTCCGCGAAGCGACCCTCGATCATATCGCGCTTGAACTCGTTCGGACAGACGATCACGAAATCCTTTTCCTTCAGATCGACGCCGGTGACCTCGTCGAACCAGGTGTTGATGGTCGTTTCCGAAAGCTCCCCGCGCAGACGGTCCAGCACGATCTCCCAGATGTCGCCAATGGAATTCAATGCCGCGCACCCACCTTCCGTTGGTATTTCTTTAACTTGTTGATTATATCAGATGAGAGGACGGATTGCAACGGTTTTCTACATATTCTAAATATAAAGCATTGAGTCCGCGCGGCGGAAACACAAGGGGAATGACGGACAAAGTGAGAAAAACCCTATAAAATGTAGTTGACAGAAAACGAGTCAACCGATATAATGTCGTTTGCTCCGCATTTTGGGGCATAGAGGGATTACTGCGCGGCGGGGGAGACTCCGCGCGTCGAGTAATGCCGCCGTCCGCTTACAAACGGCGGCAATAAGCCGCGGCAGGGAGACAATGCCGCCGGCGACATCATTTTTAAAGGAGGAAGACAGAATGGCAACCAAACGCACCTATCAGCCCAAGAAGCTGCAGCGCTCCAAGGAGCATGGCTTCCGCAAGCGCATGAGCACCGCGAACGGCCGCAAGGTCCTTTCCCGCCGCCGTGCCAGGGGCCGTCTCCGCCTGACGCACTGAGACGGACGGCAGCAACAGAACCGATCGTATAGAGAGGGACGGACGCGACGCGCCGTCCCTTAGAGGCTAGCATACGCATGAAACGCCAGACGACGCTAAAGGAAAACTATGAGTTCCGCCGGGTCTACAACAAAGGGAAGACCGGCGTTTCGCCGTTTCTCGTCGTCTACGCCCGCCCCAACCGCGCGGGCAGAAACCGTCTCGGCGTCACGGTGAGCACCAAGCTGGGCAAGGCGGTCGTCCGCAACCGCGTGCGCCGCCGCCTGCGCGAAATTTATCGCCTGTCGCAGCCGCAGATGAAGCAGGGCTTCGACGTCGTGCTTGTCGCGCGCACGCGCGCCGCGAACGCGGCGTATCGTGAGCTTTCGCGCGCCTTCCGCAGATGCTGCGCCGAGTTGGAACTGCTGGAGGATGCGACATGAAACGGCTCCTGCTCGGCTGTATCCGCTTCTACCGGCGGTACGTTTCGCCGCTCCGCCCGCCCTGCTGCCGCTTTATTCCGACCTGCTCGGAATACGCGCTCGAGGCGGTGGAGAAATACGGCGCGCTCCGGGGCGGCCGACTCGCGCTGCGGCGTCTGCTGCGGTGCCATCCCTTCTATCGGGGCGGCAAGCTCTACGATCCGGTTCCCTGACGGCATATTTTTAGCCTGTCGTCGTTTTTCCCCTCGTCATACACAAGACGAAAAATCCGCGCGTCAGACAGTTTTCCAATAATTTTGGAGGAAAACCACATGTTTTCAACACTCGGCTACTACATTTGCATCCCGTTTGCGTGGCTTCTGCGCATATTTTACGAGCTGACGGGCTCCTACGGCATGGCGCTGATCCTGTTCACGCTGATCGTCAAGCTGGTGCTGCTGCCCTTCCAGCTCAAGAGCAAAAAGAGCATGCTGCGCATGAACAAGTTCCAGCCCAAGATGCGCGAAATTCAGGAGAAGTACGCGAACAACCAGCAGAAGATGAACGAGGAGCTGCAGCTCCTGTACGCGCAGGAGGGCATCAACCCCATGAGCGGCTGTTTGTGGTCGCTGCTGCCGTTCCCCATCATCATCGCGCTGTACTCCATCATTCGCCAGCCGCTCAGCCGCTTCATGCTTCTCTCGGCGGAGGCCGTGGAAAAGGTCCGCGGGATCGCGACCGGCCTCGGCTATGTGATGGAGCAGACCAACGGGCGCGCCTCATTCTATGAGGAGATCCAGCTCGCCAAGTTTATCAACGACCACTTTGCCAGCTTTTCCGACATCGGCGGCGTGCTGCGCGTGGACTACAACTTCCTCGGCCTTGACCTGACGGTGGTGCCGCAGACGATCTGGAAAACGGTTTTCTCCGGCGGCTGGGCCTCGTTCGGCCTGGTGCTGATCCCGATCATCTCCGCCGCGCTGAGCTTCTTCCAGTCGAAGGTCTCCATGGCGGGGAACGGACAGAAGTCGGATGACGCGGCGGCGCGCTCGACCCGCTCGATGATGCTGATGATGCCGCTCATGTCGCTGTGGATCGGCTTTACGCTTCCGGCGGCGCTGGGCGTGTACTGGATCGCCAACAGCGTGTTCCAGATCGTGCAGGACGTGATTCTCAACAAGTTCTTCTCCGAGCGCATGGAGCGGGAGGAGACCGAGAAGGAGCGCAAAAAGCGCGAGGAGCGCGTGGCGAAGATGCTGGCGGCGCGCGAGCAGCAGCGCCAGCTGCAGGAGCAGGCGGCGAACCGCGGCAGGTCCGGCAAGCCGCAGACCGCGAAAAAGCAGGACAAAAAGCCCGAAAAGAAGGGGACCTCCACCAGCGAGGCGGGCCGCATCGGCGACCGTCCCTACGCGCGCGGGCGCTCCTACGACCCCGAACACTACGGGGAGTAAGGCAAGCAAGAGGATAAGAACGAAGGAGTTATTCTGACCATGAACACATATATCGACGTATCGGGCAAGACCGAGGAGGAGGCCATCGAAAAGGCGCTCCGTCAGCTTGGAATGGACCGCGACGAGGTCTCGGTGGAGATCATCGAGCGCGCGAAGGCGGGCTTTCTCGGAATCGGCGCGACGCCGGCGACCGTTCGCGTCAGCTATGACGACGGACAGCCCGAGCCCGCGGCGGAGAAGGTCGAGGTGACCTTCCGTCCCGAGCAGCGCAAGACGAAGGAGGAGCGCGAGGCGGAGGAGGCCGCCGCGAAGGCGGAGAAGGAGCGCAGGGCCGCCGAGGCAAGAAAGAACGCTCCCAAGCCGGAGCTGCCGAAGGATTTCGCGCCCGAGGTGCTCCAGAACAAGGGCGGCGAGAAGCCCGCGAAGGCGGACAGGCCCGAGAAGAAGGAGAAGCCCGAGCGCGCGCAAACGCCCCGGCGCGAGCCGAAGCCCGCCGCCAAGGTCGAGCTGGGCGAGGAGGTCCACGACGAGAAAAGCGAGAAAATCCGCGAATTTCTCACCGGGCTGCTACGCCAGATGGAGAGCGAGGCGGCGGTCAAGGTCTACGAGGTCGAGAAAAACCGCTACAAGGTCATTCTGGAGGGCGAGAAGCTCGGCGCGCTGATCGGCCGCCGCGGCGAGACGCTGGACGCCATCCAGCAGCTCACGAGCTACGCCGTGAACCGCAGCGGCGACAAGAACCGCGCCCGCGTGCAGATCGACGCGGAGAACTACCGCGAAAAGCGCGAGCAGAGCCTGGAGCGCCTGGCGGAGAAGGTGGCGGCGAAGGTCGTCAAGTACCGCAAGAACATGACGCTGGAGCCGATGAACGCCTACGAGCGGCACGTGATCCACACGGCGCTGCAGTACACGAAGGACGTATCGACCTTTTCCATCGGCACCGACCCGAACCGCCGCGTGGTGGTCGCCTACGACCGGAGCAAAAAAATCCGTCAGGGCGAGGAATAAGACAAAAGAAAACGGGAGCAGATCGAGTAAAATCGGTCGGCTCCCGTTCTTTTTATTCTTTTGGCTCTGTCACCCTGAATAGTTGAATTTTATTGGTGTTTGGAATAATTATGGACAAGGATTCTCAACATAAGACACAGTGTATGTATCTTTTGTCAAATCAAATAGATACACAAAGCAATAGTCAAGCTGTGTGTCCCAATCTGCGTCCTCAATAGTTGCCTTTTTCTCTGAATATGTAATCTGCATTTTTACAAGCGTATCTGTTTCAACCCCTAAATCGTCTACGCTGATTTCTTGTTTTGCCGTAACTAATACTGTCTCAAAACCGTTTCCCAATTCTCTGTCTTTGACTGGTCTGTCTAGCCACCAACAGTATCTTGTCCGTAAAAAACCGCCATTATCATCAGAAGTATATATAGCATATCTGAAAAATGCGTCATTCTGTGGAGTGATAATATTCGATATTTTTTTAAGCAACTCATACAAGGTCATATCATTTGTCCTGTTTGTTATTCTTAAATTGATAACAGAGCCACTCTTTTCAGTCTTCCTCGCCGTCGATGAGACGCAGCAGCGTCTCCGGCGTGAGCGCCTCTGGCGTCAGGTCCGTGACGTCCTCCGCCGCGACGCCGTCGGGCAGGTGCTCCGGATCGTCCACCACCGTCGCCCCTGCGGCGGCGAGCAGCTCGCGCAGCATCAGGCGGCTGCGCAGCAAATGCGCCACGCCCCGCAGGAACGGGCCGTATTCCGCGGTCGGAATTCTTGCGTCGCCGAGCCTGCCGCCGTAGAAGACGAACGCGCCGTCCAGAAAGACGCCCAGATTGGCCTCCCGCTCGCCCGCGAGCGTCAGCGGGATCGGCGCGAAGACCGCCCGGCTCGGATCAAAGGTATAGTGCTGTTTCTCCTCGGAATCCGTGCCGGTCTTCGGAACGTCATGGGTGAGAAAGAAGCGGAACGCGGTGTCCTCCGGTCCCGAGAAGCGATTCACCGAGAGCGTGAAGACGTCGTTGGCCGGGTCGAAATAGTACGCCTCCGCCGCGCCGTCCGGCTCCGGCGCGTCCGTCATATCGCCCGTGAAAATAATGGGGGTGTCGATGCTTTTATAGGCGCCGTTCCATCCAAAATGCCCGCCCGTGGAATTGAGATGCAGGTCCAGGTCCACCCGCGTCCCCTTCTGATTGAACCAGTGGATGCCGGCGGTGAACGCCGTATTCTCCGGCGTTTTGATCCGCGTGCCGTAGGGGAAGGCGCCGACCAGCTGCCGCTCGGTGTGCGGCGCGGCGTAGTCCGCGTAGGCGGGAATGTGGAACACCCGGCCCTTGAGCCGCGAGAGACGCCCGGCGAGCATCCGAAGCAGCTCCTCCCGCATCCAGGCGAGCGTCAGGCATTCCTCCACCGAGAGCGACGACCGGGCGCGGACGGCGTCCTCCCGCACCCAGGTCTTGCCGTTGCGGACGGCGTAGACCCCCGGCGTCGGCTCCGCGGCGCGCTGCCTGACCGAGACGGCGTTGCAGAGCTTGACAAGCTCGCGGTTGCTCGCGGCCTCCGCCAGACGGAGGAACGCCCTTCGATCCCCCGAGAGCGCGAGATTGACCGCGTTTTGCAGCGTTTCCGAGGAAAGGGGCCTGTGGTGCCTGACCGCCAGCCGGCGCAGCCGGTTGACGACGGGCCTGCAGTCGTCGAACGTCCGGAAGGCGAGAAAGATGGGCTTGTAGCGCAAAAAGATGCTCGAAAGCCGCACGGGGTCCGCGTGGCAGAGAATGACGCTCGCCGCGCGGACCTTGTCCGCGTCGTGCGCCGCGCCGGCGATCTTCCTGATGAGGTCGTCGCTTTTGATCAGCAGCGTTTCGCCCGTCGTCTCATAGACGAGATAGCGCAGCAGGGAGACGGGATGCTCCGGCACCGTCCCGTCGAGCGCGTGCTTGCGGCATTGCAGCTCGAAGCAGGCGATGCGCTCCGTCTCGACGCGCACGAAGGGCAGCAGCGGCTGAAAGAGCGCGAGCTGCTTCTCGCCCGGCGAGACGGTCCGCAGGGCATAGCCGTCGATCGCGGCGCGAATGTCCTCCTCGTCCGCCGCGCGGATGACGTTCAGCTTTTCAAAAGGGATCGGGCCGTCCGGGACCTTGAGCGCCTCGGCGGGGATGTAGGCAGGCATCCTGACGCCGAGCGCCTCCGCGCCGTAGGTGGTCAGATAGTGCGCGATCTGCTGCGCGTAGTACTCCTCCGGCGGCAGCTCCGCAACGGTCTGAAAGGATTTGTGAAACGTCTGGTTGAGCTTTGTCCCGTCGATCCCATAGACCTCGGCGCAGGCGGTGAAAACATAGCCCGGCACGGGAATGGGCCGCCCGTCCCGCACGACGGCGAAGCCGCGGTCCAGACAGTCGAGGACCGACCGGACGGCGGGAACGGCGAACGGATGGGGGACCATCCGAAAGAGCCGGAGCAGGGCGGCACTATCGTAGCTTTTCACGCGATTATCCCTCCTTTGCGCGCAAATCAACGGGCTGTGAAAAAACGAGAGAAGCTCATTCCTTCACAGCCCGGATCACACAGGCCGGCGCGGGCGCTAAAATCAGTCAAGGCGACCAGATAGAAAGGAAGCGCCTGTGCGCCGAAAAGCCGCGGGCGGTAAAATTCGATTAACAGTCGAAGAAAAGGAACCGCCTGTGCGGCATTCTCAGCATATCGGATAAGAGACGGAAATGCAAGGGCTTTTGCGGTTTTTCTCCGTTTTGTCAGGTTGCCTGCCGCAGCGCGCGGCGCAGCAGGTCCAGCGCCGTGTTCGCCGCCTGCTGGCGGATGTGCTCGCGCGTGCGCCTGCCGAAGCGGCACTCGCGCACCGTCGTGCCGTTCGGCCCCGCGAGGCCGATGTACACCAGTCCCACGGGGTTGCCGCGGTCGTCCCCGTCCGGTCCGGCGAGGCCCGTGACCGAGAGCGCGTAGTCCGAGCCCGTCACCGCGCGCACGCCCTCCGCCATCGCGCGCGCCACCGGCTCCGACACCGCGCCGAACTCGTCGAGCAGGGCTTGCGGAACGTGAAGCACCTCCGCCTTGACGCCGTCGGTGTAGCTCACCACGCCGCCGAGAAACGCCGCGCTCGCGCCGGGCACGTCCGTGATCCGCTTGGCGATCAGGCCGCCGGTGCAGCTCTCCGCCGCCGACAGCGTCGCGCCGCGCTCTCGCAGCAGCGCAAGGCACACGGATTCGAGATTGTCCACGTCCACGCCGTAGACCCATTCGCCCACCGCGTCCATCACCTCGTCCACGACGGGGGCGAGCAGCGCCTCCGCCGCCTCCGCGCTCTCCGCCTTCGCCGTCACGCGCAGCATACACTCGTCCGGCTTCGCGTAGGGCGCGACGGTGGGATTCGTCATCTTAACGATTCTGTCATGCAGAATCGACTCGACCTCACTTTCGCCTTTGCCGTATATGCGCAGGGTGTGGGAGACGATGACCTCGTGCGACAGGGCGCGCAGATAGGGCGCCGCGCCGGTCTCGAACATCAGCGCGCACTCGTGCGGCGGGCCGGGCAGCATAAGGACGTGGACCCCGCCCTCGCAGAAGGCGCAGCCGGGCGCGGTGCCGTTTTGATTGAGAAAGACCGTGCAGCCCTCCGGCAGATACGTCTGGCGGAGGTTGTTTTCGGTCATTGTGCGGCCACGATTTGCGAACACGCCGCGCAGCCAGTCCTCCAGCTCGGGGCGGCGGACGTTTTTGCGCCCGAAGGTCTCGCAGATCGTCTCCTTCGTGAGATCGTCGTAGGTCGGGCCGAGCCCGCCGGTGGTGAGAATGATGTCCGCGCGCGTGCGCGCCAGCTCCAGCGCCGCGCGCAGACGCTTCGGGTTGTCCCCGACGACCGTGTGGTACAGCACGTCGATCCCCAGCTCCGCCAGCTTTTCCGAGAGCAGCTGCGCGTCCGTGTTGGCGATATTGCCGAGCAGAATTTCGGTGCCGACGGCGATCAGCTCCGCGGTGTGCGCCATCAGTCTTTTTTGAGCACGGCGAGCAGCGAGAGCACAAAGTTGCCGACCGCCATGCCGAGAATGACGCAGGACAGAATGAACGTTGTTTTTTTCATGATAATTTCCTCCTGTTTTGAAATAATGTGGGTTATTGCAATTTGACGCGAATAAATTCGCGGTTTTCCAACGCCCGCAGGCACAACGCCTCGACGTCGAGCGCAGCCTCCGCCTCGCGCACCTCGTCGAGATGCGGCCTGGTCTTGGGATGGCGCGGGGTGAAGACCGTGCAGCAGTCCTCATAGGGCAGGATCGAGGTGTCGAACGTGCCGATCTTGCGCGAAAGGCGGACGATCTCCTCCTTGTCCATGCCGATGAGCGGGCGCAGCACGGGCAGGGAGACCACATCCTCCGTGCAGCGCAGCGCCTCCATCGTCTGGCTCGCCACCTGGCCCAGACACTCGCCGGTGACGATCGCGCGCGCGTGCGCCTCCTCCGCGCAGCGCTCCGCGAGGCGCATCATGAAGCGGCGCATCAGCAGGGTGAAATAGTCCTCCGGCGCCTTGCGGCGAATTTCCTCCTGAATCTCCGTGAACGGGACGATCTGCAGGCGCAGCCGCCCGCACCACGGCGTCAGCCGCCGCGCCAGCTCGATCACCTTCTCCTTCGCCGCCTCCGAGGTGTAGGGCGGGGAGAAGAAGTGCACCGGCTCGAGCGCCACGCCGCGCTTCGCCATCATCCACGACGAAACGGGCGAGTCAATGCCGCCGGAGAGCAGCGTCACCGCCGTGCCGCCCATGCCCAGCGGCAGCCCGCCCGCGCCGGGAACGGCGGGACCGTGGACGAACGCCGCGTCGTCGCGGATTTCGAGATAGACGGTCAGCTCCGGCTCGTGCACGTCCACGGCGAGGTTGGGGTACGCCTGATGCAGCGCGCCGCCGACTTGCTGTGAGAGCTGGATCGACGTGAGCGGGAAGGTCTTGTCGGCGCGCCTGCTCTCCACCTTGAAGGAGCGCGCCGCGGACAGTTCCTCGTGCAGATAGGTTTTCGCCGTGCCGATGATCGCCTGCACGTCCTTCTCGCAGGGCAGCGCGCGCGACACGGTGATCACGCCGAACACCTGCCGGCACGCGGCGAACGCCGCGTCGAGGTCGCAGTCGTCGTTTACCGGCTCGACGTAGATCGTGGACTGCTTGGAATAGACGCGGAAGCTGCCGCACTTCGATACGCGGCGGCGCAGGTTCGAGATCAGCTTGTCCTCAAAGCTGCGGCGGTTGAGGCCCTTGAGCACCACCTCGCCCAGCTTGCAGAGTATCATTTCCATGGTTGTCGTTATCTTCCTTCCTGCTTTTTTGGGTTGGGCCAAAGCGCGGGCGAAAACCGTCCCGGTCCTCAGTTCCCCCGGAGAATGTCCGTGTTGCGGTATTGCACCGCCTCGGCGATATGCGCCGCGCCGATGTCCGCCGCGCCCTCGAGGTCCGCGATCGAGCGCGCGACCCGCAGCAGCCGGTCGTGGCTGCGCGCCGTGAGGCCGAGGCGCTCGAACGCGTTTTTCAAAAGCTTTTCCCCCGCCGCGTCCAGCCGGCAGAATTCGCCGACCATCGCCGGCTCCATCTGCGCGTTGCACAGAACGTTTGTGCCCGCGAAGCGCTTCTTTTGTATCTCGCGCGCCGCGTTCACCCGCGCGCGCACGGCCTCCGAGGACTCCGCCGGCTCGCGGCGGCGCATCGCCTCGTATTCCACACTGGGGACGTTGACGTGGATATCCATGCGGTCGAGCATCGGGCCGCTGATCTTCTCCACATATTTTTTCACCTGCGCCTCCGTGCAGGTGCAGCGCCCGGAGGGGTGGCCGTACCAGCCGCAGCGGCAGGGGTTCATCGCGCCGACGAGCATGAAGCGGCTCGGCAGCGTGACCGAGCCGGCGGCGCGCGTGATCGTCACCTCGCCGTCCTCGATCGGCGCGCGCAGCGCCTCCAGCACGTCGCGCGCAAACTCCGGCAGCTCGTCGAGAAACAGCACGCCGTTGTGCGCGAGCGATATCTCGCCCGGGCGCGGAAAGCTTCCGCCGCCGGTCATCGCCACAGAGGAGAGCGTGTGGTGCGGCGCGCGGAAGGGCCGCCGCGAGAGCAGCGGATGACGCGCGTCCGTCAGCCCCGCCACCGACCAGATCTCCGTCGCCTCCAGCGCCTCGCGCCGGGTCATGTCCGGCAGAATGGACGGCAGCCGCCGCGCCAGCATCGACTTGCCCGCGCCGGGGGAGCCGATCAGCAGCACGTTGTGCCCGCCCGCCGCGGCGACCTCCAGCGCGCGCTTGACGTTCTCCTGACCCATGACGTCGGCAAAGTCGGGTCCGCCGCCGGCGTCCTCAAAATCCTGCCACTTCGGCGCGGGGGCGATGGGCGTCTCGCCGCGCAGGTGCGCCGCCAGCGCCGCCACGTCCGTCACGGGGTAGACCGTCAGCCCCTCGGCCAGCGTTGCCTCCGCCGCGTTGACCGCGGGAACGTAGAGCGATTTGACGCCCGCGCGCGCAGCCTCCATCGCCATCGGGAGCACGCCGTTCACGCCGCGCAGCGCGCCGCTGAGCGACAGCTCGCCCACGAAGGCGGCGTCGGCGGGCAGCTCGGGCAGCTCCTCCGCGCAGCGCAGGATGCCCAGCAGGATCGGCAGGTCGTAGACCGTGCCCTCCTTGCGCCGGCCCGCGGGAGCGAGGTTGACCGTGATGCGCGAGACGGGGAATTTCGCGCCGCAGTTCTTCACCGCCGCGCGCACGCGCTCCCGCGCCTCCTTGACCGCCGTGTCGCCCAGACCCACGATGTCGAACGCGGGCAGCCCTCCGGAGAGGCAGCACTCCACCGACACCTCGTAGCCCTTCACGCCGTGCAGCCCCAGAGAACGGATCGTCGTTACCATGCACCCACCTCGAAATCCAAAGAATTAATCGAATTTTATCACATTTCACAGGAAATGAAAATCCCAAATCGGGAAAAAGACCGAAAAAATTCATGGGAAAGGAGCGGCGCGGCGGCACTGAATCAAACCATGCATAATTTGTTGAAAAACTTGCGCGCGCGCCGTTTACACCCGCGAAAGTTTGTGTTATATTGAATGAGTATGTGATGCGCGATTCCCGCGCAGCATTTTGTACGGCCGCCAAGGCGGCACAACAAACAGGAGGTTTCATTGACTATGGCGAGAAAAATGAAGTCCATGGACGGCAACAACGCTGCCGCGCACGTAAGCTACGCGTTCAGCGAGGTTGCGGCAATCTACCCGATCACCCCGTCGTCCCCGATGGCGGATCTGGTCGACCAGTGGTCTGCGAACGGCCTGAAGAACATCTTCGGCACGCGGGTCAAGGTCGTCGAGATGCAGTCCGAGGCCGGCGCGGCCGGCGCGGTGCACGGCTCCCTCGGCGCCGGCGCGCTGACGACGACCTACACGGCGTCCCAGGGTCTGCTGCTGATGATCCCGAACATGTACAAGATCGCGGCAGAGCAGCTTCCCAGCGTGTTCCACGTCTCCGCGCGTACCGTCTCCACCCACGCGCTGAACATTTTCGGCGACCACAGCGACGTGATGGCGTGTCGTCAGACCGGCTTCGCCATGCTGTGCGAGGGCAGCGTGCAGGAGGTCATGGACCTCTCCCCGGTGGCCCACCTCGCGGCCCTGACCGGCAAGGTTCCCTTCATCAACTTCTTTGATGGCTTCCGTACCTCCCACGAGATCCAGAAGGTCGCGGTTTGGGATTACGAGGACCTCAAGGAAATGTGCGACATGGACGCCGTCAAGGCGTTCCGCGAGCACGCCCTCAACCCGCAGAACCCGCACATGCGCGGCTCTCACGAGAACGGCGACACCTTCTTCCAGCACCGCGAGGCGTGCAACAAGTTCTATGAGGCGCTGCCCGAGGTCGTTGAGAAGTACATGGACAAGATCAACGCCAAGCTCGGCACCGACTACAAGCTGTTCAACTACTACGGCGCGCCCGACGCCGACCGCGTCATCATCGCGATGGGCTCCATCTGCGACGTGGCGGAGGAGGTCATCGACTACCTCAACGCCCACGGCGAGAAGGTCGGCCTGATCAAGGTCCGCCTGTACCGCCCGTTCAAGGCCGAGCGCCTGATCGAGGCCATCCCGGCGACCGCGAAGAAGATCGCCGTCCTCGACCGCACCAAGGAGCCCGGCGCGCAGGGCGAGCCGCTCTACCTCGACGTCGTGACCGCGCTGGCGAACGCCGGCATCAGCGACAAGACCGTCATCGGCGGCCGCTACGGCCTCGGCTCCAAGGATACCCCGCCGAGCAGCGTCTTCGCCGTCTATGACGAGCTCAAGCTCGACAAGCCCCGCCGTCAGTTCACCATCGGCATCACGGACGACGTCACCAACCTCTCCCTGCCCGAGAACAAGGACTGCCCGAACACCGCGGCGGAGGGCACCATCGAGTGCAAGTTCTGGGGTCTCGGCGGCGACGGCACCGTCGGCGCGAACAAGAACTCCATCAAGATCATCGGCGACCACACCGACAAGTACGTCCAGGCCTACTTCCAGTACGACTCCAAGAAGACCGGCGGCGTGACCATCAGCCACCTGCGCTTCGGCGACAAGCCCATCCGCAGCCCGTACTACATCAACAAGGCCGACTTCGTCGCCTGCCATGTGCCCAGCTACATCACCAAGGGCTTCAAGATGGTCAACGACGTCAAGCCCGGCGGCACGTTCCTGATCAACTGCCAGTGGGATTTCGACGAGCTGAACCATCACCTCAAGGCGGACGCCAAGCGCTACATCGCCAGGAACAACATCCAGCTCTACACGATCGACGCCATCGACAAGGCGATCGAGATCGGCATGGGCAAGCGCACCAACACCATCCTTCAGTCCGCGTTCTTCTCCCTCGCCAAGGTCATGCCCGAGGAGGAGGCGATCGGCTACATGAAGGACGCCGCGACGCACTCCTACCTGAAGAAGGGCCAGGACATCGTCGACATGAACCACAAGGCGATCGACCTCGGCGCCACCGCCTACACCAAGATCGACGTGCCCGCCGACTGGGCGAACGCCGTGGACGAGGAGGACAAGACCGTTCTGCAGGGCCGCCCCGAGCTGGTCAAGCAGGTCAAGGAGCTGCTGGCCCCCATCGACCGCATGGACGGCGACAGCCTGCCGGTCTCCGCGTTCATGCCGCACGTCGACGGCCAGTTCGAGCTGGGCGCCGCCGCCTATGAGAAGCGCGGCGTCGCGGTCAGCGTCCCGGCGTGGGATCAGGAGAAGTGCATCCAGTGCAACCAGTGCGCTTACGTCTGCCCGCACGCCACCATCCGTCCCTTCGCCATGACCGAGGAGGAGGCGAAGGCCGCTCCCGCGCAGGCGAAGATCGTCGACGTCAAGGCCGGCAAGGGCAAGGGCGTCTACAAGTTCACGATGGCCGTCTCCCCGCTCGACTGCATGGGCTGCGGCGTGTGCGTGGGCGTCTGCCCGACCAGCGCGATCACCATGGTCCCGCAGGAGCAGGAGCTGCCGCAGCAGGAGGTCTTCAACTACTGCGTCGACAAGATCGCTCCCAAGGAGGACATGCAGGACAACACGGTCAAGGGCTCCCAGTTCAAGACCCCGCTGCTTGAATTCTCGGGCTCCTGCGCCGGCTGCGCCGAGACAAGCTATGCCCGCCTGATCACCCAGCTGTTCGGCGACCGCATGTACATCACCAACGCCACCGGCTGCTCGTCCATCTGGGGCGGCCCGGGCGCCACGTCTCCGTACACCGTCAACAAGAAGGGCCATGGCCCCGCGTGGATCAACTCCCTGTTCGAGGACAACGCCGAGCACGGCCTGGGTCTCTGGGTCGGCCAGGAGGCCATCCGCGACGATCTCAAGGCCAAGACGGCCGAGCTGATCGCCCAGCCGCAGACCGTTGCCGAGCTGAAGGACGCCGCGCAGAAGTGGCTTGACACCTTCGACGACGGCGAGGCGAACTCCGACGCGACCGCCGCCTACATCAAGGCGCTGGAGGAGGGCATCTCCACCATCGACGAGGCGATCGCCTTCATGGAGAGCGACCAGGCCAAGAAGATGTTCGGCGACAAGCAGCCCGAGATGCTCGCGGCTGAGAAGGCGAAGAAGGCCGCCGGCGAGAAGTACTGCGGCTGCTCCGCCTGCGCGCTCGCGGCGCAGATCCTCGAGAAGAAGAACTACCTCATCAAGAAGTCCGTGTGGATCTTCGGCGGCGACGGCTGGGCTTACGACATCGGCTTCGGCGGCGTGGACCACGTCCTCGCGCAGAACAAGGACGTCAACGTCTTCGTGTTCGATACCGAGGTCTATTCCAACACCGGCGGACAGGCGTCCAAGTCCTCCAACATCGGCCAGGTCGCGCAGTTCGCGGCAGCCGGCAAGGAGACCAAGAAGAAGAGCCTCGCCGAGATCGCGATGAGCTACGGCTACGTCTACGTGGCGCAGGTCGCCATGGGCGCGAACCCGGCGCAGACCATCAAGGCCATCACCGAGGCCGAGGCCTATCACGGCCCGTCCCTCATCATCGGCTACAGCCCCTGCGAGATGCACAGCATCAAGGGCGGCATGATGAACTGTCAGAAGGAAATGAAGAAGGCGGTCGAGTGCGGCTACTGGAACCTGTTCCGCTTCAACCCCGACGCCGAGCAGAAGTTTACGCTCGACTCCAAGGCGCCCGCCGGCGGCTATCGCGAGTTCCTGATGAACGAGGCGCGCTACAGCCGCCTGACCCGCGAGTTCCCCGAGCGCTCCGAGACGCTGTTCACCCGCAACGAGGAGGCGGCGAAGGATCGCTACGAGCACCTGCTCAAGCTGGTCGAGATGTACAAGTAAATTTTCCCCACAGAAGAAAGACGCCTTTACAGGCGTCTTTCTTTTTGTTATAGTATGAGAGTATGAAACACGAACCGAAGCTCAAACCCACCGGCTGGGACGCGCTCGTCGCCGCCGCGGTGCTGCTGCTCGCGCTCGCGCTGGGCGCGCGCTTTTCCCTGAGCGGCGCGCAGAGCGGGGCTCGCTGCGCCGTCGTCAGCGTCGAGGGCGTGGAGGTGGAGCGCCTCCCGTTCGCCGACGCTGAACGGGAGTATCAGAATAACGGCTATACCGTACACGTCCGGGTCACTCCGGACGGCGTGCGCGTCGACCGGGCGGACTGCCCGACGCAGGACTGCGTGCGCACGGGCACGGTCTCGCGCCCGGGGCAGAGCATCGTGTGCCTGCCGGCGCGGATCGTCGTCACGGTCGCGGGCGCGGCGGACGAAGGCGTCGACGCCGTGGCGGGATAGGGGGGACGCGGCGTGAAATGGACGACGAAGCGGCTGACCCTCTGCGCGATGCTCGCGGCGCTGGCGCTGGCGCTTTCGTGGGTGGAGCGCGCGTTTCCGCCGCCCGTGCCGCTGCCGGGGTGCAAGCTGGGGCTTGCGAACATTGTGACGCTCTTCGCGCTCTACGCCCTCGGCGCGCCGTCGGCGCTGGCGATCCTGCTGGTGCGCGTGCTGCTGGGCGCGATGTTCGCGGGCAACGCCTCGGCGCTGCTTTACTCGCTGCTGGGCGCGCTGGCGGCGCTGGCGGTGATGGCGCTGCTCGCGCGCAGCCGCCGGCTGTCGGTCTACGGCGTGTCGGTCGGCGGGGCGGCGGCGCACAACACGGGGCAGGTCTGCGCCGCGATGCTGACCCTGGGAAACGCCGCGCCGCTGGCGTATCTGCCGGTGCTGCTGGCGGTGTCGCTCTTCACGGGCGCGCTGACGGGCTTCGTCGCGGCGCTGCTGTTCCGCAGCGCCTATCTGCAAAGGGCGATACGCTGAAGCGGTGAACATAGAAAGGGAGAGAAGTTATGGACAAGAAGGACGAAATCATTCTGCGCCAGCTCGACGTCATCCGCAGCATGTCGGAGAACAGCCTCAACCGCATGAACGAGGACTTCTGGGGCACGCCGCGCATGAGCGACGCCTCGAAACCGGGCGGCGGCGCGGCGGCGAAGGACGAGAAGAAGGAGCCGCCCACCGCGACGAGCAAGGGAGAGGGCGGTGAGAAAAAGGAGGAGGAGCTGCCCCCGCCGGAGAAGATCGAGGACCTCAAGGCGGAGCTGGACAGCTACATCGGTCTCGCGGAGGTCAAAAAGGAGGTCAATAACCTCATCAACATGGCGACGGTGTTCAAGCGCCGCCAGGACGCGGGCCTGCCGACGACCGACTTCTCGCTGCACATGGTCTTCACCGGCAATCCCGGCACGGGCAAGACGATGATCGCCCGTCTCATGTCGCGCATTTACCGCTCGCTGGGCATCCTGTCGAAGGGGCAGCTCGTCGAGGTCGACCGCAGCGGCCTCGTCGCGGGCTACGTCGGGCAAACCGCCATCAAGACGCAGCAGCAGATCCAGAAGGCGCTCGGCGGCGTGCTGTTCATCGACGAGGCGTACGCGCTCAACGGCAAGAGCGAGAACGACTTCGGGCAGGAGGCGATCGACACCATTCTCAAGGCGATGGAGGACCACCGCGACGACCTGGTCGTCATCGTGGCGGGCTACGACGAGCTGATGGAGCGCTTCATCCACTCCAACCCGGGCCTCGAGTCGCGCTTCAACCGCTATCTGCACTTCGACGACTACACCACCGACGAGATGATCGGCATTTTCAAGCTCCAGTGCAAGAAGGGCAGCTACCGCCTCGCGGACGGCGTGGAGGCGGAGGTGCGCGAGTTCATCGAGGAGTCGAACGACGACGGCATCACCTTCGGCAACGCGCGCGGCGTGCGCAACATCTTCGAGCAGATCCTCACCGAGCAGGCGAACCGCCTCGCCGCGATGGACGAGTTCACCAGGGAAGACCTCATGACCATCACGATCGAGGACGTCTATCACGCGCGGGACATGGAGTATACCCCGCCCATGCCCGTCCCGGAGGGCGGGAGCGCGGAGCAGCCGGCGGAAGCGGCGGAGCAGGGAACGGAGAGCGCCGCGCAGGATACGCCCGCGGAGGGCGCGGAGCCGGAGCAGCCGGCGGAGCCGCAAGCGCCCGCAGAGGAGACGCCCGCGGAGCCAAAGCCGGAGACGCCTGCCGGGGACGCGCCGGAGGCGTGACGCGCAAAAAGGGGCGGAGCCCGCGAACGGCGCCGCACCGGTTGAAAAAAGCCGCACCAAACGACCGCTGCCCCACGGCGGCGGTCGTGTTTTTCGTGGCGGCAACAAACCAAAATAGGACTATATTATCCTAATACAAATAGGTCATATTGTCATAATATCCGCGGGGTGATATTATGACAAAAATGAAGGAATTGCGGAAATCTCTGGGTTATACCCAGATCAAAATGCAATTTTTGACGGGAATCGACCAAAGCGCGTACTCAAAGCTTGAGCTTGGCAAACGCAACATGAGCTTCGAGCAGTGCCGCCGCATCGCGCTGGCTCTCAAGACGAGCATGGACTATCTGGCGGACCTGACGGACGACCCGAAGCCGTACCCGAGGAAGAAGCAGCCGTGAGGGGGAGAAACGTCTTGCTGGACCTCGCGTTCCCGCCCCGCTGCGCGATCTGCGGCCGCGCGGGGCAGCACGGCGTCTGCCCGGACTGCGAGAAGACGCTGCCGTATCTCGAAACGCCGCTGCGCGAGGAGGCCGGCTTCGGGCAATGCGCCGTGCCGCTGCGGTACGAGGGCGCCGTGCGCGAGGCGCTGCTGCGCTTCAAGTTCCACGGGGCGCGGAGCGCGGCGGAGGGGCTCGGACTGCTGCTGGGCCGCTGCGCCGCGGAGGAGCTGGGCGGCGCGTTCGACGTCGTGACCTGGGCGCCCGTGTCGGAAAAACGCCGGCGGAGGCGCGGCTACGACCAGTCGGAGCTGCTGGCGAGGGAGGCGGCGCGCCTTTGGGACACCGCGCCGGAGCCGATGCTGCGAAAGACGCGCGACAACCCGCCGCAGTCGGGGCTGGACGCGGCGGCGCGCCGGGGAAACGTCCGGGGCGTCTATGAGGCGGCGCGCCCGGAGCGCATCGAGGGCAGGCGGGTTTTGCTCGTCGACGACATCGTGACGACGGGCTCGACGCTGACGGAGTGCGTGCGCGTTCTGACCGCCGCCGGGGCGAAAAGCGTCGTATGCGCGTGCGTTGCGTCGGCAACGGAGCAAACGCACAAAGAACGGTAGTTTTTAACGGAAGGCTTTGGATAACATAGAACCCCGTTTTGGACACAAATACTATTGCAAAGTGCCGTGCGAGCCGCTATAATGGTTCATACTGGCCGGGAAACCGGCATTTGGAAAACGCACGCCTTCACCGTGTTCAGATAAGAGGTAAAAACAATGTCATTGGCAAAGGATATCGGCATCGACCTCGGCACCGCCTCGGTCGTCATTTACGTCAAGGGCAAGGGCATCGTGCTCAACGAGCCGTCGGTGGTCGCCATCGACAAGAACACCGGCAAGCTTTTGAAGGTCGGCGCGGACGCGCAGGCGATGCTCGGCAAGACGCCGGGCAACATCATCGCCATCCGCCCGCTGCGCGAGGGCGTGATCTCCGATTACGAGGTCACCGAGCGCATGCTCAAGGAGTTCATCCACAAGGTCGCGGGCTTCCAGTTCTTCAAGCCGCGCATCATCATCTGCGTGCCCTCCGGCATCACCGAGGTCGAGGAGCGCGCCGTGATCGACGCGGGCATTCAGGCGGGCGCGCGCCGCGTCTACCTGATCGAGGAGCCGGTCGCCGCCGCCATCGGCGCGGGCATCGACATCACGCAGCCGGACGGCAACTTCGTCATCGACATCGGCGGCGGCACGACGGACATCGCCGTGATCTCGCTTTCCGGCGTGGTGGAGAGCGCGTCGATCAAGGTCGCGGGCGACCAGTTCAACGAGGCGGTGGTCAAGTACATGCGCCGCACGCACAACCTGCTCATCGGCGAGCGCACCGCCGAGAACATGAAAATGACCATCGGCTGCGTCTTCCCGCCCGAGGAGGAGACGACCATGGAGGTCAAGGGCCGCTGCCTGCTGACGGGCCTTCCCAAGCTGGTGACGGTCACGTCCACGGAGATGATGGACGCCTTCGAGGAGCCGGTGGAGCGCATCATGGAGGCGGTGCACCAGGTGCTGGAGCACACGCCGCCCGAGCTGGTGGCGGATATCTCCACCAACGGCATCGTGATGACCGGCGGCGGCAGCCTGGTCAACGGCTTCGACAAGCTCGTCACCGCGCGCACGGGCATCCCCACCATCATCGCGGAGGACGCCATCCAGTGCGTCGCCAAGGGCACGGGCAAAAGCCTCGACAGCGTCGGCGACATGCAGGACGGCACGATGAACCTCAGCCGCAGGAAACAGATCAACTGAAAAAACACAAAACCTCTGCCCGCCGGGCGGTGCCTAATAAAGACAGTGACGAAAAACGACAAAGAATTAGGCAGTTACCGAAAAAGCGATTCATACTGAAATTTATTAAAACGATTGAAAATCGTTTTATAGCCGCGCAGCGGCGTTAAATTTCGCATGAGACGTGTTTTGCGCCTTTGGCGCAAAACCAGCGTGCGCAGCACGCGCCTTTCAAATTAAATCTTTTAATTTGAAAGAAGTATCAAAGTGACAAAAAAACATTGTAAAAATACCACGACCGCGAGGCCGTGGTATTTTCATATCCAACGGATATGAATACTACAGATTTCAGTTATATCAATCTGTCAATCAGAAAGAAACAGAACCGGCTTCCGAGCAAAAACAAGACAAAAAAAGCTCAAAACCCGTCGCCTCAGCAGCAGGCGGCGGGCAATGGCTCAATCCCCGGAAACCTTTTCACGCGGGGCGTGACCCGTGCGCGGGTTGACGCGGCGGAACTGTTTGAGCTGTTCCTCGGTCATCTCCGGGCAATCCTCGTCAAAGGTGATGGGATATTTCCGCGCTTCTTCGATTTCCGCGATCTGCTCGGGCGTTAGCGGCGTTCCGCGCTTTCTCTTATAAGATACCAGCATCGTACAGTCTCCTTTCCCTCGGCGTTGCAAGACGCGCTGAAATCAGTCTGATTTTTTCCCTGCGCTCGGTGTAAACGACAAACAACACATCGTTCACCTTGCCTATTGTATTATACCGGTCTTCGTCTACGCTATGCTGTGCGTCGTACCATTCAATACGATCCTCGTCGTCAAAGACAGCGGCGGCAATTTCAAAACGAACTCTGTGTTTTTCGTAGTTGATGCGCGCTTTCTCGGTATCCCATTCAAAATCTTCTCCCCACTCGTAAAGCACGCACCGTCGCCCCCTGTTTCTCTGCTCCTATTATACACACGCTTTGATACGTTTGCAAGGCAGAATGGTTGCTTTTCAAGGAGCTTGACCGAAAATGCGTCTTGCGGTCGAGATGCATTTCCTGACACAAAGTAATGGTTAGCATTTGTGATTGTTATTCTATGTAAGCTCCAAAAGCACCGGGCAGTGGTCGCTGCCCATGACCTCGGGGAGAATGGACGCGGTCTCGATGCGGTCGCGCAGGCGGTCGGAGACGATGAAGTAGTCGATGCGCCAGCCGACGTTCCGCGCCCGCGACGCCGCGCGGTAGCTCCACCACGAATAGGCGTCCCTCGCGTCGGGGTGCAGGGCGCGGAAGCTGTCCACGAAGCCCGCGCCAAGCAGCTCGGTCAGCTTGCCGCGTTCCTCGTCGGAAAAGCCGGGGTTGAAGCGGTTCGCCTTCGGATTTTTGAGGTCGATCTCCTCGTGCGCCACGTTCAGGTCGCCGCAGTAGACCACCGGCTTGACCAGATCGAGCTGGCAGAGATAGCCGCGCAGGTCGTCCTCCCACCGCATCCGGTAGTCGAGGCGGCGGAGCTCGTCCTGCGAATTCGGCGTGTAGCAGCAAACGAGGTAGAAATCGGGGTATTCGGCGGTGATGACGCGCCCCTCGTGGCGGTGGATATCCTCGCCGAAGTCGTTGGCGACGGACAGCGGCTCCGTTTTGGAAAAGACCGCCGTGCCGGAGTAGCCCGCCTTGTCGGCGAAGTTCCAGTAGCGGTGATAGCCGGGCAGCTCGAAGCCGATCTGATGCTCCTTGAGCTTGGTCTCCTGTATGCAGAGCACGTCCGCGTTCACGGCGTCGACAAAATCGAGAAAGCCCTTGTTCAGACAGGCGCGCAGCCCGTTGACGTTCCAGGATATGAGACGCATGGCGTCAGCCTCCCTGTGCGATGAGATAGTCGCCCTCGGCGGGCGCGGCGGCGAGGATCGGCACCAGCTCCGCGGCGTAGGGCGCGAGCGCGGCGCGCAGAGCGGGGAGCTTGTCCTCGGTCGTGGGGACGTAGACGCGGTCGAAGCGGACGGCGAGCCCGGCGAGGCTCTGTCCCGACTTCGCGTTCGAGCCGTCCAGCACGGTCTTCTCGTCCATCACCACGGAGAGCTTCGTCCCCGTGTCCGACAGCGTCTCGCGCAGATTGTCCGCCAGCAGCTCCAGCGCCGCCTCCTGCGTGATCTCGCGGTCGGAGGTTTTAATGTTGTTCAGCCGCCCGTTCGTCGGGTAGCCGAACTCGTCGAACAGCAGCTCGTCGAAGCCCAGCTCCGCCACCTCGCGCGCGATGTTCGACAGGTACTGCCGCGCCAGCTCCTTCTCCGGCGCGAGGTAGAACGTGCTGTCCGGCGCGTACCAGACGTAGTCCTTGTACGCCTTTTGCAGGATCGCCGCGTCGACCATGTGCGCGAAGGAAAAGCGGCTGTCGTGCAGGGCGGAGAGCCGCGCGATCGTGTAGCGGCCGGAGCCGGTCAGCTCCCGGACGGCGTTCAGCGCGACGCCGCTGCCCGCGACCGCCTTCGCCTCTGCCGCCTCGGGCAGCGCCGAGGGATAGAGCAGATCGCCGCTCACCGTTTTCAGGCGAATGGCGACGGCGGTGACGTCCTCCGGCAGGGCGGCGAGCGCCTGCGCCATGTCCCCCGCCAGCGCGGAGGTCGGCAGCTCCTGGGCGCGGATGGGGACAGCCTCCGGCGCGGGAGGCTGTTCGATGATGATCTCAAGGTCCTGCGGCGAGCCGCCGGAGTCCGTCCGCTGCGTGCCGGTACGGTGGGACCAGGGCAGCTCGAAGTGGTAAGAGCCGTCCATGTCGTAGACGATATACCGCTGCGCCAGCAGGGACGCGCACGCCGCCAGCAGGATCAGCACAAGGACGAGGATCAGCCAGCGTTTGCCGCCGGGCCGCCGTCCGCGGTAGCCCGTGTAGCCCCGCGTGCCGTAGTTTCGCATGGTGCCTGTTCTCCCTTGTCATTGCCGCCGCGGGCCCCGCCTTGCGCGGGACCTGCGGCGCCGCTTATTTCTTGAACTTGCCGAAGAAGCTCTTGCTCTGCTCGTAGTTCTTTTCGCCCAGCAGCTCGCTGAATTTCTTGAGCGCCGCCTTCTGCTCGCGCGTGAGGTTGCGCGGCGTCTCGATGTAGACGGTGACGTACTGGTCGCCGCGCGCGCGCCCGCCCATGCCGGGAACGCCCTTGCCCTTGAGGCGGAACACGTCGCCGGACTGGGTACCCTCGGGGATGGCGTACTTCACCCTGCCGTCGATGGTCGGGATCTCCAGCTCCGCGCCCAGCGCTGCCTGCGCGAAGGTGATCGGCGCCTCGCAGAGGATGCTGGTGCCCTCGCGGCGGAACACGTCGTGCGGACGCACCGAAATGACGATCAGCAGATCGCCGGACGGCCCGCCGTTCTTGCCGGCGTTGCCCTGTCCGCGCAGGGAGATCGTCTGGCCGTTGTCAATGCCGGCGGGGATGTTGACCTTGAGCGTCTTGCGCTTGCGCGCCATGCCGCGGCCGCCGCAGACCTTGCAGGGCCTGTGGATGATCTTGCCGCGCCCGCCGCAGCGTCCGCAGGGGGAGGTGGTGGACATGAAGCCCAGCGGCGTCTGCTGGCGGCGCTGCACCACGCCGCGGCCCTGACAGTCGGGGCAGATCTCCGCCGTCGTGCCGGGCTCGCAGCCGCTGCCCTTGCAGGTGTCGCACGGCTCCACGCGCTCGATGATGACCTCCTTTTCGCAGCCGAAGCACGCCTCCTCGAACGTGATGTTCACGCTCGTGCGCAGGCTCTCGCCCCGCGTGGGGGCGTTTGGGTTCGAGCGGGACGAGCCGCCGAAGCCGTCGCCGAAGCCGCCGCCGAAGAAGCTGCCGAAGATGTCGCCCAGATCGCCGAAGTCGAAGTCCATGCCGCCGGTGAAGCCGCCGCCGGCTCCCGCGCCGTAGCTCGGGTCGACGCCCGCGAAGCCGAACTGGTCGTAGCGCGCCTTCTTCTGCGGGTCGGAGAGCACCTCGTTCGCCTCGTTGATCTCCTTGAACTTCTGCTCGGCAGTCTTGTCGCCGGGGTTCAGATCGGGATGATACTTGCGCGCGAGCTTCTTGTATGCCTTTTTGATCTCGTCCTCCGAGGCGCCGCGATCCAGCCCCAGCACCTCGTAATAATCTCTTTTCGTCTCAGCCATGGAACTCTCCTAAAACGCCATTGCCGGGGGCGGCCCTTTCGGACCGTCCCCGTCGCAATGCTTATTTCTGCCTCTTACTGGTTCTGATCGTCGTCGACCACCTTGTAGTCGGCGTCGTAGAACTGCTGGCCGCCGGGGTTCTGACCGCCCATGTCGGGACCCGCGCCGGGGCCGCCCGCCGCGCCGCCGCCCTGCGGATTGGCGCCCGCGTACAGCTTCTCGCTCATGGCGTAGAACAGCTGCGTCAGCTCCTCGGTCGCCGCCTTGATGGCGGCGGTATCCTCGCCCTTGAGCGTCTCCTTGAGCTTGTCGACGCCCGCCTGGACCTTTGCCTTCTCGTCGGCGGGGATCTTGTCGCCCACGTCGTTCAGGGTCTTCTCGCTCTGATAGACCATCTGATCCGCCTGGTTGCGGACCTCGACCTTCTCCTTCGCCTTGGCGTCCTCGGCGGCGTACTGCTCCGCCTCCTTGACCGCCTTCTCGATGTCCTCCTTGCTCATGTTGGAGGACGCGGTGATCGTAATGTGCTGCTCCTGGCCGGTGCCGAGGTCCTTCGCGCTGACGTTCACGATGCCGTTGGCGTCGATGTCGAACGTGACCTCAATCTGCGGCACGCCGCGGCGCGCCGGGGCGATGCCGTCCAGGTGGAAGCGGCCGAGGCTCTTGTTCGCCGCCGCCATCTCGCGCTCGCCCTGCAGGACGTTGACCTCAACGGAGGTCTGGTTGTCCG
>CAMVAV010000008.1 GCA_947165595.1 uncultured Clostridia bacterium | reverse complement strand
CCGTGCCGTAGCGCATGGCGATGAGCTGCGTCAGGCCGCAGGGCTCGAACAGGCTGGGCACCAGCAGCGCGTCGGAGCCGGCGTAGATCATGTGCGCGCGCTTCTCGTCGTACATGATGTTGGAGCAGACGCTGCCCTTATAGGCGTTCTCATAACAGCGGAACGCGTCCTCATACTTCGCGTCGCCGGTGCCGAGGACGACGACCTGCGTGTTGCCGTCCATCAGCGAGGGCATGACGGCGTTGATGAGGTCGAGCCCCTTCTGATCGGTCAGGCGGGAGATCAGGCCGATGACCATTTTGCCGTCGTCGACCGCAAGCCCCAGCTGCTCCTGCAGGGCGCGCTTGTTCGCCCTTTTCTGCGCCACCGCGCTGCCCGCGTCATAATTGGCGGCGAGCAGCGTATCCGTCGCGGGGTTCCAGATATCGCAGTCGATGCCGTTGACGATGCCGCGCAGCTTCCCGGAGTGGAAGCGCAGATGCGCGTCCAACTTCTCGCCGAAAAACGGCGTCTGGATCTCGCCGGCGTAGGTGCCGCTGACCGTGGTGATCATGCTGGCATAGGCAAGCCCGCCCTTGAGCATGTTGGAATTCACCCAATCCTGCTGCAGGACCGCATAGTCGAACAGCGCGTCGGGAAGATTCGTCCAGTATTTGATGGTTTCGTTGTTGTAGATGCCCTGAAAGCGCAGGTTGTGGATGGTCAGCACGGTTTTGGCATTGCCGACCGGCGTGCCCTGAAACATCGTCTGCAAAAACACGGGCGCCAGCGCCGCCTGCCAGTCGTGACAGTGGATGATGTCGGGCGCCCAGTTCATGTAGTTCAGCGCCGCCAGCGCCGCCTTGGCGAAGTAGCAGAATTTGGGGATATCGTCCACCAGATTCGTGTAGGGCTTTCCCCAGCCGAAGAACTCCTCGTTGTCGATGAAATCGTACACTACGCCGTCCCAGACGTATTCCATGATGCCGACGTAGTAGGACTTGCCGTCCGCGCACAGGTCCATCATGAAATCGCCGCGGTAGACCATCTTCTCCTGATACTGCCCGGGAATGCACTTGTAGCGCGGCAAAATGACCTTGACGTCGCAGTTCTGCCGGACCAGCGCCTTCGGCAGCGCGTACATCACGTCGCCCAGGCCGCCGGTCTTGACAAAGGGATAGCACTCCGAGCCGATGAACGCCACGCTGCGGCGCGGCTCCGGCAGAGCCGTGCTTCCCTCGCTTTGGGCCGCTGCCTCTGCTTTTCTTCTCGGTGACATGCTCGTTCTCCTTCCCGTATCGTTTCGGTATGCCGATTTTTCCCCTATCATAAGGCAAGCGCGCAAAAATTGCAATGCCGTTTTGCGGCGAAAAAGCAAATCATCCGCCCGGCGGCGCGCCGGGGACCAGCCGCCGCATGGCCTCATAGAGCCGGTCCGGGTCCACCGGCTTGGAAAGGTGCGCGTTCATGCCCGCCTCCAGACAGCTGCGCACGTCCTCCTCGAAGGCGTTCGCGGTGAGCGCGATGATCGGCACGCGCGTTGCGTCGCCCCGGTCCAGGCCGCGGATCGCGCGGGTGGCGGCAAGCCCGTCCATGACCGGCATTCGCATATCCATCAGCACGGCGTCAAAGTGGTTTTCCTCGCTCTGCCCGAAGCGCTCGACCGCCTGCGCGCCGTTTTCGACCCATTCGGAGGTGACCTCCTCCATTTCCAGCAGCGCGATCAGAATCTCGGCGTTGATGGCCGTGTCCTCCGCGATCAGCACATGCACCCCCGCAAGCGAGGCGCCTTCCGCCGCCTGCCCGTCCGTCCGCTGCTCCGCCGCCGTCTCCTGCGGCTCCGTCTCCGTCCCCTTTTTGAGCGGAACGATGACGGTAAAGGTCGTTCCGAGGCCCTTCTCGCTCTCGACGCCGATCTCGCCGCCCATCATCTCGACGAAGTTCTTGCTGATCGCCATGCCGAGGCCGCTGCCGCCGTAGCGGTTGGTCGAGGAGCCGTCCTCCTGCGAGAACGCGTCGAACAGTTTGGGAAGAAATTCCTTGTCCATGCCGGCGCCGGTATCCCTGACCGTAAAGCACAGCAGACAGGTATCCCCGGTGCAGCCGGTCTGCTCGGCGGTGAAGGTGACGACGCCGGGCGGATCGGTAAACTTGACCGCGTTGCCGAGAATATTGATCAGCACCTGCTTGAGCTTCAGCTCGTCGCCCACGAACCGCGCGCCCGTCTGTCCGGCGGAGCAATCGAACCGCAGCCCCTTGTCCGCGCACTGGCTGCCGATGATCGTGTCGATCTGGCGGATGAATTCGCGGAAGGAAAACTCCTTTTCCTTGAGCGTCATGCGCCCCGATTCGATGCGGCTCATGTCCAGAATATCGTTGATCAGGGCAAGCAGATGACGCGCGCTCACGTTGATCTTCTCCAGCTGCTCATGGGTCTGCGGCGAAACGCCCGGACTTTGCAGCGCGAGATTGCCGATCCCGATGATCGCGTTCATCGGCGTGCGGATCTCGTGGCTCATCTGGGCGAGGAACCGCGATTTCGCCTGATCCGCCTTCACCGCGGCGTCCGCCGCCTCCACCAGCCGCCGGTTCACGTCGTCCTGCCAGAGGATCAGCCGGTTGATGAGCCGGACGACGATCATGATGCACATGCCGAACAGCGCCAGCGTCACCAGCGTCACCAGCACCACGCTGCCGTAGACGTCCCACCAGGCGGTGGCGGCCAGGATCGTAAAGCCGGAGCCCGTTTCGCGGTGGATGCAGGCGACCAGCCTGCCCGTATGATCCCGCAGGATCGCGACCCCGTCCTTGTTGTACGCGTCGGCGTATTCCGTATCCTCCACGCTGACGCTGCTCTCCGGCGTCATCTGGTAATCGGGGTTGGGATGGCTGATGATCAGCCCCTCCGCGTCCACGAGGAAGGCGAAGCTCCTGTCGGAATCGTTCTCGTCCAGCACGTTGACCAGCTCATCCAGATAGACGTCAATGCCGAATATGCCCAAAAACTCGCCCGTTTCCCCGGTGACGGTCCGGGAAAAGGTGACGCAGTAGCAGCCGGTCTCCGCGTCGTAATAGGGCGCGGAAATGCTGAAGCCCGTCGCCGAGCGCTCCGTGTCCCGGTACCAGGGGCGCTCCTCCGGCTTATATTCCGGTCCGGGGACCCAGCCGGTTTCCGTGATGATCGTATGCGCCGCGTAGGGGTTCGCGAGATAGCAGGAGGATATCTCCGGATACTGCCGCGCGATGCCGTTGAGCAGATGCACGGCGCCGTCGTAGTCCTCCATCAGCTCCGGTTTCGCGGAGATGATATCCGTGAGCAGGAAAAGGAGGCTCTTTTGCTGCGCCGTCCATGTGTCGAGCTGTATTTCGTACCGGTCCGCGTCCTGATTCATGCGGATGTTGCCCGCGGTGAGCGAAATGCGGACGCAGAAAAACAGCAAAATAAGCATGGCGAGCAGGAAGGTCACAATGACGCCGTTGCGCGCGTTGCGGCTGGGCGCGCGGGAAAACGCGGCGTGGCGCTCCTCCTTCTGCCTCTCCGCCTCCCGCTCCCGCTCGCGCTGCAGCAGCGCGAACGAGCGGATGCCGTCCACCAGCTCGCTGAGCTTCTGTCCGGCTTCACGGACCTGTCCGGCAAGCGCCGCGGCGTCCGTTTCCTCCGAGATCAGCCGCTCGTCGCCCAGGCGCTGGAGCTGCGCGGCGGATTCCCTCAGCCTGCCGGATATCCCGTTGATGAAGCGCCGGCTTTCCGCCTCCGCCTCCGCCGTGCGCCGGCGGTTATGGGAGCTGACGATGTAGAAGGCCATAATGACCACCAGCATCAGCAGATTCACCGCCGTCATCATGATGATGCGCCGGTTGCTCTCGGCATACAGCGTTTCGTTGTCCTCCGCGAGGATCAGATACCAGCCGTTGCCGGTCTCGGAGGAAAATATCGTGCAGGGGCGGCCGTGCAGCCGCACGCGGAAGCTCCCGTGCTCCCTGGACATCGTGACGCGCCGGAGCACCTCCGCGTATTCCGGCAGCTTTTCGTCGGCGCGCTCGCCCACGAGGGACATATCCGTATAGCCCGCGATCAGTCCGCCGGAGGTGACGATCATGGCGGTCTGATCCGTGCCGTTGGTCATTCGCTGAATGGATCGCTGCGCCTGCGTGAAATTCAGGTCCATGGCGACGACCGTCTCTCCGTCGGAGAGCATTTCAGAGACTGTGAAGCACATCGTGCCGGTATCCGCGTCCAGATACGGCTCGGTGATATACGCCTCGCCGGGGTGGTCCTTTGCCCCGAGATACCACAGGCGGCTCGACGCGCGATAGTCCGGCGGCGCGTCGAAGCCCGGAATGATATGCCAGTCGCTGCCGGCGATATAGAGGTTCATGAAGCTCTCGTTTCCGAGATGGCTTTCCCGCTGCGCTTTTATGTACCGCTCCACCGCCTCCCGGGAGCTTCCGGGGCCCACGAGCTGCTCGGCGCCGATGGCGGCGAGCAGCACGTCGGTCTCCGCCCCGCGGATGGTATCCTGCAGCTCGCCGCGGATCACGTCGAGCTGGAAATTGCCGATCAGGTCGGACTGCGTGTCCGCCATATTGCGGATCAGCATGGCGTTCATCAGGATCACCGCCATAAACGTCAGGACGATCGCGGCCAAGAGGCTGTTCCGCTCGCGCGCGCCGTCCTCCGCGCTGCCCTCCTCCCGCTCGAGCATCACCATGCAGCCGAACAGCGCGACGGCCTCGAAAAACTGCTCCACCTTCACGGACCAGAGCGCCTGGACCGCCACGCCGACGAGCGCGACGATCAGAAGGATCAGCGCGGCCATACGGTCGGTTTTGGACAGCGCGCCGCCGAAGCGGATATAATACAGAATTCCGATGACCGCGTAGAACGCGGCGACCGCGTAAAGCATCCAGATCCCGGAGCCGCGGTGATAGCGGAGCGATTCGTCAATATAGAAGCAAAGCCTGGTAACGGGATTGGTGAGGATCAGAAGCTGGCCGAACAGCAGCGGCAGGAAAAACAGAATGTGCTGCTTTTTCTCCGGGCGGGAAAGCTTTAAGACGTAAAGCGCCAAAAAGCACGGGAGCATATTGTGAAAGATGTAGTAGGCCATGTTCAGCAGAAGCTGAACGCTTGCCGCCGCGTGCATATCCTGCGCAAGCATTCTCGCCATGGAGCCGGCCGTGGAAAGCGCGACGGTGACGAGCATGATCAAAAAGCCGCAATGCCTGTCCCGCAGCGCCGCCCGCAATCCGGAGGGCAGCGGAATATACAGCTTCCGGCGGACCGTCATGCTGTAGGTCAAACAAAACAGAGTCAGCAAAAAAGCCGCCAGCTCCAGAATACTGTCTTTCACAGAGGTTTCCCCCCTTTGCGCCGGGATGTATCAATTTTATTTATTATATCGTTTTCCGCGCCGAATGGCAACACGAACTTTGAAAGCGGCGCAAATCGAACGCGCCGTATGCGGAGACGGGGCCGCGGCGACGTCCGCCTCTTGCTTTTTCCGCCTTCTGTCACTATAATGTTCGTAACACGCTGAAAGGAATCGAACCATGAAAAAGGCTTGCTTTCTTCTGCTGACCCTCTGCCTCGCGGCGGGGCTGCTCGCCGGCTGCGCGCGGCAGGACGCCTCCGCCCCCGCTCCGGCGGATGCGCCGGCCTCCGGGACGGCTGCTTCGGACGCCGGCGCGGAGGTCTACCGCGTCATCGTCAGGGACGAGGACGGCGGCCCCGTGGAGGGCGTCAAGGTGCAGTTCTGCTCCGATTCGGACTGCCGCTTCGCCAATACCGACGCAAGCGGCGTCGCCGTCTTTGACGGGGAGCCCGGCGTCTACACCGTGCACATCCTCAAAGCGCCCGAGGGCTACGCCGGGGACGAGACCGAATACCGCACGGGCGAGACCTGGGGCGATCTGACCGTCACGCTGAAAAAGGGCTGAGCGTCCGCAAAGCGGCGGCAGGGGGCTGTGAAAGGATACGGATATGAAGCATAAGAATAAGAAGCGCCTGCTGTGGGTACAGTCGGCGCTGTGCGTGCTGCTGGCGGTCCTGCTCGCCGCCGCCGCGATCGACATTTGCCGCGAGGGCGGCGCGCGCCGGGCGGAGGACCCCGGCGCCGCGATCTATACGCCCGGGAACGTCGCGGCGCACGCGAGGGCGCCTGCCATCATCTTTGCCGCTTCGGCGGCGGTGACGATCCTGTGCGCCGTGCTCGGCGTCCGCGGCGAAAACGCCCGCCAAGGCGCAGGGGACGCTTCGCCCCGCCGCTGTGCCGTCCGCGCGGGCTCCGTCGACCGCCGGGCGCGCGCGGCGCTGTTCTTCCTTGCCGCCGCATGCCTGATCGCCGGCGTCTGCAACGGCAGCATGCGGGACGTGCTGGTGAAGGCGGTCAATATCTGTACGGAGTGTATCGGCCTTGGATAATCCGAAAACGTCCCGGCGGCGGGCGCGCCTCCCCGCAAAGCGCCGGCTCATTCAGCTCTACGCCGCGCTTTTGTACAACGCGCAGATCAAGGGCTTCGTCACGGGCAAAATCTACACGGGGAAGGCCAAGGCGGTCTGCGTGCCCGGTCTGAACTGCTACTCCTGCCCCGGCGCCGTGGGCGCCTGCCCGCTCGGCGCGCTGCAAAACGCGCTGGCCAATTCCGGCAGCCGCGCCGGCTTCTACGTGTTCGGCATCCTTCTGCTCTACGGGCTGATCCTCGGCAGGACCGTCTGCGGCTGGCTCTGCCCGGCGGGGCTTTTGCAGGAGCTGCTGCACAAGGTCCCGACGTTCAAGATCAAAAAAAATCGCGCGACGCGCGCGCTTTCATATCTCAAATACGGCGTCCTGATCGTGTTCGCCGTCGCGATCCCGCTGTGGTACGGGCTTCGCCGGGGCCTGCCGGTGCCGGGCTTCTGCAAATACCTCTGTCCGGCGGGCACGCTGGAGGGCGCCATGCTCCTGCTGCCCGCCAACCCGAGCTTTTTATCCATGCTCGGGCCGCTCTTTACGGGCAAGTTCGTCGTCATGATCGCCGTCGGCCTCGCCTGCGTGTTCTGCTATCGCGCGTTCTGCCGCTTTCTGTGCCCGCTCGGCGCGATCTACGGCATGTTCGGCCGCCTCGCCTTGGTCGGCGTGAAGGCGGAGCCTGCGCGCTGCAACGGCTGCGGCGCCTGCGTGCGCATCTGTGAGATGGACGTGCGCGCCGTGGGCGACCGCGAGTGCATCTCCTGCGGCAGGTGCATGGATGTGTGCGCCCAAAAGGCGATCTCGCTCAAGGCGGGCGGTTATACCCTGCTCGCCCCCGAGATTGCCGAGGCGCCGGAGGCAGCGGCGAAGCGCAAGCGCGCCGAAGGCGTTGTCCGGGGCGCCGCGCTGGCGGCGCTCTGTCTCGCGCTGCTGTGGTTCAACTGGATCGAGCCCCGTCGGAGCGCGGCGGACGCGCGCGCGGACTCCCCGCAGGAGACGGCGGCTCCGCCGGATAAGCCGGGCGACCTCTGGGCGAGCGACGCCCCCGTCGGCTTGGCGGTCGGCGAGCGGCCGGCGGATTTCACGGCGGAATGTCTGGACGGCTCGACCTTCCGTCTCTCGGAAACGCGCGGCAAGGTCGTTGTCATCAACCTGTGGGCAACCTACTGCGCGCCGTGCGTGAAGGAGCTGCCGCACTTCAACGCGCTTTATCACGCGCACGCGGGCGACGTCGCGATGCTGGCGATCCACGCGGGCGACGTGACGGACGACGTGGGAGAGTTCCTCTCCGGACGCGGGCTCGACATGCCGTTCGCTGTCGACTCGGAGGACGGCGCGCTCTTCGCCGCGGTCGGCGGCTCGGAGGCGCTGCCGCAGACGATCGTGCTCAACCGCCGCGGCGAAGTGATCTACAATCAGACCGGCTCGGTCTCGGCGGAGCTGCTCGAGCGGCTCTACCGGCAGGCGGCGGAAGAATGACGGATGCATGATTACGAGGGAGGACTCCGCGAGCGCGGAATCCTCCCCCGGTGTTTTTTTCAGCGGGCCTGGTGTAAAATCAATCAGACAACCGCGGGCTCCAGCAGCAGCTCGCCGGTCTCGAAGCGCTTCTTGCTGAAGCGGCGGATATCCAGCGAGTCCTCCTGACCCGTCAGGTGGTTCGCCATCATGATGGCGACGCGGGGACTGACCATAAAGCCGTGGCCGGAAAAGCCGCACATGGTGTAGAAGCTCCGGCAGCTCTCCGCCTCTCCGATGATGGGGTTGGCGTCCGGGCTCATGTCGTACTGCCCCGCCCACTGGCGCACCACGCGCAGCTTGCGCAGGATGGGGAGCGCCTCGCACATGACCGCGCAGTTGTGTTCAAGGAACTGCCAGCTGGATTGGAAATTGTGGCTGGGCGCCTCCTTGGGGCCGATGCCCATGACAAAGCTGCCGTGGGGCGTCTGCTGCACATAGTAGGAGCGGGAGAACGCCATGACCATGCAGTCGATCAGCGGCGCGACCGGCTCGGTAACCAGCGCCTGATGCCGCTCGGCGTGGACGGGGATCTCCTCTCCGACCAGCCTTGCCAGCTCCGGCGCGCGGGTGTTGGCGCAGTTGATGACGGTCTTTGCCTCCACATAGCCCTTTGCGGTCTCCACGCCCGCGATGGCGCCGCCCTTCGTGCGAAAGCCCGTCACCTCGCAGTAGGTCTCGATGTCCACGCCCATGCGCTTCGCGCCCATGGCGTACGCCTGGGTGCAGTGGAACGGATCGGCGTGCCCGTCCTTCTGGCAGAAGGCGCCGCCGCGGACCCCGTCGAGATTGAGGAAGGGCACCTTTTCCTTCATCTCCGCGGGGGTCAGCGCGCAGGAGTCGATGCCGAGGCGGTGCTGCACCTCCAGGTTCTTCTGAAACTGCTCCCACTCCTTATCCGTGTAGGCGACCAGCAGATAGCCGCCCTGATGCAGCCCCACGCTCTTTTCATAGCCGGTGTATTCCTCCAGTTCCTCGAAGATGCGCGTGCTCTCGAGCGCGATGCGGGCGTTGAGCTCGCTGCCCCACTGCTGGCGGATGCCGGCGCCGCAGCGGCCGGTCGCGCCCGCCGTCAAAAAGCGCTTCTCGAGCAGCAGGATATCCTTCACGCCCCGCTTTGCCAGCTCAAAGGCGGTGGCGCAGCCGACGATGCCGCCGCCGACGATGACGACGTCGTAACCCTTCTTCATTCCGCGCCGCCTCCTTCTTCGGGGACGGCCTGTCCGGAGACCGCCGCCTCGCCCGTGTGCTCCTCCAGCCACGCGTCCGCCAGCGCGCCCATGCTGATGGGCTTGACCGGCGGGCGGAAGGTGGGCATGAGCACCTCCTCCATCGGCACGCCGTAGGCGCGGGAAAGCTCCTGCGCGATCAGCAGGCGGCAGGTGCGCCCCTGACAGGGTCCCATACCCGCCCGGGTCACGCGCTTGATCTCGTCAATGGTCCGATAGCCCGCCGCAATGCAATCGAGGATCGTCTCGCGCGTCACGTCCTCGCAGCGGCAGAGAATGATGTCACGATCCGCCATCGCTCACACCTCCACTCGTATGTTGCGCACTTCCATCGCCAGCTCCTTCGGCACCTCCAGCGTGACCATCCACGTCAGGTTCGCTTTTCCGCCGGAGGCGACGCCGAAGACCCGGAACTCGCCCAGCTTCTCGCCGCTGCGGCTCAGTCCGGCCACGGCCTGACCCTTCTCGGGGACGGGCAGGAACTCATAGGGAAGCGTGACGAGCGCGGTGTTCTCGCCGTGCGTCATATCCACGACGAAGATGGCGAGCCCGGGGCATTTCGCCACGCACAGGCGGCAGCCGACGCACTTGTCCGGGTCGATCTTCGGCAGGGCGTTGATATCCGGCTCCATGGTGATCGCGTGCTGCGGACACGCCTTGGTGCAGGGGTTGCAGGCGATGCTCTGGAAGCACTCGGCAATGGCGATGGGCCCCTTCGCGAGGCGCTCCGGCGAGGGCAGGACCGACGCCAGGTCCTCCGCCGTGGGGATTCCGTCCCGAATCAGCATACCGCATTCCTCCTTTTCTCCGCGACCTTTTCCAGTCCCGCGCGGATCTTGCCGCCCAGCGGGCCGGAGCGCAGCTCCCTGAGCTCGGCGCGCGCGGCGTCCGCCTCGGCGCGGGAGCGCTCCGCGTCATAGCCGAGGCTCGCCGCCGCGGCATAGCCCGCGAGACGGCCCTCCACCATCGCGGAGGACGCCTCCTCGATGCCGGACACGTCTCCGGCGGCGTAGAGCCCCTCCACGCTGGTCATCAGGTTTTCGTCCGTGACCGGCACATGGCCGGACAGCTCCCGGATGAACTCCATGTGGCAGCCCGCCTGCCAGCACAGCTCCGAGAGCGGCGTCAGCCCCACGGCAAGACACAGCGTGTCGCAGGGGACGTCCAGCTCGGTGCCGGGGACCTGCTGCCATTTCTCGTCCAGCTCGCACAGGACCACGCCCTCCAGCTTTCCGTTGCCGTACGCCTCCTTCACGGTCCAGCCCGTGCGGATGGGCACGCCGGCGCGGCGCAGCTTCGCGGCGTGGACGAGGAAGCCGCCGATCCTCGGCGCCGCCTCCACGACCGACACGACCCGCACGCCTGCCTGCAGGAGCTGATAGGACACGATCAGCCCGATGTTGCCGGCGCCGACCATTACCACGCGCTCCGCGGGCTTGACGCCGGCGACGTTCATCAGCGTCTGCACCGCGCCCGCGCCGTAGATGCCGGGGAGGTCGTTGTTGGGGAAGGTCAGAAACTTCTCCGCCGCGCCGGTGGCTATGATCGTCTTTTTGGGGCGGAGCTTGAGGTGCTTGTCGTCCTTGAGCACGGTGACGACGCCGTCCTCGTACATGCCGAGGACCGTCGCGTCGGTCAGAATTTCAACGTTTTCGCGCCGGGTGACGGCGTCGATCAGCTTCTTTCCGATGAAGATGCCGCGCTCGCCGGCATACTGCCGCTCGGAGCCGAAGAATTTGTGCGTCTGCTTGACCAGCTGCCCGCCCGGGACGCCGTCCCGCTCGCACAGCAGCACGTGCGCGCCGGCAGAAGCCGCCGCCTCCGCGGCGCACAGTCCCGCCGGACCGCCGCCGATCACCAGTACCTCCACGTCACGGATCATGGCGCACGACCCCCTTTCCCTCCTGCTCCTCCACGACCATTCCGTCGCGCAGCTTTGTGACGCAGACGCGCACGTTGGGCTCGCCGTCCACCGTCATGAAGCAGGACGAGCAGTTGCCGATGGCGCAGAACAGTCCTCTGGGGCGGTGCAGGTTCTGGCTGTGGCCCAGCTCGCGGATGCCCGCCGCGTGCAGCGCCGCCGCGATGGTCTCCGAGGTGTAGCCCTCCACGGTTTGACCGTTGAAGGTGAAGGTGACCTTCTCCCCGCGGTCGAATTGCAGGATCGGGTGCTGTTCGATCCTCACGTTCCTCACTCCTCCTTTTTCTCCCGCGTCAAGCCGGCGCCTGCGGCGCTTCTGCGGGTTTGCTTTGCTGTTTGCCGGTATCGGCTGGGGGTGACGCCCTCCACCTCCCGGAACGCCCGGGTAAAGGAGGAGGCGTTGCCATAGCCCACCTGTATCGCCACGTCGATCACGCGATACCGCGTCGTTGCCAGAATCTCGCGCGCCTTTTCGATGCGCACCATGCGCAGGTATTCGCTCGGCAGGCAGCCGAAGCTGCGCCGGAACCACTCGGAATAGTAGGAGACGTTGTAGTTTTCCAGCGCCGCCAGCTCCCGGATCGTGATGTCCGAGGCGTAGTTCTGCTCGATGTAGCGCAGGGAAAGCGACTGTCCCTGCTCCACCAGCTTGTCGTAGAGATAGTAGAACAGATAGCGCAGGGAATCGCTCTCCCGGCCCGCGCCCGCCGCCTCCCGCTCGATCAGCGAGATCAGGGGCTCCAGCCGCTCGTCGATCTCCCACACGCAGCGCTCCGTCAGCGCGACAAGGTCCGACGGCTTGATCATCTCCGCGGGAATGTTCAGCGTCAGCGCCTCGCCGGGGCAGCCGAAATCATGCACGACCCCGGGCGGCACAAAGCCGATCTGACCCGGCAGCAGATTGAAGACTCGCCCGTCGAAGCGCAGGTAGAAATACTGCGTCTGCGGCAGGATGATGTGCGCGTGCGGGTGCGAATGGGTTTGGATCTCTCCCGGAAGAGAGAAGCTGCGGCTCGAGATCACCGACATGGGGATTCCCCTTTCAGCTAAATTCTAGCATAATACTAGCACGAAATTGTGCAGAAATCCAGATATATGTATTCGCCATTACGCCACTTTACCGGTCCGCGGGGGAAACGACAGGAAGGGGCCGTGAAAGGGGAATTCCTTCCCTCTTCCACGGCCCCTGTGTTTTTTCAGCCGCCGGCGCGCGGCTTTCCCGCTCCCGTCCGGCGCCGGCTGTCCCTTGTCAGCCGACGGTTTTCCAATGCTTTTCCACCTTGTTCAGAATTTCGCAGCCGTCCTCGGTGACCAGCACCAGGTCCTCCACGCGGACGCCGAACTCGCCGGGGAGGTAGACGCCGGGCTCGATGGAGAAGATCATGCCCGGCTTTGCCACGATCTCGCTCGTGGCGCTGACGTCGCCCTTCTCGTGGTCGATCTGGCCGATGAAGTGGCCCAGCCGGTGGTTGAAATACTCCCCGTAGCCCGCAGCGGCGATGTGGTCCCGCGCGGCGGCGTCCACGTCGCGCAGCGCGACGCCGGGACGGATCATCGCCTCGGCGCGCTCGTTCGCCTCGCGCACGAGGTCGTGAATGGCGGCGTATTTCGGCGCCGCGGACTTGCAGAAGAAGGTGCGCGTCATGTCGGAGCAGTATTTGTCCTTCTTGCAGCCCATGTCGATGACGATGCAGTCGCCCGCCTTGAGCGTGGTTTCGTCGGGGCTGTGGTGGGGGTCCGCCGCGTTCGCGCCGAAGGACACGATCGTGTCGAAGGACAGACCCTCGCAGCCCTCCGCCTCATACTGCGCGGCGATGAACGAGGCGATCTCCCGCTCGGTGACGCCCTCGCGCAGCTGCGCGGCGGCGCGCTCCATCACGAGGTCATTGACGCGGGACGCCTCGCGCATCAGCGCCTGCTCCTGCGCGTCCTTGCAGGCGCGGACGTCGTCCACGCAGTCGGAGGCGAGCACCGGGCGGCTGTTGGGGTTGCGCTCCATCAGCGGCAGCAGGAAGCGCGCCGCCCAGACCTTGTCGACGCCGACGGGCTTCTCCGCGTTCAGGCCCGCGGCAAGGATCGCCACGGCGTCGTCCGTGTCGGAGAACCAGACCTGCTCGCAGGGGAAGTCGGGAGCCGGGAAAAGGCGGTTGAGGAAAAATCTGTGGCGTCCGTCCGCGTTGAGGCAGAAGACGAACAGCCGCTCGTAGGGCTCGTTATAATAGCCCGTGAGGTAGTAGATGCTCTGGGGGTCCGCCACGAGCAGCTGCTCGAGCCCCAGCTTCTCCATCGCCGCGAGGACGCGGCGGATGCGTTCTTCATACATGGAAATCCTCTCCTTTTTATGCGCTCCGCGCGCCTCGCGCGGCAGGGCGGAGCGGATGCTTCAACGGAATGGGCTGCCTTGGGGCAGCCCATTTTCTGTCAGATCGTCAGCTTGTTCCTGCGGTTGGACTTCCAGACGTAGAGGCCCAGCGCGAAGCCGATGACGCCGTAGACCATGAAGGTACGGAAGTATTCGCCCAGCAGCGGCTGGCCGAACACCGCCTGCCCGACCTCCGGCGACATGATGAACATGGCGTTGAAGAGCACCATGCCGACGAGCGCCTGCTTGACGGTCGCCTTCGAGGTGGACGCGCCGCCGACGAGGATCGAGGCGACGGCGAACATGCCGACCTGGGTGTGCGCGTTGTAGGTGTTCAGGGTGCCGACGTTCTGGATGAAGATGACCTGCCCCCACGCGGCAAGCACCGTGGAGATGATGACCGCGATGATGCGGGTGCGGTCCACGTTGATGCCGGACACCTCGGAGATGTGCTGGCTCTGCCCGACCGCCTTGAAGTCCTGCCCGAGCTTCGTGCGCAGGATGAGCTCGATGAAGACGCAGAGCCCCGCGATCAGCAGCACCGTGACGACCGGGACCTTCGCCACCGTCGTCAGGCTGTTGCGGGCGATCCTGGAGTAAACGGCCACCGCGATCACCGCGGCGGAGAGCACGATGTTGAGGATGGCAACGCCCTTGCCCGCCGCCTTCTCCCGCGCGTTTTTGCGCAGCAGGCGGAAGAGCTGCAGCGCGAGGATCGCCGCCGCGATGACGATCACGCCGGTGAGAAAGTCGACGCGCCAGATGTAATCGAGGCTGTACTTGAGGCCCCCGTCCTTCGCCATGCCGAGGTCGACGGTCGAGCGCACGCCGATACCGTCCGGCTTGATGAGCGGATGGTCGCTCGGCACCTTGACGATGACGCCGACCGCGAACAGGAACAGGAACTGGTACAGTCCGTTGGCAAAGTAGCCGACGATCAGGGAGGCGATCATCTCCTGCCCGCGGGTCTTGTTGTAAAGCTTGCCCGTCGCCCAGCCGAACAGGATGGCGAGCGGCGTGGCGAGCAGCGCCGCCAGCAGGATGCCGCCCGTTCCCCCGATGTTGTAGTAGCGGATGAACACAATGGCGATCTGGCCCGCCATGGCGCCGACGACAATGCCGAAGTTGAGGCCGAGGCCCGCGATGACCGGGATAATGAGGGACAGCACGAGGAAGCCGTTGCGGTAGATGCGCCCGGTCAGCTCGCCGAGGAACCAGCTGAAGGACATGTTCGAGACCGCGAAGCCGATCAGCGTGAAGGCGAGGAAGATCACCGTGACGAGGTTGTCGGTGACCCACCCGGCAACGCGGGAGGCGGGGGTGTTCCTTTGCAGCTCGCTCATGCGCTCTTCCCTCCCTTCGACACCTGCGTCAGCGCGTAGAGGATGATGCCGTTCTGGATCATCATGCGCATGATCTCAGACAGGTCCGTGCCGGCGAACACGCGGTTCGCGACCGGCATGGCGGAGGTCAGCAGCCCCTGGAACAGGAACACGCCGATGATGACGTGCGACACCTTCGCGCGCGACGCGGTCGCACCGCCGATCAGGATGGCGGCGACCGCCGCGAACGCCATGGTCAGCGGGGCGTTGTAGAGCTGCGCGTAGCCGTAGCTCTGCGAGTACACCACGATGCCGATCGCGCCGAGGATGGTGGAGAGCACGTTCGCCAGGATCCGGCTGCGGTTGATGTTCAGGCCCGAGGCGTTGGCGAAGGCGTTGCTCGCGCCGACCGCCGAGATCGCGATGCCGTGCTTGCTGCGGAAAAACAGCCACACGATCCCGCAGAACAGCAGGAAAAACAGGATCATGCCGGTGGGGAAGAAGAAGTCCGGGCCGATGTTGAAGCCCCACAGGTTGTTGAGCAGCATCGCCGCGTTCAGCGAATCGAGCTGGATGGTCTCGCGCAGGCCGTTGCCGATGAACCAGCCCATGTGCGGGGACGTGAACGGCACCGTCAGCCAGATCAGGCACATGAACGCCACGATGGAGAAGCCCGTGTAGGTGGCGATCGTCATCTCCGAGCCCTTGACCGCGTTGAGCAGGATGCCGTACAGGTAGCCCGCGGCAATGGCAAACGCGATGCCGAGCAGGATCGAAACGCCGAACCAGCCCCAGCCGGTGCAGCCCATCTCGATCGCGCAGACGATGCCGAACAGGCCGCACTCCACGCCGATGGGCAGCGCGAAGTTCGGGCCGGTGCCGGACTGGATGGAGGGCAGCATCGCCAGGACCAGGATGCCGTTCATGCCCGCGCGGCGGACCGTATCGCTCAGCAGCGTCGGCACCGAAAGGCCGAGGAAGCCCGCGCTGACAAGGACGAAGGCGAAGAACAGGCCGATGATGATGGTGGGCAGCCCGATCCTCCGGACCAGGCCGTTCACGGTGAGCTTTTTCTCTTCCATCTCAGGCGCCCTCCTTTTCTTCCCCCAGCTTGACGCCGGACATCACCAGGCCGAATTTCTCGTCCGAGTCGGTGGGATCGAGAATTCCCGCCACCTTCCCGTCGCAGATGATGGCGATGCGGTCGCAGATGCTGCGCAGCTCCGCCAGCTCCGAGGAGGTCATCACGATGGTCATGCCCTGCTCGCGGTTGAGCTTCTTGAGCAGATCGAGGATCAGCTTTTTCGCGCCGATGTCGATGCCGCGCGTCGGCTCCGACACCAGCAGCAGCTCCGGCTTCTGCGTCAGCGCGCGCGCCACGCAGACCTTCTGCTGGTTGCCGCCGGACAGGCTCCCCGTGTTCTGCTGGGAGGAGGTGCAGCGGATGTCCAGCTCCTTTATCATTTCCTCCGCGTGCGCGTGAATTTTCGCGGTGTCCTTCATCTTCAGGGGACCGAAGCTCTTGAGAAAACGGTTCTGGTTCTGCATCGCCGTGATGCAGATATTCATCTCGATGGACTCGTCCAGCAGCAGGCCGACGCCCTTGCGGTCCTCGCTGACGAAGGCGACGCCCGACTGGATCACGTTCTTCGGGCTGGAGAGCGGCAGCTCCTTCCCGCGGAAGGTGACCGTGCCCTTGGCGGGATAGATGCCCATGATGCCGTTGGCAATGCCGAGCTTGCCCTGCCCCGCCAGACCGCCGATGCCGAGAATCTCGCCCTTGTGCACCTCCAGATCGACGCCCTTCACCCGTTCGCCGGGCATGTTGACCTGCAGGCCCCGGATCGAGAGCTCCACCTCGTCGGAGAGCTTGCGCGCCTCCGCCTCGTCGCGGTCCAGCGTCACGGCGCGCCCGATCATGAGGCGCGCGATCTCCGCCGCGTTCGTCTCGCTGATCGGCTTCGTCTCCACGTGCTGCCCGTCGCGCAGGATGGTGACGGTGTCCGCCACCTCCACGATCTCCTCCAGGCGGTGGCTGATGAAGATGATGCCGATGCCCATACCCGCCAGACGCCGGATCGCCTTGAGCAGGTTCTGCGCCTCCGAATCCGCCAGCACGGCGGTCGGCTCGTCGAACACCAGCAGCTTGATGCCCTGCTTGTCGATCTCGCGCGCGATCTCGATGAACTGCATGTGGCCCACCGGCAGCCCGGCGACCATCGTGTAGCTCTCGATATCCATGTCCAGCGTCTTGAGCGCCGCCTGCGCGTCCTCGTTCATCTGCTTGTAGTCGAGGCTCTCCAGCCGCTTGCCCAGCAGCTTGCTGACGGGGTTGTCCTTCGTGATCTCGCGGTTGAGCTTGATGTTCTCCGTGATCGTGAAGCCGGGGATCAGCATGAATTCCTGGTGCACCATGCCGATGCCCGCCGCCATCGCCTCGTGCGGAGACTTGATGTTGAGGTTCTTCCCCTCGATGAGCACCTCGCCCTCGAAGCCGCCGGTCTCGTGGATCGCCGACATGCCGAAGAGGATGTTCATAAGGGTGGATTTTCCGGCGCCGTTTTCGCCGATGAGCGCGTGTACCTCGCCGCGCCTGACGGTCATGTTGATGTCTTTGAGCACCTGGTTGCCGTAAAAGGACTTCGAGATATTTTTGAACTCGAGCAGATTTTCGCTCAAACGATCCCCTCCCCTCTTCTACTTTTTACGAATTACGGCACGGGCAGGAAAACCCGTGCCGTAATGGTTCTGTTTTTCTGCGCTTACTCGCCGTAGTTCAGGTAATCCATCATAATGAGCTGATAGTTTTCATAGGTGGTCGTGCCGTCGGAATAGGCGCTGGTCTGGCAGTCGAGTCCGGCGTACGCGTCCATGCACTGCTTGAGCACGCCGAGGTCCAGCTTGCCGTTGGTCTGGCCGTCCATCCACTTGAAGGCGTACTCCGTGCCCGCGATGGTGATCATCATGGACACCGGCACCGGCCAGGTGGAAACGCGGCCGATCTCGCCCTTCTCCTGAAGGATCTTGGTGGTCTGGTCGATGATGTCCTGCAGGTTCATCGTCTCGACCGCGGAGGTGTCGCCGGAGACGAGGCCGAGCGCCGCCGGGAAGCCGTGGTACGGGGACGGGCAGCAGGGCTGGGGATAGATCGCGCCGTTCTCAACGACGGACTTGATCAGGGGCACCTGCATCGCGCAGTTCGTGGAGAAGAACGCGGTGTCCTTGCCGTACTGGGCGACCATCTTCGGCACGTCCTCCAGAATGAACTGCTGCGCGCCGGTCACGCCGGAGTCGCCGGTGGGGTCGGGAGCGGTGGCGTCGACAAACTCAATGCCGAGCTTGGCGCACTCCTCCTTCATCAGCTCGCGGCGTCCGGAGAGCAGGGGCTGCGCCATGTGGCGCGGGAACGAATAGTGCACGAACGTCTTGGCGCCCTGCTTCTGCGCCTGCTGCACCATCGCCGGGCCCATGTTCAGCTCGTCGGGCTGAAGGATGATGTCCGCGCGGGTGGCGACGTCCTCGGGATTCTCCTGCGGGGTGGCGTAGATGATCAGAATATCGTCGCGGGACTCCAGCAGCTTGTCGACCGCCGCGTCGGTGCCGGGAACCGCCTGGTTGATGATCAGCGCCTTGATATCGGGATCGGCGGCGAGCTTGCTGACCGTCGTGATCATCTGCTCCTGCTCGGTCATGAAGTTGTCCGGCCAGGTGGTGTGGACGATGCGGTCGCCGTACTTCGCGACCATCTGCTCCGCGGAGCGGTATTCCTCCTCATTCTGGGAAACGTCGTTGGTGACGATGGCGACCTTGCCCTTCGACCCTCCGTTCGCCGCGGGCGTGGAGCCGCCGCCTCCTCCGCCGCAGGCGGCAAGGAGAGAAACCGTGAGCGCGCATACCAACAAGAGACTGAAAAGCTTTTTCATGGGGATCCTCCTTCCTTTTTTCGGCGCAGGTGCAGGACTTTAAAGCGCCGATTTCCCCGTTATTTTACATCCTCGCGGGGGCATCGTCAATCTTTTTTTGCGGGAATCGCCAAAAAACACAAATGTCCGTGGGAGGCAGACAGCGGCGGCTGTTTATACCGCGGCCGCAAAGCGCCTCAGATGAAAAAGCCATTTGACGCCGGAAGGGATGATACGCGGCGCGCGGGGGCGCTCCGGCATCCAGGCGCACGGCTGTCCCATGCGCCAACGCGATGGCGCGCCATGGGTCTCTGGCCGGCGGCAGGAGTTTATTCCACGGTGTTTTCCAGACTCCCTATGCCCTCGATAAAGCATTTTACCACGTCGCCCGGCTTCAAAAACCTCGGCGGGTCAAAGCCCATTCCCACCCCGGCGGGAGTTCCGGTGGCGATGACCGTGCCGGCGAGAAGGGTCATGCCCTGGGAGAGCTCGTGGATGATATGAGGGATCCCGAAAATGAGCTCGTCCGTAACGGCATCCTGCCGCAGCTCCCCGTTGATCCAGGTCCGGATGGCCTGAGCGGGGGGGAAGGCGAACGCATCTCTTGTCACGATGCAGGGCCCCATGGGCGTAAAGCCGTCCAGCCCCTTGCCGAAGGTCCACTGCTTGTGGCCGGTCTGGAGATTGCGGGCGGAGACGTCGTTCACGATGGTGTAGCCGAAAATACAGTCCTCCACGTCCTTCTCCGCCACGCGGCAGGCGTCTTTGCCCAGAACCACCGCCAACTCCGTCTCATAGTCCAGGCTGTCCACGATGTCGAAATGGCCCGGTATGGGGTCCCCCGGCCCGGGGCAGGCGTTGGCCCGCTTGGAAAAGTACACCGCCCGCGCCTTCTCCCGCGTGAAGGCGTCCCTGTCGAATTGCTTCGCCTCCGTCTTATGCTTCTGGTAATTCATCCCCAGGCAAATGAGGTCCTGCCTGGGAACGGGGATGGGCGCCAAAATCCGGCAGGAAGACAGCGGGATATCGCCTTCCTTCGTTTGGGCAAAAATCCGCTCCCGCCGGACGGGATCGTCCGTCAGCAGACGGTTCATGCTTTCGTAGGGAAGGGCCGCGACCATGCCGGGAGCGGTCTCCGCCGCCGGAAAGGTCTTGCCCTGATACGTGACCGTGTAGAGCTTCATGGAGGGCCTCCTTTGATGCGCCGCCTGTCCGGTTTTGAGGATCGGACGGCGGCTGTTTTTTATATGGGCAGTCCGGGAAAGCAGCAGGGCCTCCTCAGTTTTTTTGAGGGCTAACCCCGGATCAATGCCATCAACCGGTGGGACGTCACGGGCTTATGTCCGTATTTTGGGACATGCTCTCTGCTACGCTCCATGCAGCGGCGGGCTGGATTGCAAAAGTGAAGGTTCATTTTCAGGCAAGAGCGGCAAGGTCGTGCGCGCGAGGAAAGGCCCGCCGTCCGAAGCCGCGCGCGCCGCGGGAGCTTCATTGCAAAGGAGCGGAGGACGGATGCAGAACAACATGGAGGAACGGCACGAGCAGGAGGTGATCCGCAGCGAGCTGCTGCGCGCGCTGGACGCCCCGCCCGAGTTTCTGGAAGGGCTGCTGGACGAATACGGAAAGCGGGAATACGTCGCAAAGGCCCACTTCCCCCTGCCGGAGAAGCCGGCGTGCCGCGTCCGTGTGCGCGGGACGCTGCTCACGCTGGCGGCGGCGAAAAACCGCGTGGAGCACGCGGCGTTGCTGCTGGCGCAGGGCTTTGACGTCAACGGAGACACGCCGGACGCCGTGCAGGAGCATCTGCGCGTCGCGAACTATGACCCGGACGAGCTTCATTACGGCTTCGGCGGAGTGCACGAGAGCTTTTTGTATATGATTACCGATCTCTATCTTCAGAAGCGGCGGGAGATTTGGCATCTGACGCCGCTTGCCGCCGCCGTCGCCTGCGGCAGCGTCGAAACGGCGGAGCTGCTGCTCGGCTGCCCGGGCGTGCGGCTCGCGGAGAGCAGCGCCGTCTGCCGCGCGGCGATGCTCGCGCTGGGCGGAGCGCCGCGGCAGAGGCAATGCGCGGGCATGGCGTTCCGGCTCGCGGGACCGGAGAGGACGTGGACGGAGGAGCTGCTGCAAAGGTATCTGCCCGACCCCGCGGCGATCGCCGATCTCTGCACGGCGCCTCAGCTCGCGCTGCTGCTGGACAAGGGCCGCTTTTCGGAGGAGCAGCTGCGTGAAACCGCCCGCAGGCTCCCGGCTCTGGGTCCGGAGCGGATCGCGCTGGCGGGCTTCTGGCCGGAGTCCGCCGGAAAAGAGCGTGCCGCCGGAGAGGAGCGGGACATCAGCGATCTCCCCGTCGCCTGCTTTACCGGGGAAGCGTCCGAAGGCCGGAAGCATCCCGTCCGCGGTATTCTGCGGCGGCTCGGCGACGGCCGGTCGCTCTGCGCCGCTTCGGAGAGTCCCTGGCTCTACGCGGCGGCGCACCGTGACCCGGACGCCCTGCGCATGCTGGTGGACAGGGTCCGCTTTTATCGCAGAGCGGACAGGGGGATCAGCGGCCTTGCCATGGCGCTTTTGGAGGCGGGCGATCCCGTGTGTCTGAAAAGGGCGGCGGAGCGCGGCGTGTTTCGGGACGAGCCGCGGGAGGAGCTGGTATCCTTCGTGAGGAAAAAACATCTGAAAACAACGAGCCGCGCCTTTGTGCTCTCGCTTCCCCCCGAAGCGCCCCGGACGGGAGAGCGGCGCCTCTGGGGGCAGTGCTGGACGAGCCGCTGGGAGGACGCTCCCGTCGGGGAATACTACGACTGGCTCGCGCGCGCCTGGGAGGAACCGCTGTCCTATGACGAGTGTCTCGACCGCGTGGAAACCATGGCGTACGACGCGGGCCGCACGGTTGAGCTGCTGAGAAATCAGGCGTGGGGAAATCCGCTGGGCTTTGACCCTCCCCGGAAAACCGCGCTCCCCTTCTCGGATAAGGGCGAATACCGCGATCTGTATGCCGCGGGCATGCACGGCGGGAACCCGGAGCTGCTGCGCGCCGCCCTGGACCTTGCGCCGCCTCCGCGTGCCGTGTTTTGGAGGGTGTCGAGCGAGCGGGGAATCCTGGAGGGCTCGCTGCTCTGCGCGGCCGCGTATCTGGGGCGGAAGAAGGAGGCGGAGCTCCTGCTGGAGAAGGGGGCGTCCGCCGACGAAGAGAGCGTCCGCTCGCGCTATACCTCGCCCGACGGGGAGCGCCGCGCCGTCATGCCGTCCGACGCCGCGGAGCTGGGCGGCCACGCTGAGCTTGCCGCGCTGCTGCGCCGGTCCGCCCCATAGCGGCGAAGGCGGCGGGGGCCGCAGCAATCTTTTCAGTTCGCCGCAGCCCCCCGATTTCTTTTTTGCAGCCTTTTATCCCAACTTCCGGAACAGGAACGTCACCACGTCACATCGGGGACAGGCGTCGCCGCTCGCCGGCGCGGCGCAGGTCCCGGCAAAGAGCCCCTCGCCGCGCGCCCAGGCCATGGCCTCCTCGTACCAGCCGTCCGTACCCGCGCCCACCGCGCGGTACAGGAACGTGATGATGTGCGCGGTGCTGCACGTCTGCTTCGGGGAAAACATCCTGGGCGAGGTCCCGGCGGTGATCCCCCGCTCGACCGCCCAGAGCACCGCCTTGTAATAGTAGTCGCTCTCGCTGACGTCGATGAACCGGTTTTCGGCGTTTTCCGGCTCGGGGCAGCCCATCGCGCGCCACAGGAAGGTCACGACCTCGCCGCGCGTGCAGGACGCGAAGGGCGCGAAGGATTTCGGCGAGACGCCGTTCGTGACGCCGTTGTGGTACGCCCACACGACGGGATCGCGGAAGTAATCGGTCTCCTTCACATCGGCGAAGGGACATGAAAGCCCGGAAATATCCGTTTTGGGCGTCCCCGGCGTCTCGCCCGGGACGGGCAGACGCTCGGCAGCGAAGCGGACGTCGTCCGCGTTCGCGCCGTCGAGCTTTGTCGCGCCCTCCTCGCGCGAGAGCGTCACATCCTCGCCGTCCCGCGCCGTGCCGCGGAGCGACAGCTCCCCGTAAGAGTCGCTTTCCAGCGTGGAGGACAGGGCGATCGAATACGTCCCGCCTTGCGCGGCGGCGTCGATATGGACGTAATTGCGCCGCGCGGCGTCGTCCACCTCCACGGAAACGGCGTCCGCCGTGGTCGTGACCGTCACGGACTGATCCACGCTCGCCATGCCGACCTCGAGGCCGCCGGAGCCGCCCGCGCGCTTAACGGTGTAGCAGCCGGCGGGAAGCCAGACCGCGTTCACGCCCGTATCGCCGGACGCGCCGCCGAACACGGACAGCGGGATGATATCCGCGCGGTCCGTCAGCACCTTGCCGTCGACCAGGCTCGCCGCCAGCCTGCCGTCCCGGTCGTAGACGTTCACATCCGTTCCGGAGGTGAGCACCGCGTTATCCGGGCTCTGGGAGTGACCGTCCCTGCCGTTCCAGACGTTCCAGTATACGGAATAGGGGACGTAGGAAAGCTCGGAATTCGGTTTTCCGGTACCCCAGTCATATTTGTCGTTCAGGCAATATGACCAGCCGGTGTAGCTTCCGGGGCTGCCGGTGAGCGTGATAAAGCGCTCCGTATCGGGAAAGCTCGGGTCATAGATCATCAGCTTTGCGTTTTCTTCATCGAGCGCGTAGGCCAGCACCGAGTGGCCGCTCGTCGACGAGCCCACGCGGCCGCGCAGACTGACCATAACGGGCTCGCCGCTCGTCCGCACGTTCGCCGCAAGACTGCAAAGCTGATTGAGGTCCGTGTTTTCGCTGCGGGCCTCCTGAACCTCCCGGACGAGCTGGCTGATCTGCATGGTCTCGATAAAATCCTTCAGCGTCATTTTCATTTTTTCGGATCGGTCGCCGACGCGCAGGTCCAGCGGCCTGGCTGCGCCGCTGCGGAAGTCGGACGCATTGACGTCGCTGGTCTGATTGTAGATCAGCGAGGCGGTGCTCGACATACCGTAGCAGTTGCCGTCCCATTCGCCGACGATGTTGTAAAGCGCCAGCGCCTGCGCCGTATCCCCGAAAAAGACGTGGTAACGCTCCAGCGGAATGCGATAGCCGGCGGAGTAGCCGAACGCCTCGTGATAATTGCCGAAGGAATAGCTGAAGTCGGACACCGGGGACGGCGTCCGCTCGCTCCAGATCGCGTAAAGCGTTATCTCATCGTTTACCGCGCCGAGCTCGCCCCTGTTCTCAAATTCTATTACGCCGTTCTCTGTCAGAGACCAGCCGGAAAACACATAGCCCTCGCGCGTGAACGGGTTTTCCGGAAGGGTGTAGCTCTCGCCGTGCCTGACGGGTTCGGCTACTTTCTCCAAAGAGGCTCCCATCAAGTCGACGGCGCCGCCGTTGCCGTCGAGCGTCACGGAGTGGTATTGGTTGGCGTCGACCGATGTCCATACGGCATAGAACGTCACGTCGCCGGTGATGATGGCGGAGCCGCCGTTGTTGTAAAGCTTCTCGCCGTCCGGCTCTGTCGCCCAGCCGGAAAAGACATGCCCATCGCGCACAAAGGCGTTTCTTCGGAGCGTATAGACGCTGCCCTCCTTGATCGACTCGGAGGACATCGTACCCTTGCCGCCGTTGGCGTCATAGGAGACGGTGCGGCTCACGGGCGCGGCCGATATCCAGACCGCGTAAAGCGCAAGGTCCTCGTTTATCGTGAGGGCATGGCCGTCCTCGTAAGCGACCTCTCCGTTCGGCGTCTCCGCCCAGCCGACAAACGTGTATCCGTCGCGCAAGAACGCGTTCCCCTTGAGCGTATGCGAGTTTCCCGCGGCGACGACCTCCGCCGTCATGACGCCCTTGCCGCCGTTGGCATAATAGGAAACGGTACAATCGCTCGCGGCCGCGGCGGGCTCAAAGCGGAGGGTCACGCCCTTCAGCGCATCCGCGGCGATCGGACCGCTGACGATCCTGTTCCATTGCTGCTGCGTGCCCGCATAGGTAATGTCGGTCAATTTGGGACAGTTTGCGAAGATGTGCTCGAAACCGCTGTCATAATCCGTGACGCCGGCTGTCGGGTCCGTTCCCAAAAAACGGAGCGTCGACGGCAGGAAGACGCTCTCGAGCTGCTCGCAGCCGAGAAACACGCGGCCCGAAAGGTGCGTGACCCCCTCGGGAACATTGATGGTCGTCAGGCTCGTGCAGCCGGCAAAGCAGCGGTCGCCGATCTCCTTCAGCGTGCGGGGCAGCGTCACGGACGTCAGCGCGGCGCAGCCCTCGAACGCGCTTCCTTCCAGCGTGAGGACGCCGTCGGGGACAGTTACCGCCGTAATACCGGTGCGATCCTTAAAGGCATTCGCGCCGACCGAAACGACGTTCTGCGGGACGGTCACGCTGCCGCCCGCGCCGGCGTAGCCCGTCAGCACGCCGTTTCCGTCCACCGTGAAATCACTCGAGGCCCGGACGCCGGGCATCAGCGTCAGACACAGCGCCAATGCCGTCAAAAGGGCAAAGAGCCTCGTTCCCGTTCTCATAATCCGACTCCCCCCGCCGTTTGAAATCATGCTATTATACACCCCGGCGGCGCACGGCGCAAGATTGACAAAAAGCCGATTCGTGCTATGATAATATATATTGGATAGACAGCGGATTTGTATGCAATCTTATCACAAGGAGTTGTGGATTCGGATGCGAAGGTGGAAGATAACCCTTTCTCTTGCGCTTATGCTTGTGCTGTGCCTGACGCTCCAGTCCCGCGCCTTCGCCGCCGACGAGGATTTTGTGATCGACGATAACGGAACGCTGGTCAAATACACTGGGAACGACAGCGTTGTCGTGATTCCGGACGGAGTCAAGGAACTTGGGACCGGCGCGTTCCACTCCCTGAACAATCTGACCGACATTCGCCTGCCAGACACGCTCACAACCATCAAAGCGGCCTCCATTACTTATTGCTATAACCTTACATATCTCGACATACCGGAGGGCGTGGAAAATATCGGCACCATTGCGTTTGAATCTGCGCGCAGTCTGAAAGCGATCTCACTCCCGAAATCGCTGGCCACGGTGGGGGAGCTGGTGTTTGATCGCTGCGACGAGCTCACGGATATCTACTACGCCGGCAGTGAGGAGGAATGGAAAGATATTGACTTTCAGAATGTGGATGGTCCGGGAAGCACCCGTCAGGAGATCATCGACAAGCATATCACGGTCCACTACAACTGCAACGCGCCCGTCGTATATTCCGTCGTGTATGACGGGAACACGGTGCTCGAGGAAGAGGTCGACGGCGTCCCGCACGGACAGCTCAAAAGCCCCGGCATCAAATTAACGCTCGCGAGCGCAACACCCACACGCGAGGGCTATGTCTTCCTCGGCTGGTCGACGGAGCAAGACGCGACGACGGCGAGCTGGCAGCCGGGCGATTTTTTTAACGACGACACCGCTGTTGGGAGCAATACCAATAGCATCCGGCTTTACGCAATTTGGAGTCCCGCGCAGTATCAGATTGTATACGACGCAAACGCGGCGGGCGTGACCGGGGTACCGGACAGTCAAACCAAAACCTGCTGGCATAATCTGGCGCTTCGCAGCGGGAAACCGGAGCGCGAGGGCTTTGACTTCCTCGGCTGGTCGACCAACAGCCTCGCAAGCACCGGCGTCTATCAGCCGGGCGGCAGCCTCACCGTGGATCTTTCCGACGCGGTCATGGACGGAAAGGCCACGCTTTACGCCATCTGGAGGCGCTCGGTCTATACCATTGTCTACAACGGAAACGCCGCGGCGGGTGTGAGCGGGCTGCCGGCCAATCAAGCCAAAACCTACGGGCAGGAGCTGAGCCTGAGCGACGGCGAGCCCACGCGCGCCGGCTTCCATTTCCTCGGCTGGTCGGCGGACAGCGGCGCGCAGACGGCAAGCTGGCAGCCGGGCGATCCGTTTAACGGCGACGCCCTTGCCGTCAATAAGACGATCACGCTCTACGCCGTCTGGGAAAAAACCACCGCCGATATCACCTTCAACGCCAACGGCGGCGCGGGAAGCATGGATGGGCAAAGCGTGGCGAAGGGGACGACGGCGAAGCTGAACGCCTGTGAGTTCACGCGCCAATACCATACCTTTACGGGCTGGAGCACCGAAAGCGGCGCTGCCGGGGTCGTCTATGAGGACTGCGCGGACGTTACGCTGTGGGAGGACCTCACGCTCTATGCGCAGTGGTCGCAAAAACCGGTGACCGTCACCTTCGACGCCAACGGCGGCACGGGCACGATGCAGCCGCAGTCCATGTCCGCGGGCGACGAAACGGCGCTGCTTGAAAACACCTTTTCGCGCGCGCATTACACCTTTGCCGGCTGGAACACGAAGGCGAACGGGACGGGGACCTCCTACGCCGACAAGCAGCCCGTCACGCCGGAAAGCGATCTCACGCTCTACGCCCAGTGGTCGAAAAACACGGTGACCGTCACCTTCCACGCCAACGACGGCTCGGGCAATCAGCAGACGCAAACCGTGCCGGAGGCCGAAGAGACGAAGCTGGCCTCCAATCCCTTCTCTCATACGTACTACACCTTTACGGGCTGGAGCACCGAAAGCGGCGTCGCCGATGTCGTCTATACGAACGGGCAGGACGTCACGCTGTGGGAGGACCTCACGCTCTATGCGCAGTGGTCGCAAAAACCGGTGACCGTCACCTTCGACGCCAACGACGGCTCGGGCAATCAGCAGACGCAAACCGTGCCGGAGGCCGAAGAGACGAAGCTGGCCTCCAATCCCTTCACGCGTACGTACTACACCTTTACGGGCTGGAGCACCGAAAGCGGCGTCGCCGACGTCGTCTATACGAACGGGCAGGACGTCACGCTGTGGGAGGACCTCACGCTCTACGCCCAGTGGTCGCAAAATACGGTGACCGTGACCTTCCACGCCAACGGCGGCTCGGGCAATCAGCAGACGCAAACCGTGCCGGAGGCCGAAGAGACGAAGCTGGCCTCCAATCCCTTCACGCGTACGTACTACACCTTTACGGGCTGGAGCACCGAAAGCGGCGTCGCCGACGTCGTCTATACGAACGGGCAGGACGTCACGCTGACGGAGGACCTCACGCTCTACGCCCAGTGGACGCAGGACGCCGCGACCGTCACCTTCGACGCCAACGGCGGCACGGGCACGATGCAGCCGCAGATCGTGCCGAAGGGTACGGCGACGCCGCTGAACGCCAACGCCTTCACGCGCGGCAAATACGCCTTTACCGGCTGGAATACGAAGGCGAACGGGACGGGGACCTCCTACGCCGACAAGCAGCCCGTCACGCCGGAAAGCGATCTCACGCTCTACGCCCAGTGGAAGTCGGGCGCGGGCACATACACCGTGTACTTCGACGCCAACGGCGGCCGCGGAGAAATGCCTTCGCAGTCGTTCACCTACGGTGTTTCCCAGAGGCTGTATGCCTGCGTTTTTGAGAACGGCGACCTGAGCTTCGCGGGCTGGGCGCTGACCCGCAGGGGCTCCGTTGTCTACGAGGACCGGGAAACCGTCAGAAATCTCACGGCAAAGGACGGCGGAACGGTCACGCTCTACGCCGTCTGGACAGATGACGCACCCACCGCGCATGTGAGCATAAGGCGCGGAAACAGCAGCTACGGCAGGTCTGACGGAAGACAGGGCGAGTGGTATCGGTTCTCCGTATCGAGCGATATCTATAATCTCGTCATGCAGATCGGCGGCAGGACCGTCACCCGGCTCGTTCGCGCGAACGGCCGCGAGGTCAACGGCTACGCCGACCTGCCGTCCGGCACGGGAAGCTCGGTGCTGGCCGTGAGACCCGGCACGCCCGACGTCGTGGTCGGAGGTCTGGACGAGGCGGCAAACGAGAGGTACTTCAACGAACCGGTCACGCTGACCATGACGGTGGCCCGCGTCCCGGAAAACCAGGGCAACGCGCAGCACAGCGCCATCCGCTCCGCGGCGGGCAGCCGAAATCTGGAGTTTTACGATCTGACGCTCAGCCGCACGCTGGGCAGAACGGACGACCGGACGTTCAACGGCGAAACCTCCCAATGCCTCTCCGTCTATTTTCCGATGTACGCTCCCTCGCAGGATATCGAGGTCTATCGCTGCCACAACGGCAGGGTCGAAACGCTTCCGTTCGACCCGCAGCAGGAGGAATACGCCGCCTTTGAAAACGGCTGGCTGCTGATTTATGCCAAAAAATTCTCCACCTATGCCATCAGTTCTCCGAAGGGGTCCTGTCCGCGCGATTACAGCTGCCCCATCAGCGCCTATTCCGACGCCTCGGCGCAGGCGTGGTATCACGACGGCGTGCATTGGGCGCTCGGGAATCAAGTGATGATCGGCTTCCCGCGCAATCAGTTCAAGCCGAACGACAATATCAGCCGCGCGCAGATCGTCGTGATGCTCTGGCGCCTGTCCGGCTGCCCCGGCAGTTCGCAAAGCAGTCCGTTTTCCGACGTTCAGCGCGGCGACTGGTTCAACGACGCGGTTTGCTGGGCGACGGCGATGGGCTATGTCAAGGGGCGCTCGCCGGCGCGCTTTGCCCCCAACGACGCGATCACGCGCGAGGAGCTCGCTTCGATCCTGTACCGCTACGCAAAGCGGAACGACGCCGCAGCCTCCGACCTATGGCTGCTGTTCCTCTCCGACTATGCGGATAGCGGCGAGATCAGCGACTGGGCGTATGAAGCCATGAGCTGGGCGACCAATACCGGCATCATCGAGGGTATGCCGACGTCGTCCGGCAGCCGGCGGCTTGATCCGCACGGAAGCGCGACGCGCGCCCAAACCGCGACGATGCTCATGCGCTGCAAGGGCGAAGAGTGAAAACGGCTCCGTCCCGCTTCGGGAGCGCCGTTCCATCTGTGTGCGGAAGAAAAACCACATCCCGCTCCCAAAGCTAAAAACCGACAGGCCGGCGGCCTGTCGGTTTTTGGCTGTATCCGGCATGATCGTTTCATCCGCTTCGTCCGGGCCTGCGCCCTGCCGCGGTCAAGACCCCGGCAGGCGTCGATCCGTCCGCGGCGCGCCTATTTCTTCGTCGCGATCAAAACCGCCCGGATGCTGTCGCCCATCGCCGGGTCAAAATCCATTCCGAAGATGATGTTCGCGTCCGGCGACGCAAGCTCCGAAACGGCGGAGGTGATCTTGTCGATCTCCTCCAGCTCCACGCCCTCGGAGGCTGTGACGCAGAGCATGATCCCCGTCGCGCCCTCCACGGAGGTGCCCAGAAGAACGCTGGAGCCGATCTGCTCCACGATGTCGGAAACGCGGTCCGGACCGGAGGCCTGCCCCGTTGCCGTGTGCATGGTCCCGGAGTCCCTGACGATGCTGCTGATATCGGCAAAGTCGCAGTTGATAAACGCCGTGCGCTGGATCACGCCCACAAGGTTTTTCACCGTCTGGACAAGGACGTCGTCCGCCAGGGCAAAGGCGTTGCCCAGCGTGATCTTTTCCCGCGTCACATGCTTCAGATTGGCGTTCGGAATGATAATGACGGAGTCCACGTTCTCCCGCAGCTTCGCAATGCCGTCCAGGGCGTGCTCCATCCGCTTCCTGCCCTCAAACAGGAACGGCGTCGTGACGACGGCAACGGTCAGAATACCGAGCTTTTTGGCGATCTCCGCGACGATCGGAGCCGCCCCCGTCCCCGTGCCGCCGCCCATGCCGGACGCGATAAAGAGCATGTTGCAGTCGCTGACGGCGTTTTCGATGTCCCTTCGGTTTTCCTCCGCCGCGCGCCGCCCCTTTTCCGGGTCGCCCCCGGCGCCCCTGCCCTTCGTCTCTCCGAGCCCGATCTGAAGCCTGGTCTTCGCGTGGGAGCCCAGGTATCCGCCGTCGTCCGTGTTGACGGTCACATAGTCCACCATGGGGATATCGTTTTCCATCATGCGCTCAACGGCGTTCGTTCCGCCGCCGCCCACGCCGATGATCTTGATTTTTACCACAGGCTTTTCCGACTGCTCCAATGAGATCATGTCTCTCCGCCTCCCTGCTCCGAAAAAATGTTTTCAGCGCCCCCGAGCCGGTCGCGCCGCCGGCGAGACCATTATAGCGTTTGTCGCGGAAAGAATCAACCGGTTCTCCGCGCGCGTCCGCCATACGCTCCGGGTCTTGCCCAGGCCCTTGTCCGACCGCAGGACGCCCCCTTGCCTTCGCCCGGCCGCCGATGCGTCGAACGGAGGACTTTTTTCACATCCGCGCGGGGAACCGGCCGGATCCTCCCGCTTGCAATCGTACGGGTCATGCGATAAAATGGCACTGTCGGACAACGGCAAGCTTGCGGCGTTCCATGACGCCGCCGATGGGAGGAACCGGCAGCATGGCGATCCACATATGCGACCGATGCGGGAAACCGATCCCGGACGACGCGGCGCTCTGCCCTCACTGCGGCGCGGAGCAGCGGGAGGACATCCGGCTCAACAAAATACCCGAGACCATCGACGAGCTGCGCGCCTTCTGCGATGCGCGCCGTATGCCACTGGAGCGGATGCGCTTTTTCATCGGCGAGGACTATCGCGGCGCGCGGGCGTTCGGCATCTATAAGGATGCGGACGGCGACTGCGTCGTCTACAAAAACAAAGCGGACGGCAGCCGTGCCGTCCGCTACAAGGGTCCGGACGAGAAACGCGCGGTGCGGGAGCTTTACGAAAAGCTCAAAGCCGAAACGGAGCTGCGGCGCGAAAACTCTCCGTCAGGCGCTTCCCGGTCGCGCGCAGCTTCGCACAGGCGCGCAAAGGCGAGTGATCCGCCCCCGGCGGCGCGCGGGCGGATCGGGGAAGCCTGTTCGTTCCTCTGGAAGCCGGCCGCGATCGTGCTCGCGGTCGCGCTTGGCTTTGTGCTGACTGTCAGATGAGCGTGGAAGCAGCCGAATCATGGATATTACCGCTATCTGGACAACACCTATTTTTATCAGAATCTCGACTGGTATCTCTATAACGCCGCCTCGGGCAGCTGGGAGGAAGCCGGCGAGGTGCCGGAAAGCCTGAAAGAAAACTACGTCGACTATTTTGAGAGCGCGGAGTACGATCCCGGTTACGGCGCGGAGGAATTCTCCTACGGAAGCGTCTACGGAGACGATTTTTCCTCCTACAGCGAGTCTGTCGATTACGATGATGACACCGGCGGCTATGACAGCGGCAGCAGCTATGACGATTACGACTGGGACGATTACGACTACGACGACTGGGACAGCGGCGACACGGATTGGGATTCGGACTGGTGAACGCCGCGTCCTTCAACCACGCGCCAGATCAGCGCCCACGCCTTGCCCCGCGGCAGCCTCGGCAGGCGCCCTGCGAGACAGACGGCAAACATTTCCGCCGCTTCGGAGGCGGTCACGCCGTCCGCTCCGTACATCTCAAAGCCCGCCGTTCCGCGCGCCATGCACAGCTCCATATGGAGCGCGCCGCCGTCGTCGGAGCAGGTCTGGAGATACCGGCTGCCCTCGATCTGCGCGGGCGGCGTCAGGATCAGGAACTCTCCGGTTCCCTCCGCGAGCTGTTCGAGCAGCGCGGCGAGCCGCGGCGGATCGAAGCCTTCTTCTTTTCCCCGTTCGGTCTCCACCGTCCAGCCGGGATATGCGGACGCTCCCGCCGCCGGCGCGGCGGGAGCTCCGAGCGGCGCGCCGCATTGCTCGCAAAAGGAACTGCCTTCGGGGTTGTCGGTGCCGCAATTCGGGCAGAGCATACCCGCGTCTCCTTCATTCATTGCAAACGGGCTTCCGCCGCGTGTTTTTTCCGGTCGTTCTTCTTTTGTGATCTCATCCGCTTTACGTCAGACGCGCCAGACGAATCGGGACCTCGCGGACCGTCTCCCCCGTCGTCGGGTCGCAGAGGTACAGCTTCATGACAAGGTCCTTCATCGGCAGCAGACCGTCCGCCTCCAGCTCGTCCGCGAAGAATTCCAGATGGATGTAACCCCGCGTGTGCGGCAGGAAGATATCCTCCAGCTCCGGCGTGCGCGCCGCGCCGCCGCTCACCGAGACCTCGCCCTGCCGGACCGCGAGGGAGCGGTCCGTGTCGTTCTCCATGTAGAGCTCCAGCGCGGGCCACGCGGGATAGAAGGTCGTATGGTTGATCCGGACGCCGTTTTCGTTGTACAGCGGCTCGTCCTCGCCGGTCGAAAGATGCGCCTCCGGCATTTTCAGTCCCGTTTTCAGGTGGATCACGCCGCTGTGCGCGTCGCCCGCGCCGAGGGCGAGGTCGATGGCGGAAAACCGCTCCAGCCCGACGCGGGATTGGATATCGTGGCTCGAGATCCGCAGCTCTCCGGCCGCGTCGCCGCCGGCGGGCACGGCGAGGTCGAGCTTCGTGTTGATCTGGATGCCGTTGATGGCAAAGCCCTCGCAGCGGAGCTCACGGCTCGCGCCGCCGCGGTTCTTCGCCGCGAGCGTGATGTAGAACGGATATTTGTCGTTTGTTTCGTCGTAATGCAGCCCCGTCACGGCGACGGACAGGTCCTCCGTCTGCCAGACGTCCTGCTTTTTGAGCTTCGCGCCGTGGAGCGGCGAGCTGTCCAGCACGCTCTGGCGCACGAAGAAGGCGATCACACCCGCGACGAGCAGGAAAATGACCAGCCCGATCACCAGCACGACGGGCGGCCCCTTCGACTCCCGCGCGGCGGCGTACTGCGGCGCGTATGCGTTTTGCGGCGCGCAGGCGTTCTGCGCCCCGCCGAGCCGCGCCCCGCAGTTGGAGCAAAAGCCGCTCCCGTCCGGAACCTGATTTCCGCAATTTGGGCAAAACATAGGCGATCCTCCCCCATGACACGATCCCTGCCCCCGCTCCGCCGCGTCGTCCGATGAAGCGTCCGCCCGGTCCATGGGCCTTGACCGTATTGCACGCTGTCCCGCGTGTATTTTTCATTATACAGTACCGGATATTGTACCGCAACCATGTACAGCTTTTTCTCATTGAAACATTTCTGTACATCTGCCGTTCCGTCTCCGGCACAAAAAAAGGAGGGCGTTACGCCATGCTGTCAGAGAGAATTTCCACGCTGTTCGCGCTGCTGCAATGCAACAACGTTGACATTGCCCGTTACGCGGGCTGTTCTCCGTCGAGCATCTCGCATCTGAGGACCGGCAATCGCGAGCCGAAGCCGTCCAGCCGCACCGTCGCGGCGTTCGCCGCGGGCGTATTCGGTTACGCCGACTATGAAAACCTGCTGCCCTCGCTGTGCGAATTGTGCGGCGCGGCGGATACGGCGCGGGAGACGGTGCTCCCCGCGCTGACCGCGTGGCTCTACGGCACCGGGACGGTCGCGCCGCCGCAGCACGCCGCCGTGGTGCGCTTCCTCACCGAAGCGGCAGGCGAGGGCGGCGAGCTGCATCAGCGGCTTTTTCCCCGTCGGGGCGGGCGAACGCCGGAGATACGAATACATCACGGACGCGGAATCCCTGGACGCCATCGAGGAGTCGTATCGCGCGATGCTCTCCTCCGCGGAGCCGTTTCAGATGTCTCCGCTGCCCGTTATTTTCCGAGCAGCTTCATGACCGCGCGGCGCCCGACCCGCATCGCGCCCTCCGGGCAGAACTCCTGACAGCAGAAGCAATGAATACAGACGCTCCTGTCGATATGCGGCCTCTGCCTCCGCATCGAGATCGCGCCGGCGGGGCAGATGCGCGCGCACTTGCCGCAGCCGGCGCAGGCGGAGGGGACAAGCTTTGGGAACGGCGTCAGCAGCCGCGCCGCGAGAAAATCCGCGATTTTCCCGGGGACTCCGTCTCCAAGCACCCGAAAGAATACGTTCGCCTGGGCAGGGACGGTTTGGAAATCCGGGACGGCAAAGCGGGACGGGTCGCCAAAAATCCTGATCCCGGCGGAGTCCTCCGGAAGCAGCCCGCGCGCCGCGGCGGCGCTCAGCGTCGGCACATCCTGCGCCTTGAGGCCGATCAGCCCGGCCGCAACGGCGTCGAGCAGGTGTCCGCTCCTGCCTGCGAGCAGGCAGCCGATCCTCCGCGGCGTACCCTGCGTGGGGCCGTTGCCCTCCATGCCGGTCACCGCGTCGCAGATACAGAGGCGGGGAGCGGAATACTCATAGAGGTCCACCAGCATGTCGGCAAAGTCCCGCGTTCTGGGATAGCGGTAGTGAAACTCCGGCTTCTGCGTTCCGGGGATCGAACCGAAGAAGTTCTTGACCGCGCAGGTCATGCCCATCATGCCGTGGGTCTTGAGCTTGCAGAGATCAATGATCGCGTCGACCTTTCCCAGCCACGCGGTATAGGGGAAACGCTTCGCCTGCACGGCCTCCGGAAAGCAGACCTCGGTTGTGGAAAAATCGTCGTTGAGCTTTGCCCCGAAGGCAGTTGCCCGCCGCATGCCGCATACGTCATAGACGGTCTTCAGATACGGCGCGGAATAGATGCCGCCGGGACTGTCGCCAATCACGGCCTCCGCGCCCTTCTCCCGCAGCAGGCGCGCCAGCGCGCAGACGACGGAGGGATGGACGGTGGCGGCGCCCTCCGGCTTCATCGCCATAACGAGATTGACCTTGACTCCGACCGTCATGCCCGGCCGCACAAAGTCAAGACCGCGGATCGGCTCAAGAGCCGCGCGCAGCGCCGCCTCCACATTCGCGTCGTCGTAGTCGCCGCAGGGCACGACGGAAACATCATACACCTCCATGACCGCCGTTTTCACCGCCTCTCATAAAGTCCGCCCTCCCGTGCGCCTCCTCAGAGCGCCTCGCGTAAAAGGGCAGCGCCGCTCCCCCGGGCCCCGCCGGCAGACAGGGGACGCCGCGGCAAATCTCAGCCCGCTCCGTCAGTTCGCGCGGACGAACGTGCTGTCCTCGCCGCCCTCCGCCTGCTCGCTGTGCCAGCAAAGCTCCTTCGCGCCGTTGAGGTAGAAATAACCGCTCTCCTCATAGCTTTCGTCCGTGGTCCAGCCATCGCCGCTCTCGTCATATTCCATGACTTCCCTGTGTCCGTTCTCATAGACAAGTTTGCCGTCCTCCAGCGCCGCGACAAGCTCCCACGTGTCCAATACGCTCGCGCTCTCCGGCCAGGTGACCGTGATCTGGACCTTGCCGGGCGCGACGCTGCGCTCGATCCCGATCTGTCCGCGGCCGGCGATCTTCTCGCCCCAGAGCCCGCAGTAGGGAGTCAGGCTCCTGTCCGGCTGCCTGACGCCGGCTTTCTCGGCGAGCGCGTAATACCAGCCCTGCATCGCCTCCGCGTAGCTGATGTTGTCGTCCCACCAGGCCGCCTGATAGACCGTCTCCCGGTCGCCCGACACAACGCGGGCATAGGCCTCCGGCGCGAAGAAGAAGTCGACGCGCACGTCCTCGTCCGGCAGGCTCAGAACGACGTATTCGCCGTCGGGCGCCTCGTCCTCGACCTCCATGAAATAGCCCTTCATCAGGAACTCGGCGTAGGGCGTGCCGTCCACGCCGCCGCCCTTCACCGGTCCGAACTCCGTGGTGCTGAGCGTGTAATTCACGCCGCTTTCCCACGCGGCGCGCGCGAGATACGTATCCACCTCGGAGTTGCCGAAGCTCGCGTACTCGAGGCCGTTCTGGCCGGCAAACTTGTCCTTCATGCTCTCCGCCCATTCGCAGAGCATCGACCACTGGCCCGCGTCGCGCTGCATCTCCTCGGCGGTGGCGCGGGCATAGCGCACGTCCGTGGGATGATACCAGATGTAGTAATCGCCGTTTCCGTCCCTTGCGAACACATCCGCGCCGGTCATGTCATTGCAAAGCAGCTCGTGGAGCTTCGCCTCGTCGACCCTGCCGATGGAAAACAGCCAGCCGACGCCCTCGAAGTCGTCCGCCTCGAGGGACGCGGTCTCGGAAACGGAAAGCAGCACGCCGTTCTCGTCGTTCTCCGGCGTCGTCACGGTGATGAGGTCGTTGTACTTGGGCTGGATCGAAAGGCTCATGCCGTCGTTTTCGTACTCGCCCCAGATCTGCGGGGGATACTGTGCGGAAACGGGGCCGAGCTTCGTGCCGTCCCCCGAAATGACGCCGTCCAGATCCGCCGCCTCGAGAAGATTGAAGGTCATGGTCAGGTTTTCAAAGCCCCGGAGCTCCTTCGCCTCGCCGTCAAAGCTCATCACTCCGGCATCCAGCTTGCCGGGCGCGACCTGGAGGCCGCCGAACAGGTAATCGCAGAAAACGCCGTCCGCCTCGGCGGTCTCCGGGTAGACGCCGATACACCGGTCGGTCTTGTTCGCGACATACACGTAGACCTCGGGGCCGAACCAGTCCTCGTAGTCCTGCTCGCCCAGCACGAGCGTCAGCCTGTCGTCGTCAACGGCGACCGTGCCGAGCGTGGTAATGTCGATCGCGGGAACGGTCTCGCCCGTGACGATCTTCACCGGCTCGGAGGTGTAGTCCGGCCAGTCGTTCTCATTCTTCGCCGTGGTAAAGCAGAGCTCCATCTCGCCGAGGACCGGCAGGTCGACGCCGGGAAGCTCCGGGTTGCTGTACCACAGCGCAAAGCGGCTGCTGCTTCCCGCCGGGACGGTCAGCTGCGTTTCGTAATTTCCGCCGTAATACTGCCCGTCCTCCCCGTAGAATTCGACGATCCGGACCTCGGTCATAAAGCCGTTGACCGAGCCGTCGGTAATGCCGAGAAAGACGTCCTTCGCGCCCGTGTTTTCAACGTCCAGCCAGATGATCGGCTCCGGCCGTTCCGTGGTCGGGTCGATATCGAGGCCCGCCGTGGTGACCTTCACGCCGTCCTTTTCAAAGATCACGCTGCCCTCGGAGGAGTACGTACCGGCGGACGGCGCGGTCTGCGGCTCCGGCTTTGCCGCCGTCTCCGTATCGGGCTGCGGCGCCGGCTGCTCCGGCGTCTCCTTTGTGCCGCAGGCTGTCAGCGTGCCGAGCAGCAGCAGCGCGGAAAGCAGCAACGCAAGCTTCTTTTTCATGTCTTTATCCTCCTTATGCTTCATGCTTCGTCAAATCGCATCAAAATCGCGGCAAGCTGGGCGCGTGTCAGGCTGCCCCGCGGCGCGAGCTTTGCGTCGCCGACGCCCTGCAGCAGTCCCGTGCGGACCGCCCACGCCATCGGCTCGCGCGCCCAGTCGGAGATCGCGAGGCTGTCCTGATACCCCGCAAGGCCCATGACGCCCGGTTCTTCCTTTGCTCCGGCATAGCGGAACAGCAGCGCCGCGAACTGCTCGCGGGTCAAAAGCTGCCCGCCCCGGAACGTGCCGTCCTCAAAGCCGTTGACAACGCCCGCCTCCGCTGCCCAGCGGACCGCGCTCTCCAGGCTGCTTCCCGCGGGGACGTCCGTGAACGTGTTCGCCGCCGTCGCCTCCGGCCTTCCCGCCATGCGCCAGAGCGCCTCGGCCGCCGCCGCGCGGCTCACCGTTCCGTCGGGCAAAAAGCCCTCGCCCTCGCCGTCCATGATCCGGTGCGTCAGCGCGTAGCGCACGCCGTCGGCGTGCCAAAGGCTCATATCGAGGTCGGAATACCGCGCCGACGTATCGTAGGTCAGGCCGAAGCCCCTGCGGTACAGCAGCTCGTCGGAATATTTGTATTCCTCATTCAGCATGGGAAGGTTCACCGGCAGCGCGCCCCGGGGCGCCTCGTCCGGCGAGAGCATCAGATAGAGCGCGGCGGGCATCGACGCGCCGAACTGCTTCACCGGGCCGTCCGTCACACGCGGGTCCTCGCTCATGCCGCGGGCGTTCCAGGTGATGACGAAGGCGTCCGCCGCCGTGTAGCGCGCCGCGTCGTAGGGCAGCGACGCGCTGAGCACCGTGAACGTGCCGCCGTTTTCGTGTACCTTCGCGATCAGCGCGTCCAGCAGCGCGGAGTACTTCCCCTTATCGCCCGCCGGGTCCATCGCGGCGAGGCTGCCGACCTCGGAGACGGCGATCACATGATCCATGCCCGCTATGAGCGGCAGGCAGTCCTCCAGCGTCCTTTTCTGGATAGAGGTCACCGTGACCTCCGTACCCTTCGCGAGCTTGCCCTCGTCCCTGAGGCGATTGACCGCGTACTCCATGCTCAGCACCTCGTTGTCGTAGGCGGTGAGCACGGCGATCTTCTGATTCTCCTTCGTCAGCGGGAGCACGCCGTCGTTCTTCACGAGCGTCACGGCTTTCCTGGCGACCTCCCACTCGGTCTCATGGTGCTCCTTCGAGCCGACGACTGTGAGCGCGTTCGCGGCGCGCGCTTCGAGCTCGGAGCCGTCGTAAGCCGCCAGCAGGCCGTGCTTTTCCTTGAGCGTCAGGATGCGCGTCACGGATTCGTCGACGCGCGCCATCGGGATCGTGCCGTCGTCCACGAGCTTGGCAAGGTCCGCGACGTATTGATCGAGCTTCGCGACGCCCTCCGCGTCCACGATCGCGCCGGGATCGACGGGCATGAGCAGGATGTCCACGCCCGCTTCGATGGCGAGGCGCGCGGCGTCCATCGGGTCAAAGTTCTTGGAGATGGCGTCCATGTCCATCGCGTCGGTGAGGATCACGCCGTCAAAGCCCATGTCGCCGCGCAGAATGCCGGTGAGGATGGTTTTGGATAGCGTCGCGGGCAGGTTGATCTTCTCGCCGGTCGCCTTGGAGACATAGGTCTCCGTCTCGATGGCGGGATACTGGATGTGCGCGGTCATGACCGCCTCCGCGCCCGCGTCGATGCACGCCTGGAACGGGATCAGCTCGTTCGCCTTGAGTTCATCGTAGGTCTTTTCGATCCTCGGAAGCCCCGTGTGGCTGTCGGTGCCCGTGTCGCCGTGGCCGGGAAAATGCTTGAGCGCCGAGATCGTGCCGTTCTCCGCGAGCGCCTGCGTGAACGCCGCGCCGTGCTTTGCCGCGAGCCGCGGATCGTCCGAAAACGAGCGCGTGCCGATGACGGGGTTCGCGGGGTTGTTGTTCACGTCCACCACGGGCGCGAAGTCGAAGTGAAAGCCGATCGCCTGAAGCTCCGCGCCGATGGTGCGCGCGGCGGCGCGCGTGGCGTCCGTATCGTTCGCCGCGCCGAGCGCCATGTTGCCGGGGAACGCCGTCCCCTGTCCGAGCCGCGTGACGCTGCCGCCCTCCTGATCGATCGCCATGAGCAGCCGCGCGCGGTTTTCGCCCTTTGCATTGGCGCTTTGCATCGCGTCTGCGAGACGCACGACCGCCTCGGTCTCGGCGGCGTTTTGGGCGAAGAGTATCACGCCCGCGAAGCCGTGGCGCGCAAGCAGCGCGGCGAGCTCGTCGTTCAGCGCCGTCAGATTCTGCCGCTTGCCCTCCGCGTCGTTCCACCAGCGAAACGCCGGCAGGAGCATCTGGCTGACCTTCTCCTCGGTGGTCATGGTCCTCAGCATCGCCGAGGCCCTGTCCTCCGCATCCTCCGCCGCGGACGCCGCGGGCACGAAGCCCAGCGTCAGGCAAAGAACAAGCAGCAGGCTCAAAGCGCGCCCGGCGGCACGGCCCTTCCAATTACCGTTCATGTCTGTCCCTCCTCTTTTTTCCATCGGCGTTTTTTCAAGCGTCATTGTTTTCCGAATCTCCTGCCGAGCGACTGTCGCGCCATCTTTCCGAAGCCGCCGCCCTCGTCGTTGAGCGCGCCGCTGCGCGCGAACGCGAGCGCCGCGACAAACACGACGTCGAGGGTCTCCTCGCGCGTCCAGATGCGGTAGTAGCCCGGAACCGGCACCTTGCTCATCACGCTGTGCGCCTCCGCGTCCTCCTCGTGGACGAACTGGCTGCTGGATTCGATGAGCGCGATCTCCTCGCCGTCGCGCGAAACGCGGTAGCACGGCATAATCGTGCCCTCCTTGCGCTCGGTCTCGATGCTGACGCCGTGGCGCCTGAGGTGCTTCCAGATGCTCTCGCCGTCCAGCTCAAAGGTGTTGTGGCTGTCGAGCAGGAGCGAATCTCCCCAGTCTGTCGCCTCCTCGTGCCCCACCAGATGCGGCGTGGTGACGTTGTGCTCGTGGTCGATAAAGTCGAAGTGATACGCGCTCGTCAGGGTGAACTTGGTCATCTTCGCCTCGTAGAGCACCCTGCGGTTTTTGTCCTCGATGCGGTGGCCGTACCTCGGCGTGCCGGTGTCCGTGAGGAAGTAGACCTCGCGCTCCACGCCCTTTGCGGACGGCGCGTAGGCCGCGCCGCCGCGCCGTTCCCTCCATTCCTCCGCCTCTTTTTGCGCGCGCCTGTTCCTGCTGCCGCTGACGGCCACGACCGCGATGATCGCAATGCCGAGCACGATCAGATACACGCCGAAGCCCTTGCCGCCGTGGATAACGGACGGGTTTTGCGGGTCGTAGAGGATGTCGACGGTCTTGCCCGGCTTGAAAGACGGGCTGTAATAATCCAGCCTGGCGGTATAGTGCGTACCGTCCGCGACGTACTCCACCATAACGATGTATGCCGTATCGTCCGCCGTGGAGTTCACCGGGTCTTCCTCGACGGAAACGACGGTCGCCTTTGTTTTCACATAGCCCGCGGACTGGAAAAACGTCATATAGACGCCCATCACGAGCGCGATGGCCGCCATCACGAGCGCGAAGTATTTGAATTTCGGTCCTCTGACTGAAAACATGGTTATTTCTCCTTTTTCCTGTTTCCGCCTCTCCGTCACGGGCCGGCAGGGGCAGAGGCCTGCCGGTCGCGCATGATCTTTTCCGCGAAGACACCGCAGCCAGGCAACCGCTTTCCGGTGCTGCAAAAGGGCGTACGTATCCCTCCGCCGGCCGCAGGGGCAGCGGCGGGCGCGATCATTGCGCCGGAGGGTCAAATACGCTGATCTGCTCCGCGGTTTCGTTTTTTCTCTCTTTCCCAAGCGCCTCAACGTCGCCGTCCCAGTCCTCGTCGATCGGGACGGCGCCCTGTTCGATCAGCGCCTTGTTGCCCGGATATGCCAAATGGTTCCGGCACAGCGGAAGCGACCAGCCCTTTTTCAGATTTTCCACCGCGCCGTTCCATGTGCCGCCCTTGTTGTAATCCGCCTTGATCACAACCGTCGCGTCTGACTGCGCATAGATGTATTTGTTGCGCATCATGGCGATCCCGGTATTGAAGCCCGCGTCCGGCTTGGCGACCAGCGTGCTGTATTCTCTCGGCTCCAGCGGGAAAACGCCGTCGCTCACGCACAGGTGGCTGCACAGGACGGCGATGGCCATGGCTCTGTCGTTCATTCGTTCAACCTTCTTTCTGGCTGCTGTCCGCCAGGGCGAACGGATAGCACTCCGCCGTTCGCGTCAGCTCCTTCATCTGCCTCATTTCCCGATACCGAATCTCGGTGATCGCGCTGTAATGCGCCTCATTGTATACGAAGGGCCTGGGCGAAGCATAGTACCTGGGACCGTCCTTGTAGAGGAATCCGTCGTTCAAAAGAAACATCAGCGCCTTTTCGATGCGGCCGCGCCTGAAATTCAGCCGGGATTCCAGAGCGGGCAGGCTCAGTCCCTCGTTTTCGGCAACGCAGGAAACGATCCGCTCGGTCTCCTCTCGCGTCGGGAACGCTGTCTGGATAAAGTAGTTGAGAATACCCTCGTCCTCCTGACCGGTCATCAGGAAAACGTAGGCTCGCTCAATGCTTCTGCCCGCGCGTCCGATCTGCTGATAGCAGGACACGATGTTCGCCGGCATCTGGAAGTGGATCACGAAGGCAATGTCTCCCTTGTCGTACCCCATGCCGAGCTTGATCGTGGCAACGATCGCCTTGATCCGGTTGTGCTTGAACGCCTCCTCCGCCTCCCGGTTTTTCTTTTCCTCCTCTTCGGGAGACGAAGACCTGATCGCCGAGCTGCGTCTTCAGATCGGCGACCACCCGGTCGTTTGCCGTGGCGGTGGTCGCAAGCACGGGAACGTTGGAGGGAAGGCGGCGGAGCACCTCCTTCAGGCGGCTGTATTCCAGGCGAAAATCATGTCCCCAGTCGGAAATGCAGTGCGCCTCGTCGATGACAAAGAGGCCGATCCGCATCTGCGGCAGCGCCTGCTGCACGTCGTCCCGGAACAGCGTCTCAGGCGTAACAAGCACAAGGTCGGCCTTCCCGTCCCGGATCGTCTGCAATATCTCGTCGCGGCGGTCCTTTGTCGTGCTGTTGAGCGCGTCGCAGCGAAGTCCTATCCGTGCGGCTGCCTCGATCTGATTTTCCATGAGGACGAGCAGCGGACTGACCACCAGCGTTACGCCGGCGCCCTGCTCGCGCAGGAGCCTCGTACAGATAAAATAGACCAGGCTCTTGCCCCAGCCGGTGCGCTGCACGACAAGCGTCCGCCGGTGCAGCATGGTCGCCTCGACAGCCTCGTACTGGCCGTCGCGAAAGCGCGCGTTCTCTCCGTACAGGCTTCGTATCACGCCGCAAGCACGCTGATAAATGTGCTGATCGTGAATCTCCAACGGTTATCCCCCTCCGGCGTCTTTCGGTTCCATTGGCGATCATTATACCGCACATTTCCTCGATCCGCAACCGAAAGGCCGCTGTTTTTCTCACAAGCCCGAGCCTCGTCGGCCTTCACGTTCTGTCCTCTCCCCTGCCCGCGAGCAGCTTGTCCAGCAGCGCGATCATCGTGTCCTTCTCCTCCTCGCTCAGCACCGCGCAGTATTCCGCCGCGCGTGCGGCGCGCTCGTCCGCGACCTCATAGGCGCGGGCGCGGCCCTTCTCCGTGAGCTTCACCAGGGTCGAGCGCTTGTCGTTCGGGTTCGCGCAGCGCTCCAGATAGTGTTCAGACTCCAGCCGGTCGATCTGCTCGGTGATCGCGGGAGCGTTGATGCCAAGCTGCTCCGCGATGTCCTTCTGCCGCAGCCCGCCGTCCTCCGCGTCCGCAAGCACCATCAAAATACGCTCGCGCGGGAACATGCCGGGTCCATGCGGACGGCAGCCGGGGCCGGGCGGCATCATGCCCGGGAACATTCCGTGCGGTCCGCGTTTGCCGTGCATGCCGTGGCTTGCCCTGCGCAGCTTCTCAATGAGAAGCATGTCTTTTGTCCTTTCCATCCCGCAGTACCTCTCTTTCTCAAGGTCCTTTTATTTTGTTCGGTTGCGAACTAAATATATAACAACGCGTTTCGTTTGTCAATGCATTCTGCGCCGTCTCCGCCTCCGCGCCATCGTCATTGAGCCAAAGACATCGGGCGGCTTGAGGAATCCATATTGGAAGGACATAGGCCCGCCCCCTCGGCCGGCCTGTTCGTTAGACTTCGCTAACCGCCGGGCAGGCGCTTCCGGAACGGAGACGCCGGGCATCCGGTCAAATGCCGCTTTGCGCAGCAGTGTGACGTACGGCGAAAACCTCCTGCGGTCGAACGGGATATCCGCCTCCGAGAGGGCGCGGCGCGCTGGAGAGCATCGTCGCGGAGATGAAGGGCGGGACTCGACCCGTTTGCGCTTGACAGGAGAGGTATTCCAAGCCATAATACCTTTGACCTGGGGCAGCATGGCAGCTTTGACGAGCGCGGGCCGGGCAGCTGCTATTTCTTTGGCGTGAAGGGGCTGTACGGAGCCGGATTATCACAGCGCGATCCGGGCGCCGGTGAAGAGAAAGCGCTGAGTCGGAAAGGGAAAGGGTTTGCCATGACGGAAACAGGCCGGGTCGGGATTCGCCCCGCGAGCAGGGAACAGATGGAGCGTGTGATCGCCGAGGAGAAGAGCGAGGAGCTGAGGAAGGCGTACAGAGAGATGCTGGACGGCTGCCTTGCGCATCCTGACCGCTGGGACTGGTATGCGATGTGGAGAATCGAAGCAAACGACGGGACGCAGCTCGGCGACCTTTGCTTCAAGGGTCTGGAACCGGGCAAAAATCCCGAAATCGGCTATGGCATTCTGGAGGAGCATCAAGGCAAGGGCTATGCGACCGAGGCGGTGAGGCTTGCGCTTGCTTGGGCGTTTCGGCATCCGAATATCCACGCGGTCGAGGCGGAAACGGCGCCCGATAACGCGGCGTCCCGGAGAGTGTTGATGAAATGCGGCTTTCGCCCCATGGGAATCACGGGCGAAGAAGGGCCGCGGTTCATTGTGTATAAGGAAAATGTGATGGAAACAAATGATTTTAAATCAAGATAACCTCTTACCTTTGCCGGCTGGTTCTGTTATCCTCCCGGACGAGGAGGTGGTAGTGGTACACGTCCTCGCCCAACTGCTCCGACATGGCACGGTTGCGCTCGTCGGCGTGCATGACTGCGGATAAGATGTACTGCGGCCGTCCACGATCTGCGGCACGCCGATGATGTCCTCCGGCGCGAGCTGGCTGCCGAGGAGGGACACGCATTCGAGCCCGACCTCCTCCGCAAATTCCTCGACAATGGCGGATTTGCCGATACCGGGCGCGCCCCAGATGAACACCGGGCGCACGGGAGCGACGTTCAGCAGCACGTCCTTGAGCTGCTTCTGATCAACTGATATGGCAAGATTCAAATAGTTTCCTCCATGAGTATTCTGTACTCAACATGTCTTTCCTTCGGCTTCTTCCTTTACCGCAGCACGGGCAGTCCGCTTTTCCCGGTTCCTGTCATACGCTTTTCCGCTGCGCGCGATGCGCGTCACGGGGCAGAACCCGTGCCAGGTTCCGCGCTGCTTCGCGTGGTATGCCCGCTGTTCCTTCTTGCTTCTCTTCTCCAGAGGAATAAACGTCTGCATTGTGCCGAACCTCCCATCACTTTTCATTTCTGTTACAAATCCCCCGCTTCCCTTGACTCCGGCGTCCGAAGGCGCTATGGTGTAGGAGCCTGCTGCGGCAGAGACTACTCAAGGGGAGGGATACCCATGAGCATGCGCTTTCCCGTGATCGATCCGGTCGCGACGGGGAAGAACATCGTGCGGCTGCGCAGCGAGCGCGGCCTGAGCGTCCGGGACCTGCAGGACTACTTCGGCTTTGAGGAGCCCCGCGCCATCTACAAGTGGCAGCGCGGACAGACGCTCCCGTCGGTCGACAACCTGTTTGCCCTCGGCGCGATCCTTCAAGTCTCGCTGGACGAGATTCTGGTACCGGCTGAACCTCATTTGAATATTGTTTCTTCTGAGCGGCAGGCTGAGTCCTGCCGCTCAGCGCTTTTAACCGGCTCTTTCAGATACGACAGGGTTTCGAACGCACATCAGCCATTTTTCCTTGCCGCTGCCTGAAGCACAGCTGCCCCGAAAGGCTTCCGGCATTCGAGCCGCGACGCGGATGGATTTGATCAGTAGCCGCGACCTCAAGTCGCGTGACATCGTTACCGGATGTCGACGGATTTCATCCGTCATGTACAGGGAGATGTAAGTTCGTTTGGGGAGAAGAGAGCGTCAGGCGATTTTGATGAAATGACGTTGGTCGATCGTCTGCTGCGGGATTCGGTTCTTGGCTCCGGATGTGCATTTCCATGAAGACCGGTCAGGGCACCGGTCCAGCCCATTGATAGAAAAGCTATATGCAGCTTTATAGTTCATCTGCATCTGAACCGGCATCCGCGCATTCTGGTCCTGTCGTACCTGAAACAGCCGGTTGAGGCTGTTGTTCCGTTACTCCGCGCTTTCGCAGAAGGATTCAAAGGCGTCCGCGAAGCTCGCGTTGACGTCGAACGGCACGTCGTAGGCGACCTCCGTATTGACGATGGCCTTGTCGATCTCCGAAGAAAGCTCGTCCGCGCGGCCGCTCAGGTCCCTGGCGAACCTGCGGATCACGTTGCGGTCGAAGTTGATCGTGGTGACGCGCCGGACGTCGCACTTGTAGGACACCTGATTGCCGTCGGTGTTGAACCGATAGCCGACGCCGCCGTTTGCGATCGTGACCTCGGAGCTGCGCAGATCCGCCATGCGCTTGAAAATGCGCATCGCGGCCTGACGCGCGCCGTTCAGGCTGGTCTCGCCGTCGATGTCGATCCCAAGACCGTTCTTCGCCTGACGGACCGCGCGAAAGAGCTTCTCCTTCTCGCCGAGCAGGAACATAGTGAACCCTGCCAGCTCGGTGATCTTCTCGGCATAGTCCGTCGCCGGGGCTTCGATGACAGTCTCGTTCTCCGCCTCGGGCATGACCTTCTTGCGCAGATAGGTGTTCTCCACCTTCACCACGTTGGAGTCGCGCTCCAGCACGTTCTCCGCCTGCTCCAGCAGGCTGTTCAGCTTGTTCTGGAACCGGAATGCTTCTTTCAGATTCATTTTCATTGCCTCCCTGATCGTTGTTTCGATCTCATTGTACTTGATTTTTGTGGCTTTGTCATGGAACCGCCGGTTCAAAGCTTGCCCAGGCGTTCTCATCCATAATTACCCCAATGCAAGCTCATGAATGCTCATGGACAGTTCATTCAGCTTTCCCGCGTCCGGCGCCAGGGGGAGCTCTGTGTTTTTCGCGTCCTCATCGCATTTGGCCTTCTGGGCCTCCAGCATGTCGTAGAATTCCTGCCGAACAAGGCCGTCCCCGGTCATGTACTTTCCGTTTCGGATATCCATGAGGAAGCCGTGCTCCTTCTCCCGACAGGTCACGATCTCCTGCTTTGCGAGGATGTCGTCGAGCATCAGGTAGAGCCGCATGAGGTGCATCATGTGCTTGGCGAGATGCGGGAGATCCTTCTTCTTGTTCCGATTGTTCAGCTTGGCAAAGCTGCGCGTCAATGTCTGCAATTCGTTGTAAATCCCGGAAAAATCACGCAGCGGATAGTGCTTCAGTGAGATGTCCGCGAAGATTTCGAGATCTCTGCCGGTCTTTTCGGATTTGTCCGTATACAGCCGGATGCTCCCCCCGGGCAGCTCCGTGTACGTGCCGTTCATATGGTCTATGGCACGCTCACAGGCATGAAGCAGGTGCTCCTCCTGCTCGTTTTGGGAAAGCCGATCATGCGCGACCGCGTTCTGAAGGCGGTTGAACTGCTGATATGCGTAGCCGCCGAACGAGTCGATTGCCCGTTGCGACAGAAACAGCTTCTTGTTCTCCAGCAGGAGCTTCCCTGCCGGCGACACGCTTGTGTAGGTATCCTCCTTACAGCCGAGCATCTCAATGATGTTCGGGTTGCAGGCTGCGAGGAGCTTGATCAGCGTCCTGGATGCGTATACCGTTGTGTCCGTTGCCTCATCCAGAAAGTGGTCAAAGCCGGTCATGCCGAGAAGATCCGATTTTGAGGCAAGCGCGCATCCGCGGATGTCGATATCGGATGCGGGCGTATTCGTGCCGTAAGCGATCGATCCGCCGAACGTGAGGAACATGATCGGATGCGTCTTGAACACTTCATCCTCCAAAAAGCCATATTCGGGACGTTTGAGCACTTCATTGATATCCATATATTTCCTCATCTCCTTCTGCTTTTCGCATGGTATTAATGGCGCAGCGAACAGGATTTGAACCCGTGGACCCTTTCGGGCCTCCGGTTTTCAGGACCGGCGCCATCAGCCGCTCGGCCATCGCTGCGTGTTGGTGGGACATCGGGGGCTCGAACCCTCAAATACCTTTTCGATGTCACCCGCGCAGCAGGCGGGCCGGATACCATTACCGCATCCCCACATTCGTTTATGATTACAGATAGTATAGTTTTCTAAGCCCATCGATCTCTTCTTTTTCGATGCACTCTTGCCGCCATATTCCATTTTGCGCATAAAAAGAACCCAGCCAACGAGCCTTACGCTGCCATGGCCGGGTCCAAACAGTCCTATGCACTTTTACCTGCGTCTATGCTGGTAAAGCCCCGAAAACATCGGATTTGCAGACTGATTCAGTTCCGGCCATGCGCGTCATGGGCGCGCTAAAGTGACGGCTCTGCGGAATATCAGAGCACGTTCCGGCGGCTATATTCGACACTGACCACATTTGCTTCAGCAGCATTTCCGTTGTCTTCCTTTCTGGGGCGCAATGGTATTGTCGCTCCGTATTTCGCCATGATAATAACATAGCGTATACTATCTGTCAAGACCATTTTTTCATTTTTTTCGTTTTGCCGCTTGAGGGGCAGCAATCTGCGACGTTTTCCGATACCGGATTGCCGCAGACGTCCGACCCTTTGCCGTCCGCATCAGAGAATGAGAGCCGCAAAATGTCGATGATACCGTTGTCTTCGCTATGCCTGCAGACTTGCCCAGTCTCATTGTGAGCATCGTCTCCCGGCAGTCACGGAACGAATGCAGCAGGCCGCGCGTGTCGTTGAGGCTCCGCCCGATGTTGGCGCGGCCCTCCGTCAGCTTTGCCATCCACTCGTCCCCGATGAGAGTCAAGACATCCTCTTCTCTTGATCGTGCGAGCACTTCGTTATGTATTGTCTTCCGCTCAAAAGCTCGTACGCCGGAGCGGGATCGCGTTGATGATCGGCTGTCACAGGGTCTCTTCAAACGCTCTTTCGGCTGAAGCCATCTCCGAGGCGCCGAACGCGCACAGTGTCACATCCACATCGTAATCCGGGTGATCGGCGACAAACTTCCTGTAGGCGCGAAGGCACTGCTTCGCGGATTCGCCGGCGGGATCGGCAAGAGAACCGCCGAATATGCCTGAGCTGATAAGCGGAAACGCAATGCTGTGATAGCCATTCTCCATCAGCACTGTCAGCGAATTGTAATAGGCGTCAAAGAGCTCCTTGAACGCTTTTGGGGTCACTGCGAAGTTCGGCCCCACCGCATGAATGATTGCCTTTGCGTTCGTCAGGTGAAACGCCGACGTGATCACCGCGTCGCCGTCCTTGAGCGCTTCTTTCAGCCGTCCCATAAAATCATTGCCTCCTCAAAAGTCGCAGCGCACGATCCCGCAGTTTTGAACGCCCTCATTGATGGCGGACTTTTTGCCGAAATCAAGCAGTCCCATCCTTTGTGCTCTCCTTCTCTGTCATATCCGCAAGAACGCCGTACAGCTCAGGGTACGCCTTGTTCATGCGGATCGGCTTGCCTTCCCTGTCGAGAAAGACGTGCTCCGACGCCGCCTCGCACAGCAGATCACCGGCTGAGTCGGTCATTGTATAGTTGATCCGAAGCCGCACCCCGCTGAACGATTCGATGTGAAGCGTTATGTCAACCTCATCCGCAAACGTGCAGCTGTGCCTGAACCGGCATTCCACTGCCGTCACAGGCGAGACAATGCCGAGCGATTCGAGCCGGTCATAGCTCCAACCGATCCTGGTGAGCAGATCGACGCGCGCCTCTTCCATCCAGCGGACGTAGTTGGAGTGATGGGCGATCCCCATCTTGTCGGTCTCATAGTATTGGACGGTGTGCCGATACGTATGGCTGTTCATGGCTTGCCCCCGTTCTTGTAATCTTCCTCTGTCATCACCGGAATGCCCGCGTCCAGCAGCAGCCGCGCGAATATGCCGTTTCCCGCGACGCGCTTTCCGGTGAAGCTGCCATCGTAGACGACGCCCTTGCCGCAGGACGGGCTGCGCGCTTTCAGGATCGCGCCCGTGCAGCCGTGCTCCCGGCAGATCGCCATCGCACGCTCCGCGCCGCGGACAAACGCCTCCGTCACATCCTCGCCCCGTTTGTTGAGAACGCATCCATCGGGCTGTATCTCGCTCGGCGTGCGCGGCGTCGGAAGGCCGCCGAGCACCTCGGGACAGACCGCGGCCGCTTCGCCGCGCTCCACAAGCGTACGGATCTCCGGCACAAGGTTGTCCTTCCCGTCGTAGCGGCACGGCTCGCCCGCGAGACATTTGCTGACGATATACACAGCGCTCCCTTGCCTTTCAAATCAAAATCCCGTTGCAGTGGTCGAGCTCGTGCCGGATGATCTGCGCCTTTGAGCCGTCAGCGCGGCGGAGAAACGCGTCGATCGCCGCGATCGCCTGCGTCCGCGTCATGTTGTGTACGTCAATTTCGGGAAATCCGCTCGAAGGCATACCCGCCGCCCCCTCTGCTGTGCGTCTCACTGTCGCAGCGCGTCGATCTCATTCTGATAGCCTTCGGATGCCCCAGCTGCTTGGCGATAAGAATGCCAGGCTCCTTTGGGAAGCCCAGGGAAACGACGGCTGCGATCAGGTCGTCTCCTGGTGTGTTCATGGCAGCCCGTCAGGATTCAAGCAGTTTAATTGCCGCTTTGTACTTTTCAAGCCGCGCCTTTGCCTTCTCATCAACCGCATCAAGCCGTGTCAGGTCGCTGTTGTGCCGGAGGTCCGCCAGCTTGACCGCTTTTGCGACGGGATTCTCCTTGAGTCCGGCGACATACTGGAGGTACGGCACCTGCTTCCGATGGGTCAGCAGGGCAAGCGCGTTGATCACGTCGTCGCCGAAGCCCATATTTCTCAGGTCTTCGAGCGTATAGTCCGTGTCCTCCACAACGTCGTGGAGCAGGGCGACGACCGTGGTGGTCTCGTCGTTCATCTGCTCGGCGACATGGATCGGATGAAAAACGTAGGGAATACCGCTTTTGTCGGTCTGCTCCTTATGCGCAGCATAGCAGAGCTTCATGGCCCGCTTGGTTTTATCTGTATAAATCATGTCGATAACTGCCCCCCTGTTCCTTCCGTTACGATTCTATCACAGCCATGCGCCCGGGGCAACCGCTTTTCTGATTCTCGTCGAAGGGTCCGATATTTCATACAAGACTATTGCTGTATGAAACGTAGTCAGTAGCCGCAGCAGAAAAGCAACAGCTGCCCTGTACGCTCATCAAAGATGGCACAGGGCAGCTGTTTTATTCTTTAAGCAACTTGGATATGAGTGTTTCCTTGCTTTCCGTGCAGCGGAAGCGACGCAATAGGTGATATCGCCGTGGATCATGTAAAACAAGCCGCCGAGCGCAGCACCTCTCAAAACTTTGCCAATTCAGCCCTGATCCGCTCGGTGCCCTCGTCCGTTCCCGCACCGTTCCGAAGCGGGGACGGCGGGTCATTCCGGCATCGGCCCGCGCTCCGGATCCCCGGCGGTTTTGGTTTTCACCGGCACATCCGCTTCGGGCTTGAGATTGGCGGGCCCGACCGACGCTTTCGCGATGTTCTCGATCATTTTGCCGCCGTGGCCGCTGCAGATGTACTTCGCGCCGTTGGCCTTGTCAAAAGCTTCCCTGACCTCCCGCGCGTCGGCGTTCATCACGACTTGTTTGCTCACGCTCGGAATGTCCTTGTTCCCGTCCCTGACGGGGATCTGCTTATCCAGGCCCTCTCCGCCGCGCTTGACGCCTGCCATGGTGCGCAGCAACACGATCTCCGCCGCCTCGCGGTAGACCTCGCGGCCGGCCTTGAGCGACTTTTGCGCCTGCTCCTGCAGCGACTCGACGCGCTCTTTGACCGTGGGCATCCAGCGCCTGAGCTCGGCGTCGTTGCGCAGCTCGCCCGCCGGGAGCGTCCGGAGATAGCTGCGGAACATATCGTCCAGCTCGCCGCCGTGGCTGTGCTTCTTCGAGAATATCTCCTTCACCTTGTCCGCGGTCGCTTTGTCATGGTTGGTCAGGTCAGCGAAGGAACGGAAATTTTTGTTGGCGAGCAGCTCCGCCGCGCGCTTGTCGATCTCCTCCGCCTTGAGCTGCCTGTTGAGCGTGGACGCCTTGCCGCGCGTGGAGTTTGACAGCTCGCGCGCCGCCATGATGCGCGCGACATAGAGCGCGGGATAGTCCGCCATCTGCTTAAAGTCGTTCGCTAATTCCTCATTATGAAGCACATCCTTGTAGCTCTCGATCCATGCGCCGGCGGAAAGGGTGGGCTCCGCGCCGCCCTTCTCCTCCGCCACCTGGTCGGCGAGGGCTTTGGCAACGCCGTCCTTCGACAGGTTCTTTTCCGCGTCCTTGAGCGCCCCGGCGCGCCTGTCCTTCTCCTCGCGATCTATCATGGAAACGATGCTCTTGCGGGTCTGCTTCTCCAGCTGTTGACAGGCTTCCGTCCGGCGCTGTTCTTCGGGGGCGTTGAGCAGCACCAGTTTGCTTGCATCTGTCGCCGCCCGCATGTATTCCGCTGCGCTGAATTGGGTCGATTTGCCCTGCTCCGGCTGCTCGTTCAGGGCCTGCTCCGCCTCCTTCAGCCGCCGCAGCATCTCGCTGAGATCCAGCTTGCCGGCGTCGCGCAGATTTTCCGCCATGGAAGCCGGATCGAATTTTTTCTGCCAGTCCGGGCTGTCGAGGGCTTCCCCCGCCTTGAGGACGTCAAATTCTTTCTCCGGCATCAGGAATGCCGCCGTATAGAGGGCTTTCTGTTTATCCGCGGGCAAGCTGCTCAGCTTATTCCAGACGGACATTTCGCGCGCCACCGCCTGCCGCGCCGCGATGATCGCGAGGTTGAAGGAACCGATGATATTCCGGCGCTCCTCTTCGCTCGCCGCCATGCCCGCAATGCCTCCCGTGGCGTGCATCAGCGCGGACGTATCTATCGTCAGATCCATGCTCATATTGATGCAGCCGGAATTCGACAGGCCCAGGGCAAGCTTGCCGATCGAGGTCTTGGGGGCGTTCGGCCCGGACTTCCGGAGTTTCCGCTTGACGATATCGGTGAGCTTGCCGACCGGGTCGTCCAAAAGCTCATTGGGAGTCACGCCGTTGTTCTTGCACAGGATGTTCAGCTGCAGGATGCTGTTGACCTTGCTCAGGCTGTTGTACTCCTTGAGGTACTCGGGAGGCAGTTCGTTCGTGCCCGAGGCCTCGGTGCGGGTAGGCGTGATGTTGCCGCCCGCGAGGGGGAAATCACCCGCCTCCTTCGCCAGCTCCATCATCCGGTCCATGTGCTTTCGGATGCGCTCACACTCCTCCGTCTTTTCCCGAATGCTCTCGAGATCCCCCGTTCCCAGCGCCTTGCGGAGTTCGTCGTGCCCTACGAGCAGGGCGCCGAACGCGTAAAGCTTGTTGCCCTGTTCGGATAGCAGATAGTCGCTTACGCTGCCGTCGGGGGCGACCCTTTTTCGCACCATGCCGTCGTGCTTTTTGAGTACATCCCAGCCAATGCCGTCCAGCTCCGCCGAGATGTCCGTCACCCGCTTCCGCAGCTCGGGCGAAATGCCGCTTTTCGCCGAGCGCATCGCCCGGAATTGCTCCGGCGTGAGGCCGAGCTGCCGGTTGATGTCGGGGGCTTCATAGGCGCCGCCCTTGTTTTTGGGAAGCTTGTCCTTGAGCGTCTTGTCTCCGTAATCGTTGTCAATATAATCCTTGAAGATCTGATCCGACAGGTGGTCGTACCCATTCTCCAGGCCTTCCAGCTTCGTGTTCGAGAACCCCGACCGCTTGGCGTCATAATGGAACGACGCTTCGTTGGACGAGATGCGCAGCGCGTTGCCCGCCCGGCGCAAAATATCCTTCTTTTCCTCCGCCCGCGGGCTGTCGGGGGCAATGCCCTTGAGCAGCGCCTCGATCTGCGGCTGTTCGGGGCAGACGCTCAGCCGCTCCTTCGGGAAGTCCGGGCTGCTGGGCGGGACGATCGCGTCGATGTCCCTCGCAAGCTTCTTCTTTTCCTCTTTGCTGAGCAGCTTGTCCAGCTCCTCGGCGACTTTCCCGGCGCCCATAAATGAAATCATCGAGCCGAAGAAGCTGCCGCCGTTATACGGTGCCGTGTCTTTGATGTACGCTAAAAAGCCGTCCGCCGTTACAAGCTGTTTGCGTGCCGTCGGAAAGAGGCTCTCGTAGAGATAGAGCTGCTGCTCTTTCGTGAGAAGCTTGAAGCTCTCCGCCATGCGGTCGCATATCCGTCTTTCCAGATATTGCGCGTCGCTCAGCTCCTCATAGGCCCGCATACCGCCTGCGGGGTCTTTCAAAAATTCGATTTCGCTGTTCCTTCTGAATGTGTCCCGCACCTCTGAGACGCGGCGGCGATAGGTCTCCAGAAACGATTTTTTCCGCTCCAGCTCGTTGTGGATCTCCCCCAGCCGCCGGTCTTCCCGCTCCTTTCTCAGGCCGAAGACCCGGTCCAGCTCCGCCAGACCGTCAACCATTCCTATGCGGACGGTTTCGTCCATGTCGGAGGTCAGCGTTTCCAGATTCGTCTTCCCGTTCTCATCGGTTTCCAGCAGAAAGTCGTAGGTCTCCCGCAGCTTCTCTTTGCCCTCGGCAATGGCCTTCGGGTCGGTCTTTTTGCCGGTTTTGAGGGTTTCCAGCGTATTATAGATGTCTAAAACCTTCTGATTGTCCTTGACCTCTGGTTCCGGCTTGTTTTTCAGCAAACAGGACAGCACGCTTTGGACATTTTCGATTGACTGCTTCTGGGTCCGCAGCCCGACCTCCACCAGGGCGGGGTCGCCAAGCTGAACGGCCTTTTTCGGGTAATATACCCCTTTGTTTCCGATCATGACGCCGCCGGAGGCGCTCCAGCCCTCCACCTTGGACACCCCCAGCTTCTTCGTCAGGGCGCTCTGGTCCAGGTCCAGCATCTCCTCCACGGCCTTGCCGTCCACCTGGCCTTCCGCCGGGCTGCCCGCCGCGGATACGCCCTTGGCGTCGTAGGGCACGCTGACGGCGATCTCCCCCTGACCGTCCATTTTCACATAGTCCTTATGTCTGGGGTTCAGCTCCGGCTTTTCCTCGCTGCCGTACTGCGCCTGCGGAAGATCGCTGAGCCAGGCCATTTCAAAGCCGCCGCCGCTGTCATAGTGCATTCCGTTGTGGTCGTGGGCCTGCATGCCCTGCAAAACCAGCGTGTCCAGGGACATGGTCTTGGTGCGGGGCAGGTCCCGGTCCCCGCCGACGGAGTCCTCGTAGCGAAGGGTGTTTCCGTCCTCGCTGATCCCGGTAATGGTCACATAATGGCCGTCCCAGGCGATGGAGACCGGTGAGCGGTGCTTCACCAGCGCCTCCCTGATGTTTTCCTGCAGGGTCTTTTTCACCTGGGCATAGTATTCCGTCTGCACGGTCCGGAGTTGCCCGGCGTTCAGAGGCTCTCCGCCTACAGTGAGCTGTCCGCTCTCGAACGGCTCGATGCGCAGGGAGTTCATCGCCGTGTTGGGCAGCAGCGTCACGGCCAGATCGGCGTTGGGATAGACGGAGTTGCCCCGGTCCGAGTTCATGGTGAGCAGGCGCTCCGGGTTGGGTTTTTCGTTTTCCGGCGTGTTCGCCCGGTAGTTGGGACGCCATTGGCGGATCTCCTCCTGGGACAGGTCCACCCCTCGGCTCTTCAGAAGCATGGAATAGGAGATGGACCAACAGCCGTTGGCGCTGGTCTGATAGTCTGGGTATTTGATCTCTGAAAGGCCGAGGAAGCCGTCCTTCAAGTCCGCCTCCGGCTTCGGCGGCGTGTAGCCCAGCGCCGACTGTCCCTTCGCCCGAAGCTCCATTTCTTCGATCTTTTCAGCCACCTGAATACGGGAATCCAGGTACCGCTTCGCGGGGGCGTTCTTCTCGTCCTCAAGGGCCTCCCGGTTCTCATCCCGGAACGAGCGCAGGACCTCCGGATTGCCGGTGTTCATAACATCGTCCGTCAGGATGTCATAGCCGGTCCCCGGCGTGGGACGGTAATACGTGACCTTTCTTGTTTTTCCGCCCGAATCCGGCACGGTTTTATTGAACTTGGACATTTTCTGAATCGTGGCGGGGTTGTTCTCCTGATAGCTCTTCTTCGGTGGCGCCAAGGTATACTCTCCTCCTGTTTGTTGAAAAAATAATAAACAACGCTCCTGATACTGTCATGGATTCAAAGTTGAGGTTCGACACAAGAGCCTTCCGGTTCTTCGATGGCCTTCTCGCTCTGTACGTTCGGGTGCCCGGTCGGATGAAAGGGGCTTCTTTTTAAAAATTATAAGGGCTCTGACCGGCGCTGTCAAGGAAAGCTCCGCGTCGGTATGAGCGAGCTCACAGCGCCCAACGCATAAGGAATTGGTGCGCGCGGCTCGTTGGGGGAGCGTCAGGCGATCGCGATTCAGCCATTGTAAAGGTGATATCTGTTTTCCGGGTCTGCTTTTGCTTCGTACAAGGCAATATCGGCTTTCTTGAAGAGCTCGGAATAGTTTTTTTCGCTGCCATGATATATGGCAATGCCGATACTCAGGCTGATCCTCTGCCCGCCGTTTTCCAGAACAACGTTTTCCGACACCCCCTTGACAATGCCATCGGCGATCCGGCAGGCGGTATCCGGATCATCGGCGTTCCCGATAAACGCGATAAATTCATCTCCGCCAAAGCGGCCGACGATCTCGCCCTGGGTAAACGTCCGGCCAAGGAAGCCGCCAAGCTGCCGAATCACATCGTCTCCGGCGTCATGGCCGTATGTATCGTTGATCGACTTGAAGCGATCGACGTCCATCACGAGCAGGAGCCCCTTATCCGTTGATTTGTCCGTCAAAAACCGATTGATTTCCCTGGTCAGCGATCCTTTGTTTTTCAGCCCTGTCATATCATCCGTGTCTTTTTGAATACTGATCTCTCTTGTCAGAACAAACTCCTTGATGCGGAGCGAATTGGCAATCACATTCAGAATAATACCGACAACGGCAAACGGGATCACATTGGCGAAATCGATCAGCCAGATATCGTGCGGCTTTACGCTGTGCGCCCACAGCAGGAACACGGCGGATACGACGCTTAATTCGATTGCCATGAAAAACGGCTTGTCGATCATAAACATCGGCGTGGTCAGCAAGAACGCGATGAAGCTCACCGCGGGGAGATCGGGTTTGCTCAGAGAAAGAACACAGCCAAGCAAAAACAGCAGGGAAATCGACAAATAGATCAGGAATTGCGCAAGGATCGAGTCTTTCTTCAGAATGAAGAAAAGGGCAATGGCAATTACCGAATAGGCAAAAGACAGCATATACAGCCAGGTGTTCGTCTTCAGCAGCTCATAGTGCAGCGAACTGATAAACAAAGCGCCGAACAGCGCCGCCATCAGGAAGTGAAGGATCTTCCACACGTTGAAATTGGAAATATACGCCTCCTTCTTGATCGCGTTGTATTCGTCCTTTTCGATTCCGCAGTAGAAAAAATAATTACGCAAGATCCGTAATGCTTTCATTGCGAATCCCTCCTCCTTTTGTCGATCGCCGCGGAGATATCCGAAGCATATCAGGACATGTGCTTGTGCTTCCTCAGGTCCGACGCGGCGGGAAAACCGTACGCGCTCTCGGCAGACTCCGCGGCGCGCAGGATCGCTTCGCTCATGACCTCCGCCGCCAGCGCGCCCACAAGGTCCTGATCCGCGCGGACGTCCCCCACGGAAACCGCGTAAATGCTGTCGCCGTCGGCGCTCGTATGCACGGGGCGGATCGAGCGCGCAAACCCGTCGTGCGCCATGCCCGCGAGCTTGCACAGCTGCGTCTTTGAAAACGCGGCGTTTGTCAGCACGACGCCAAGCGTCGTATTGCCGGTAAACCTGTTTTCCACGACGTCCGTGGAGGCGCGCATGCATTCCATCGTGCTCCGAAGCGCCGTCTTGTCCTCCGTCAAAAGCCCCGCGACCTGCCTGCCGGTCTTCCAGTCAAACACATCGCCCAGGGCGTTGAGCGCCACGATCGCGCCGACCTGCAGATCGCCAAGCTCGACGGCATAGCTGCCGATGCCCGTTTTCATGCAGGTCGCCATGCCCGCTATCTTGCCCACGGTGGCTCCGCAGCCCGCGCCGTAGTTTCCGTCCCGATAGTTCGGCGCTTCCAGCGCGCGATTTGCCGCTTCATAGCCCATCGCGGCGTCCGGCCTTGTGAACGGATCGCCCACCGTCAGGTCGAAAAGGTCGGACTGAACGACGAGCGGCACCTTCGTCACGCCCACGTCAAAGCCGATGCCGCGCTCCTCCAGGCACGCCATGACGCCGCTCGCGGCGCCAAGGCCGAAGGCGCTGCCGCCGGCGAGAACGATGGCGTGGATCTCCTGTGCCGCCGCCAAGGGGTTCAAAAGCTGCGTTTCTCTGGACGCGGGGCCTCCGCCCCGCACGTCCAGTCCCGCGCGCATCCCTTTTTCACAAATCAGCACCGTGCAGCCGGTTCCGGCCGCCGCGTTCTCTGTCTGGCCGAGCTTGACGCTCTGTATGGCTTGGATCGGAATGCTTTTCATATGGACTACTGCCTCGCTTTCTATATTCTGCCGCTATGGCCGGCTGCTTTTGATACGGATGCCTGTGCCGCATTGGACCTTTCCGGCCGCGCCTTTGTTTCTTCCGTTACGATTCTATCACAGCCATGCGCCCGGGGCAACCGCTTTTCCAATTCATCGTGCAATTCTGCCGCGGCTGTGTTATAATTAATGCCAACCGAATCGATACAAAGCCGGACGGCAGAGGCGGCGCCAAGCATTCAGCGGCTGTCGGCTCGCCGCAGGGGAGGTGCAATATGGCTGACACTATGCAGATAATCAATCAAATAAAATCGGAGCTTTCGCGCTTCTGCGCGCTCCGCAAAGAAGACATCGGCGCGGACGCGCATCTTGCCAAGCGGGGTCTGGCCTTTGAGACCGAGTCATACGTGCTCGAAGGTCTCGGGCACCTTTGCGTCATGCGCATGAAGGCGCCGCTCGGTCTCATGCGCATGGAGACCGTCGTGCTGTCCTGTACGCACAGGGATGTGCCGCTGTTCAATCTGGATCGGGTGCGCGTACCCGGCAGGGAGACCGTGATCGCGGAGCTCTACGATACGCAGCTCGCCCCCTGGCCGCAAGACTCGCAGGACGCCTTTGCGCGGATCAAGTCGCGCTATGCGGACATCCCTGACGCGGCGGCAGATGCGCGTTGGTACGACGCCGTCCTCTACCCCTGCTCGTTCCATAAAACGTGCCGCGGCGCCTCCGCGCGGCTGGCCGAAGCGGCCGGGGAATATGCGCTGGCGTTTCTCTCCCGGCTGGAGTCCGCCGAGCCGTGCGACGCGGAGGAAAAGCAGGGCAAGGTGCGCGATTTTGCGCAGCGGCTGTTTGCCGAAGGCGGGCCGGCGGTCAACCAGGTGACGAAGCTCTTTGGGCGCGAAGCCGCCGCCCGTCTGATCCTTCATCATATGTACGGGGTTATGCCCGCGCTGTAGAGGGGCAGATATGGATCATGCGACGAATTCTGCTTTGACAAACGCGGTTTTTCGTGCAAGTAAAGAAGGCGGTTGTTCCGGGTTTCCGAACAACCGCCTTCGTCTCAATTCATAATGTCAGGCGCATATCCAATCAGGCTGTCCCGATCATATTCTGCCCATGCGGCTCATGCTTCCTCACTTTTGCAATTCCCGGCTCCGCAGGCAGCTCAAAGCTGTTCGTCCTCGGCCGTGTCAGGCCCGGGTGCGTCCGGCTTCCGCGCGTGCCGCCGATTCGCCGCCTCCAGAAAGCGGCGGAGCATATCGTTCGCCGTCAGCTGTTCGTGCAGGCGCTCCGGGAAGTGCTCCACGAACTTCTCCATCGTGCATCCGACGTAGAAATCCCGCGGCAGCTCATTCGCGTATTCACCGCCGCCGCAGCTGCCCGCGGAGCTGCCCGGCGTAAAGCAGTTGTAATGGATATCGGGAGCGCCGCGGGGATGAAAGCGCAGGGTCATGATAAAATACAACGAAATAAGCGGATCTCTTCAGCAAAACGCAAAATTCCGAGCTGCTCCACCGGCAAAAAACCCGGCGGATACAGCCTTTGCGTGCTGTACCCGCCGGGTTCTGGTGGGCAGGGTGGGTGTCGGGCCCACTACCCCGTGAGGGAGCGGATTTACGGTCCGCCGCGTTTGCCGATTCGCTACCTGCCCGTATGGTACACAGGGCGGGAGTCGAACCCGCAGTGCCCGAAGGCCCGGTGTCTGAGACCGGTGTGTATTCCAGTTCCACCGCCTGTGCATATGGTGATGCCAGCGGGACTTGAACCCACAATCTCCGGCTTGAGAGGCCGGCGAGCTGCCGCATGGCGGCAATATTTGCTCCTGTTGCGGCCATGTCGATGGCCGGTATGGTATTCATGGGTATCAACTCCTGTTCCGGCCGCTGAGCCGGAACAGCCCGGCTCAGCCAGCCTTGAAATTATAAATAGGTTTGAGGACTTCGATCACGTCCACGCTCTCACGGATCACGTCGACAATGTCCTCCAGGCGTTTGTAGGCCATGGGCGCCTCGTCCAGCGTTTCCTCGCTGACGGAGGTGGTGTAGACGCCCTCCATCTCACGCTTGTACTCCTCCAGATCAAGCGCCTCGCGCGCCGCAGTGCGGGACATGACCCTCCCCGCGCCGTGAGGCGCGGAGAAATTCCATTCGGGATTGCCCTTGCCGACCGCAAGCACACTGCCGTCGCGCATATTGATCGGGATCAGGACACGCTCGCCCTCGTGTGCGGCGATCGCGCCCTTGCGCAGGATCATCTCCCCGGTGTCAATGTAGTTGTGGATGGTATGGAAGGCGTCACGCGCCGCGAGCCCTGTCTTTTTGAGAAGAATTTCCGCCATCAGTTCACGGTTCCTGCGCGCGAAGCTCTGGCAGATTTCGACGTCGTGGAGGTAGTCTTCGAGATGCCGGCCGTAGACGTAGCACAGATCTTCGGGGATCGTGCGCTCCTTCCTGCTCCAGACAAGCTCTTGCAGCGCCGCCTGGATTTCGCCGCGGCGGCCTGCCGCCTTGTACTCGGCAATGATCCGATCGCGCCTGGCGTAATACTCCTCCTTGCCCTCGTGCAGCTCGATGGCGAGGCGCTGGTAGTGTTCGGCGACCTGCTTGCCCAGGTTGCGGGAACCGGAGTGGATCACAAGGTAGTTCGTGCCGTCCGCCGCGCGATCCACCTCGATGAAATGATTGCCGCCGCCGAGGGTTCCGAGGCTGCGCTCCAGACGCCTTGCGTCCTTGAGTGCGCGGTAGCATTTGAGCTCGGTCAGGTCGAAGCGCTCCTGCCTGCCCTCCCATACCTTCATGCCGGAGGGGATGAAATGCGCCGCTTCGTCCAGCCGCTCCATGTCGATCTCACTCGCGCCGAGGTCAACAGTGTACATGCCGCAGCCGATGTCCACGCCGACGACATTGGGTACAGCCCTGCCGTTCACGGTCATCGTGGTGCCGATGGTGCAGCCCTTGCCCGCGTGAACGTCGGGCATGATGCGGATGCGGCTACCTTCCGTGAAGTCGTAGTCGCACATCCTGCGAATTTGCTCGATGGCCTCGTCTTCGATGATGGCCGCGTAGGCAATCGCGGTATTGACCTTTCCTTTGATTTCAAGCATTTTTCTCACTCTCTTTTCCCGTTTGCATGCAGAAAGCCGCTCGCCTCATACGAGACGAGCGGCTTGAAGGATCTTTGGTTGCGCTTTTACCCCTTACTGGGTACGCGACGATCCGACACGCAGTTCTTCGGTCTCATATGGGCATGACAGGCAGCCGTACCGCTTCCCCTCAAGCTCGTACAGCGGCAAACCATATTCGAGACCTTTGATAGTGCGAATGTCGATCATTGTCTTGCTTCCTTTCCGGGCAGCTCGCCCTTGTTACTATCGGCAGGATACCACACATTTTTCATCTTGTCTATAAACCTGTAGTATAATCGTATGTGTCAAGCATGCGTTGGCAAGATATCCATCCGGTTAAGGACCTTGTTTT